>PBEJ01000049.1 GCA_002719595.1 Verrucomicrobiales bacterium
AAAGGCTGAGCAATGCGTCCGTGAAACTGAGTTTCAATCATAGGGGCTTTACTGGTTTTCATTTCAGGGTGGAGCTTTGTATATTCAAGAATTTCCCACAACGAAAGCTGAAGCTGCTTTGCTGCTCTTAATTGGTCTAATTGGGCAATTCTTATTTCAGCCCTTAACTGCGCGGGAGAACCTCCTAGCTTTTTACCCTCCAAAATATTAGTTGCTATCACGCTCGTGGGCAAATCGCTATTCGCAGGGGAATAGGTCTTTCTTTCTGCGTAGCGAAACGTCCAGCCCCCGTTAGTCCATGCTCCTGTTGCCGCGTCAACAACGGTCCGAATATTGTCTTGGGTCCAGTCTACTGAAGGCTGCTCCATATCTCCAGTAACAGGATTATACTTTTTGATATGCCAATGCTGATCCAATCTATCATCTTTAAAATGTAAATTTTCCAGCCATTCACTGGACTTTTCGCTGCCGGATTTTTTAATCCGGTCGGCCTTAGCCGTAGCTTGAGGAGCAACAAACTCAGTCAACACAAACAGGAACCCGCCTGCAAAAAAGGCAACGGCAAAAAAGGGGACACTAATTCGAGCCAAACTTATACCGGCCGCTCGCATGGCAACCAACTCGTTTGCTTTGGCCAAATGGGTCAACGTATAAAGTAGCGCCAATAACAGCGCAATGGGCAACACCGTGGTTAATAGTTCCGGGGTTTTGAGCAAATAAATACCGCCAACTTGGGTCCACCCAAGGCCCTGGTACTCATCTAGATGGCCAAAAAGGTCGAACGCCGTCCAAAAAATCTGAAAGCCCGCCAAACAATAAAAGAGAGGAACAAGCAACTCGCCTAAAAGATAGCGGTCTAGCAATCGCATTTAGTTCTTTGAGGCTATCCAGTCAAAGGCTTAGTTTCGAGGCAAAAGACTCGCTCCTCAACCTCTTGGAGACTAGCCTGCCTGCGTGCACGTCACCAACCTCAATCCAAAAGACACGATCGGAGCCAGCGCTTGGCTGATCGAAACTGGCGGACACAACATCCTGCTCGATGCGGGAACCTCTCCAGGAACTGAGGGTAGAGAAGGACTACCTCTTTATGGCCAAATAAGGGATGTGGACGTGGAGGCCATTGCGATCACTCATTGCCACCAAGATCACTGCGGATCTTTGCCGGTAGCTCTCCGACATTTTCCGAGAGCCAGAGTTTTAATGACCGAACCAAGCTATTTACTCATTGAACGTGTTCTCCACAACTCCGTGAACGTCATGAAGCGGCAACGTGCCGAAAAAGGTATTCAAGATTATCCGCTCTACAACCATGGGGAAATCGACGAATTATCCTACTTATTTCAAGGTTTTAAATATGGAAAACCCGAGCCATGGGGAGTTGTGTCGCCAAAAAATGTGGGGGCAGTCTCTCCAACCGTTTCCTTTCACCATGCCGGCCATGTTTTAGGTTCCGCTGGATTGCGAGTTGCTCGGGGAAAAGAATCCCTTTTCTACACGGGAGACGCTTGTCTTCACGACCAGACCCTGACACCGCGTGCAGATTTTGGTGGCGTCAACGCGGACATTCTTCTTTTGGAAACCACGCGAGGAACAACGCAAACACCCGTGCCTTTCTCTCGCCAATCAATTTCGGATCAACTAATCAAATCTATTGCAGCTGGTTTTGAAAAAGGAGGCGGGGTTCTCGTGCCAGTTTTTGCTTTGGGCCGGACGCAGGAAGTTCTAGCCGCCATCGCCTTAGCTATGCAGTCTGGAGCTTTGAAAAGACAGCCTGTTTTCATTGGAGGTCTGGGGCGAGTCTTCACTAAGATTTATGATCATGTGAGCCCCAAAGCCCCGAATTTAAAGCCCGACTTAATTCTCCAAGAAGAATTGGATTTACGAGTGCTGGAATACCGAGAACTGGAACGATTAAACTTGAATAATAAGCTTTTTGTCATCACTGCGGGCATGATGAGTGAGCATACTTTGTCCCATGAGTTGGCCTTGAGAATGGCTCCGGAAGAATTCCATTCTATCCTTTTCGTTGGATACGCAGCCCCAGACACTCCCGCTGGGGCCATGCGCTCCGCCGATCCCGGGGTGCCTTTTACTTTTAACCCCGGGGCTCCAAAAATAGTGAGAAATTGCCAATTAGAATGTTTTGACCTCTCAGCTCATGCCAACCGTGAAGATCTGGTTGATTTTGCCGTAACGATGGCTCCTCGTTCCGTTGTTCTGGGACACGGAGAACCTGAAGCACGCCAGTGGTTTGACGATGCTTTGCGAGAGAGAATGCCTCGCCTAAATATCTTACAGCCCAGCCCAGGAGAAACCCTTACCTTGTAATCTCCTCTTGTTTATTCGTATTTTTTCCCTAGTGTAGGGCACCATACCGTGCGAGCAAATCGATATAAATTAGGCTATACCCTGGTTGAGGCCATGATTGCAGTAGCCATTTTGTCTCTAATCATTTTAATGGTTTACTCATCAGGATCGGCTGTATTGGATGCACAGCAAGGAGGATCGCGCGCCGCGAAAAACGTGCACCGAGAACGGATGACCATGAGGGCCATAGAAGATGCCCTTGAAAGTGCCGTTTGGTATGATCACCAAACAGAAGAACCCATTCGGGTAAGCGCCGATGGCGCTTTTAGCAACCTAAAGGTTCTTTCCCGGGTTCCCCCAGGATTCTGGGGAGAACGCACCCTGGGAGGGCATCCCTTACGCCGCATCGAATTTTTTACTGAAAAAGACGCTTCAGGCAATGCACAGCTAATCATGGAGCAGCAGGCGTTACCCAACGGAACCAATTCTCCACAATCTCACCGCACAATCCTTTTACCCCGACTAGAAAACTTTTTTGTTGAAGTTCGAGAGAAGAAGTCCGGACAAATTGCCCCTGAATGGATCGATTATTGGGACCGAACCAATGCCTTACCCTCTCTTGTGCGGGTATCTCTGGGCGAAACAAAAGAAGCCCCTCGCCAAAAAACCTTTCCCATATTTTCTAATCAAGCAATACACGCCAAACCGCCCAGAAAAATTACCCGCTTAAGCGCGAAACGGTTTGAAATAGACGGTATTCCCGGAGCCGGCTCTGAGGATGGAGCCAATGTCATTTTCATTATTGATAAATCGGTATCGATGAACATGGGAAGACACAACAGACTGGCTATCGCCAAAAACGCCGTTCAAACATCCCTTTATAAAATGGCCCAAAGCGGCGGCCGACAATTTGCCATTTATACTTATAATAAAGAGTCGGAAAGCTTTGGGCCTCAGATGGTTCGCGCATCCAGCCAAAATGTAAAAAAAGCTGAAGATTGGCTAAGCACCCAAAACGTAGACCGTCGTCTTTGGGGAAATCAGGGTATTCTAGAAGCTATTCAGAAAGTTTTTGAGGGAGGATCTCGGCCAACGGAAATCTGGTTAATTGCAGACTCTGGCTTCTTGCACGATACCAAGTCAAAAAACCCACTTAATGTTCGCGGGGCATTATCCGCCCTAAACACGGAAAAAACCCCCTTTAATATCATATTGTTAGAAGGGGTGGGCCAAGACCTAAACTCTCTTTTATCAACGCCATTTGGAACTGAAATCGAACGTATTCGCACCGAAAACAATGGCGTATTCATCCCCATAAATTTATAATTTCCCAATGGGGAACGCTTGTCATAGAAGATATTAATTCCCAATTATTTTGAAAAAATTTGCATTTGTAATTTCTATAGCATCCTTGATTTTCGCTTCGTATTACACCTTGAAGAGCCCCGCACGAGTTACAATTTCCCGGACTACCTCAGAAACTTACGCCTCAGAGAAAACAACAAAGCTTCCCCCTTCACAGGAAACAACGAACCTTTCCCCCTCACGAGAAACTACAGATCTACTAACTCCCTCAGAATCCACTGATTCAACACAATCAGGCTCTGTTGAGTCGGCCATTAGCCAGGCTTTGGAGGGTAAACCCTTTCCAAAGCTGGCCACTGAAGATCTTAACAAAGTTGAATTTCTTTTTTTCCCTGAGGGCAAAATTTCGGATATCAGCAAACTATCCAACACAAAAAATCTGCGAACCTTAAGGCTTTCCAACAATCGTGTGCGTAACATCTCCTCCCTTAGCAAATTAAAAAATCTTTCCTCATTACAATTAGGCAACAATAGAATCTCAGATCTTCGCCCTCTTTCGGGAATGGAAAACTTACGTTCTCTTCAGCTAAATAATAACCGCGTCTCTTATGTCCCCCCCCTTGAAGATCTTACTCAACTTGAGATTCTGGACCTTAGGCACAACAACATAAAAGATATTAGCGCCCTCAGCGACGCTTCGAATCTCATGAATCTGGATTTGGGATTTAACGACATTAAAAAAATTCAGCCCCTAGGACAACTTTTACGTCTTCAAAATTTATCCCTGAGAAATAACCGCATTGAAGATGTAAGCGGAATTAGCCAGTTGAGAGCCTTGCAAGAATTGGACCTTAGTAATAATACCAAGATTTCTCATCCCGGATTACGACACTTAGGAGGGCTCTCGGAATTGATGGTATTTAGATATGTCGGCAATAAACTACCTGATACTGAGGTCTTAAACCGCCTTCCTCAACTGAAGGAGCTTTACCTTGGCGGAAGTGTTTTCACCCACGTCAACGATTTGGCCCAAATGAAACAACTCGAAAAGCTGGGTCTCGGGGATAACCCACGTATAACTGATATAAGTGCTCTGGCCGGGCTCACCCAACTGTCTTTCCTCGATATTAATAACAATAAAGCCCTTCAAAACATCCACCATCTATCCGGCCTGACAAATTTAGAAGAGCTAAACCTTAGTGGAACCGACGTTTTAGATATTGGCGCGTTAAGAAACCTGCTGAAATTACAAAAACTGGACATGTCTGGAAACGGCTTAACTGATGTTCGTGTTCTGGGCGATCTAACTAAACTTGAAGAGCTCAATTTAACAGAAAACAAAATTTCTGACCTCCGGTTTTTAGCAAATCTCATCAGCCTGCGATCCCTTGATCTCACTAAAAACCAGTTCAGTGATACTCAGTTGGCCTCAATGGCAAACTTAAAAAATTTAAAAATCTTAAAACTCAACAACAACAAAATCTCCAATGTTCAAGCCTTAAGCGAATTAACTAAATTGGAATACCTTCATCTGGCCGACAACAAATTGTCTGACTTAAGTCCGTTACATAAAATGGCGAACATCAAAACAATTTATCTGTCGAATAATCCAGAGCTCACCAAGGTTAAAATACAAGACCTCCAACAAGCACTGTATTCGACCAGGGTCAGTAAAATTAAGATGGGAAACCCAGCCGCCGACGCAGAAACCCTCCGCAAACTTATCAGAAGAAGCGGAATACCACGTGTCGAGCACTCCCTAGACCTTACAAAAGCGAGCAGATAGGTGGTCTGCAATAGGGGCTCGAACTCCTAATCTCCACCGTGTCGAGCTAGGGAAAATAACCGCCCATAACCACACTAATACCCGTAAAACAACGTTTTACACTAATTTCTCATCTCTCTTTTTGACAGATAGAGCACAGAACTGGAAATTAAGGGTAAAAATGGTGGTCCGTACTAGATTCGAACTAGTGACCTCTACCATGTCAAGGTATTGCGCTACCACTGCGCCAACGGACCAACCGTTGCCCGAAGGACTCTGAAATTATGGACAAGAAGGGCTCGAGTTCAAGCATGAAGGCACATGATCTGCCTGTCTGCGTTTGGATTAGCAATATGTAAGGCAAGAAGGCCAACCCCCGGCCTTAGAAACAAATTCATTCGCCTATAGTATTGAGAGGCGTTCCGATATTGAGCTTATGCTTTAAGCAATAAGCCCCATTATCTACGTATTTTTGTGCCCAGGGCTTAAGATCGGCCCGCTCCGCCTCGGTCAATGGCCGAACCACCTTAGCAGGGCTGCCCAAAACCAACGAGCCCTCGGGAATTTTAGTGCCACCGGTCACCAGCGCATTGGCTCCCACGACCGATTGAGCCCCAATTTCAGCCCCATCAAGAACCGTACAATTCATGCCTATTAGGCTCTCATCTCCGATTTTGCAGGCATGAACCACGGCGCTGTGGCCAACGGTTACCCAGTTACCAATTTCACACCCGTAATCATCAGCTAAATGCACCACTGCCCCATCCTGAATATTGGTATAGGCCCCTACTTTGATGTAATTGATATCACCCCTTAAAACTGCCTGAAACCATACACTTGAGTAGTCTCCGATCGTAACATCCCCAACCACTATTGCCGTACTAGCCAGATACACTCCTTGGCCTAAAGATGGCTGTTTCCTGAGAAATTGATCGAGCTGAGGGTCTAACTTGCCCATGGCAGTCACGGAGATTGGCAAGATCGGTCAATTTTGTCCCTAACAAAAAACCCGCCTGACTGTTTCCAGCCGGCGGGCTACCCAACCTGTCTATATATTGTCGTTTCCTCCTCATGCGCGGTTATAGGAAATCTACCGCACATCTTTTTGACGGAGTTTTTCACATTCTATTCATATCCACCCTTTTTTTCATTTTATTTCCGCGTTTTTCATGGGCTTCAAAGACCTTTTTAGGCCAGTTTTTGCTTGCTGTTAATTGCTTTTTTCCCTAAAAACACCCTCGCAAGCACCTTTTTGGGTGCGGGACTTCTGGTTTTTTAAGGAGGGTCCCAATATAAAAAAAACTGCAGTATAATAGTTAACAACCTATCGCAAAAAGGAAACTAATGATGAATATGAATAAATGGACTATGGCTCTTGCCGCCGCTGGCGTTGTGAGTCTTTCGTCTGTTGCTCAGGCTCAAGAAGCCGCCGCGGGTGCTGATGTAGTCGCCGCTTCTGTTGAGCTCAGTGGTTACGTAAGCAGCAGCTACACAATGTCTAGTGGCCGGGGTGCCACTGCCAACACGTTCCGTGGAACTGAAGGAAACAGCGACAAATTCAGCTTGGATGTTGTCAGCTTGTCGCTCTCCGGCGCCAAGGGTGAAGGCGAGTGGGCTTCTGGTTACAACTTTACAATGTGGATTGGCGATGCCGCTAGCGACATCGGCACTTCTTCTGCCTCAGACAANACNCTTGAGGTAATGGAAGCCAACATTGAGCTAACTTTACCTGTTGGCACCGGACTTAACCTGACCGTTGGTCAAATGGGTACCGTTGTTGGGTATGAAACCTACGATTACACAGCCAACGCCTTCCACAACCGTGGTTGGGCATTTGGTGCTGAGCCAACCCACCATACTGGTATATTGGCTGAGTATCAGTTGAATGACAATATCGGCGTTAAAGCTGGTGTCGCTAACGATACAACAAACAATATCACCAACGACAACACTGGTGATGACAGTGCAGTTGGCTACCTATTGGGAGCAACATACGGTAACGGCTTCATGGCTGAACAAGGATTCGACGTGTCTCTTGGAGCTGTTCTCGATATGGGAGCAGACGGTGCAGAGCAGGACACATACTACTATCAAGTCGGCTTGCCGATTGAGGGTCTCGTCCCGAACCTATCTGCTGACGTAGCCGCCACTCTGGTGGATCACGACAATGATAAAGATACTGAGATTTACCAAGTCTACTTGGCCTACAGTCTCAGTGAAAACACCACGATTAACGCTCGTTACGAGTTCGGTGATGATGACATCACTGCTTCCAAGGCGGACATCGAGTCTTGGGCTGTCGGCGTAACTCACAATTTGTGGGAAAATGTAACCTCTCGCGTTGAGTACATGACCTCCGATTGGGAAGGTGCTACTAATGACGATGAGGCTCTGACAATCAGCCTTATTTACAGTTTCTAAGTTTTTCTTAGGAATCTTTTAAGACCCTTCCCGTTCTGGGAAGGGTTTTTTTGTGCCTTGCTGACTTGGCTGGCTTGGCTTTCAATAGTGTCCTTTGAGATGCGACATCTTTTTTTTCTCTTTTTGTTGCTGGGCTTTGGCCACCTTTCTTCAGCTCAAGAGGCGCCCGCTCCTGCAGAAGCCCACAGTGCCTCTGTCAGCCTCAGCGGCTATATCAGTAGCTCCTTAAACCTTGGTTCAGGTTCTGGCCCCTATCCTTATGCTCTTTCGCCAAACAATCGGAATTCCTTTTCTTTGGATGTTGTCGCTCTCTCTCTTCGCCAACCCTTAGATGAATGGCTCTTTGACTCAGGTTTCCGTTTAGACCTGTGGCTCGGCCCGGATGCTACCCTCCTTGAAACCGGTAATGATGATACGATTCACATTCGCCAATCCTTTTTTGATTTGCGAATCCCTCTCTTTGATCCGCGTGTTACTGGATCTGCTCAAAGCCTCGATTTACGCTTTGGGGTTTTTGATTCTCCTTTAGGCTATGAGTCTCTGGATCGAAATTCAATAAACCCACACCATACGCGTTCATGGGGTTTTACCATTGAGCCAACCGTTCACACTGGTCTTCTGGCTATGTATCCGGGNGTGGACGCATTGGTAAATGGAGAAAGTAATTTTCTCTTTTCCCTGGGTATCGCCAACTCTATCGACCCTCGTATTAATGGCGTTCCAACTAATCCTAATCGAAAATCTTTGCTCTCAGGGTTTACCTGGTTAGTGCCCGATTCTTTTGGCCTCCTATCCGGCTCTGCCTTTTCCGCCGGNTATATTAACGGACGAACGCTCTCTGGGGCCGATACGGTGCAAAATCTCTATTTCGCCGCAGGCCTNCCCGTTATCTCCCCTAAGTGGGATTTCGCATTAACTTATGATTCACGAATGATTAACGGCGAGGGAAATGACGACTCTGTTTGGGGAGCTTATATGAAATACCAACTAAGCGATAAAACTTCCCTAAATCTTCGCGGAGAAGTCTTTCAGGAGGGAAGCCGATTATTCTCTTCAGAATCCGCTGCCGAACAATCAGACGGCTATAGTCTAACCTCTACTTTTGATTATCGCCTAAGCGAAAACGTTATTTCCCGTGCAGAATGGCGCTGGGATCATACAGAAGCACGAGTAAACGAACACCATGATACTCAGTCTTGGTATCTAAGCTTAATTTACGAATTCTAACATAAAACCGAATGTTTGTTCCTTATTCGATTGTGTGTTTTGCTGCTATCAATAAAATCAGAATTCCTAGTCCTATTCTATACCATCCGAAAACAATAAACGTATTCTTCTGCAAATAACTGAGCAGCCATTTCACTGCGGCAAATGCTGTTATTGCCGAAACAACTGTTCCCAATGTCAACCTTGAGGCCTCTGCTACAAGAGCAGAACCATCTTCGCTTATTGCAGCCATAAGTTGATATATTCCTGCTGCTAAAAGTGTGGGAACTCCTAACAAAAATGAATACTCAACCGCTTCGCCTCTTCTCATGCCTAACGCCATGCCAATTAATATCGTGGTTCCACTGCGCGAAGCGCCTGGGAATACCATAGCTACCAACTGTGCCAAGCCAAAAGCTACCGCAATGGTCCAAGAAATGGTCGCAAGGGATCCGTTTTCTTTTTCTGCATTTTTTGTTTTTACGTTTCTCTGTTCGATTACGATGAATAGGACTCCGCCAATCAGTAGCGCCCAGGCGATCGGGACCGAATTGTTTGGCAGTTCCCATCCGGCTGCTTTGAGCGCAAGTCCCCCTACGGCCGTAATCAAGAAAGTTACGATCATTTTGATGAGATAATCCCGCACTTCTGTTTGACGCCATTGAGTGATGAGTTCCCGAACGCGCTCCTTGAATACCGCGATTACCGCCAGTACGGCTCCGCTTTGAATGAAGACCATAAATCGTTCCCGGGCACCGTCATCCTCAAACATCGTTTCTGGTAGCCACTGTTCGACCAGCAACAAGTGGCCGGTAGAAGATATGGGCAAGAATTCTGTGATGCCTTCTATGATTCCGAGAATAATGACTTGAAGCCAGTCTGGCATCTGGCTTGAGTATGGAGTAAAGATTGTGCGTGCGCACGATTTATTTGGACCATAACGCAACCACACCGCTTGATCCTTCCATCCGGGAGCTTTTGGTTTCGACCTTTGATGACCACTGGGGAAACCCCTCCAGCATTCACCATGTCGGCCAACGTGCTCGCTCCCTATTGGATGATGCTCGCGAGAGAATTGCTTCAGTTTTTTCCTGTCGTCCCAGCGAACTTATTTTTACTGGCGGAGCTACTGAAAGCGCAAACCTCGCTGTTTTTGGTGCTGCACGAGCTCTTCGTGACAAAGGAAAGCATATTATTACCTCCGCGATTGAACACCATGCTGTTTTACATCCTTGCGAATATTTGGCTAATTCTGAAGGTTTTGATTTAACTATCCTTCCGGTAGATTCTAAAGGTCGCGTTTCTGTGGAATCCCTCGTGTCTTCCTTTCGTGATGATACTGTCCTTGTCAGCATCATGGCNGCTAACAACGAAATCGGGACCATCCAACCTGTTGCGGAACTTGGATCTGCTTGTCGTGAAAGAGGAGTTATTTTTCACACTGATGCTGTCCAGTGGTTTGGAAAACTCCCCTTTTCAAATATTTCTGATTTCAACGCTGACTTGGTTTCTCTTTGTCCCCATAAATTCTATGGGCCTAAAGGTGCTGGTTTATTATACTCTCGTTCTCCTTTTAATCCTTCTCCTTTCATTTTTGGCGGTGCTCATGAAAATGAACGCCGGGCTGGGACAGAAAACCTTCCCGCTTTGTTGGGTATGGCAACCGCCATAGAACTTTTTGTTAAAACCCCTGTTTTTTCCCATTCTTCCATTTCTCCCCTTACGGAGCAGCTCATTTCCTCTCTTGATTCCCTGAATGAATCCATTTTTCTTGGTGATAGAGATTCTTCTGGCCGTCTTTTTAATACCGCCTCTTTTGCTTTTCCCGGCCATGATAGCATTTCCCTTCTAAGCTCTTTGGACCTCGATGGTATTTGCGCTTCTGGCGGTTCTGCTTGCTCTAGCGGTTCTGTTACTCCTTCCCATGTAGTTTCCGCTTTATTTCCTGATTCTGATATTTCCCGTTCCCTTGTGCGTTTCTCCCTGGGTAATTGTTCTTCCTTTGATGACATTTCCTCTACTATTTCTTCTATTTCCTCACATTTCTGTACCTCTTAAAAACTTGTTTATTTTATGTTAATTTCCTTTTTTTCTCCTTTTTTTCCGAGATATTCCGTTCTTTTCCCATTTTTATTCTCCTTTATTGTGTACAATATTACCCTGTTTTTTGGGCCCATTTCTTGACTCTGGAGTTTGTTTGGCTTATCCACAGCCCTTAATAATAGTGTGGTTCTATATTGAATCATCTCTTAATATAGATTAGTGAAAATCTCAGTCTCCAAAGAAGATCTCTTAAACGGTCTACAATCAGTACAAAACGTTGTTGGTACTCGTTCTACTCTACCAATTCTTTCAAATGTGTTGTTAATAGCAACTGAAGACAGAATTGAATTAAGAGCAACTGATCTTGAGGTTAGCATTCATGCGAGAGTTCCTGCGAATGTGGAGAGAGAAGGAGCATCAACGCTCCCTGCCAGGAGAATTTATGGCTTGGTAAGGGAGATAGAAGCAACAGAAATAGAAATTGAGATTAGTGACAAGGAGATAGCCACAGTTCAAGCGGGGGGGGCCAGCTATAAGTTGCATGGAATAGGAGCAGAAGAATTTCCACCCGAAGCAAAGTTTAAGGAAAGTGGGAAGATAAAGCTTCAGCAGTCAAAACTGAGGGAAATGTTGAGAAAAACTGCGTATGCAGTATCAACAGATGAGTCAAGACACACCTTAAATGGAATCAATTTTATTGCCGAACCTGAACGGATAACGCTAGTGGCAACAGATGGAAGAAGACTGGCATTAGTGGAGGAGGAAATAGAAGGGGCGACAAAAGGTCAGTTTATCATGCCTTCCAAGACAGTGGGAGAACTGCAAAGAATTCTTCAAGGAGAAGGAGAAGTAGAGGTCTCGATAAGTGAAACTCATGCGGAGATGAAGGTGACCCAAGAAAAAGGGGAGTACATAAAGATTCATAGTAAGTTAGTAGAAGGAAACTTTCCAAATTATAAGCAAGTAATTCCCACAGAAACAAAGGAACGAATTTCGGTAATTAGAGAAGAGCTTTTACATGCACTGAGAAGAGCAGATCAAATAACCAGTGATAAAGTAAACTCGGTGAAGTTAAAGTTTTCAGAAAACACGCTTTCTATAATAGCAGACACACCCGAGATAGGGTCAGGAAATGAAAATTTGGCAATCCAGTATACAGGACCAGAGATACAAGTAGCATTTAATCCAGTATATCTCATGGAACCATTGAAAATTCTTGAAGGAGACGAAATTTTCGTAGAGCTCACAGATAATCTCAGCCCGGGGGTAATAAAAAACAACACTCCGTTCTTATATGTGTTGATGCCCATGCGAACAAATTAGTAAGCGGTGGGCAAACCCGAAGAAAAGGGAAACAAAGAGGAAGCCTTCGAACAAAGGCAAACTCAGACTTCAATAATTCGGGAAAAAGTAATAATTTTCGTGACGGCTGTAATATTTGCAGCAGATCAAATTACAAAAGCGTTGGTGGTATTCCATTTCGTGCCCAAAAGCGAAATAGCAACGGAAATAGCGCGGAAAAACATAGTTATAATAAAAGGATTTTTAGATATAATTCACCGGACAAATGATGGGGCGGCCTTTAGTATAATGGCGGGGAAGAATAACCTTTTGGCGGTAATTTCTTTTTTTGCAATGGGAGGGTTGATTTGGTTTAGAGAACATTTCGATAACGGAACACGAAATGGAAAAATAGCGCTAGGATTACTAATGGGAGGAATATTAGGAAATTTGCTAGACCGGGTTTTTAGGGGAAGTGTAGTGGATTTTATACGGGTTTATATAGAGCGCAGGGGAGGGGGAATCAGTGAATGGCCGGCTTTCAACATTGCAGATGCAGCCATATGTACAGGAGTCGGTCTTCTTTTCTACATAGCGTGGAAAGAAGAGAGCAGGAAAAAAGAACCTTCATAAGAAGATGGGGACGCCCATCTATATCGCAGGGGCAACGGCTACAGGGAAAAGTGCAGTAGCAATAGAAATAGCTCGGAAAATAAAAGGGCAAATAATTTCCGTTGACTCAATGCAGGTCTATAAAGAAATGGATATAGGAACAGCAAAGCCATCAACGCAGCAAAGAAACGAAATTCCGCATCACTTAGTAGACTGTGTTGGATTGGAAGACACATTTGATGCAGCGAGGTTTGTCAAGGAAGTGGGGGAAAAAATAGGAGAAATAGAAAATCCAGTTTTTTGCGGGGGAACGGGACTCTATTTTCAAGCATGGACAGAAGGTTTGGGGGATGCACCTCCGGGAAATTCAAAAATAAGAGAGGAACTGGAAAAAACACCAAAAGAAAAACTCCTGGAAGAACTGAAAAAAACAGATCCTGAAACATATAAAAAGATAGATAAGAAAAACGAAAGAAGAATTTGGAGAGCAGTAGAAGTAATCAGAATAACAGGTAAAAAACATTCTGAACAGAAAGCAAACTGGAAAAAGAAAGCAGAAGAAAAATTTTATATCTTGGAAAGACCAGAAGAAGAACAAAAGGAAAGAATAATTCACAGGACAGAAAAGATGTTTGAACAAGGGNTAGTGGAAGAAACAAAACAAATACAAACAAAATTGGAAAAAAACCAAACCGCACAACAAGCCCTAGGATATAAACAAGTTCTGTCATACCTAAGAGGAGAACAAAAATTACCAGAAACCGTAGAGCAGGTAAAATCCCTCACTTGGAAATATGCAAAGCGACAAAAAAAATGGTTTAAACAATTGCAGGGCACCACGAANATTTTAATCCAAAAAGGGGAGGANCCCGGTGTTACAGCGAGGAAAATCCTAGAAGCCANCGGGAAAAACACATGAAAACGCAGCCCCAGAAACGTGAACGAGTGTTTTTGATTGGGACGGAGAAAAAACAAAATGAACAAATATCTTCATCTGAGACAATGGAGGAGCTTGCAGAGCTCGCGGCGACAGCCGGAGCGATAGTAGTAGGACAAGGAGTCCAAAAAATAATCAGGCCCCACGTTGCAACATATATAGGAAAAGGAAAAGCAAAAGAGTTTTCAGAAGCCGCCCGTCAGGAAAAAGCAGATGCGATACTATTTGACGACGAATTAAGTCCCGCACAAACGCGAAACCTGGAAAAAGTTTTCGAATGTAAAGTGCTCGATAGAACTTCACTCATTCTTGATATCTTCGCACAGAGAGCGAAGACAAAAGAGGG
The DNA here is from genome assembly GCA_002719595.1 of Verrucomicrobiales bacterium. Lineage (GTDB taxonomy): Bacteria > Verrucomicrobiota > Verrucomicrobiia > Limisphaerales > UBA1100 > UBA1100. Next base: position 14,224 of record PBEJ01000049.1, read on the forward strand.
CAAAATGCAGATAGAAATGGCTCAACTACAACATATCCTTCCGCGACTCACAAGAATGTGGACACACCTCTCTAGACAGAAGGGAGGAATTGGAATGCGAGGAGACGGAGAAACCCAGCTGGAGGTGGACAGACGACGAATACAGGAGCGGATCAGACGGTTGCGGCAGGATCTGGAGGGGGTAAAACGAGTGCGCACTACTCAAAGACAAGGAAGAAGACGGAATAATTGGCCACTGGTATCAATAGTAGGATATACAAACGCAGGGAAATCAACCCTGTTAAATGCACTCACTGGAACCAGTGTTCTAAGCGAAGACAAGCTTTTTGCAACACTAGATCCGACAACGAGAAGATTACAGCTGCCGAAAAATCAAAACGTATTTCTAAGCGATACAGTGGGGTTTATCCGAAAACTGCCTCACCAATTAGTGGAATCCTTTAAGGCAACCCTGGAAGAGGTTATGGAGGCAGACATCCTCATCCATTTGGTTGATGTCTCCAGTGAAAACTTTAGAGAACAGGTCAACGCAGTTACAGAAGTGCTCGAAGAAATTAATGCGAACGAAAAACCAGTGCTGATGGCATTTAATAAAGTCGACCAGATGCCACAGCGAAACGGCGAGTTCCATTTATGCAGAGAATACGAATATGCAGTTGCGATATCTGCTAAAACGGGAGATGGCTTAGAAAAGCTGCAAGCCATACTCAGCACCATGTTGCGTCCTGTTCGGCAATGCATGGAGTTAAAGATTCCGGCAAAAGAAGGAGCTGTGATTGCGCGCATACGAGCAGTAACAGAGGTGGAAAAGGAAGAGTATGAAGAAGAAAAAGTGTATCTGCGAGCGCACGTTCCACAACATCTTCGCCGTGAATTTGAAAAGTTTGAAGAGAAGATAACACAAAAATAAAATGATACATGCTACAGCTCTAGTAGACCCCAGGGCGAAACTTCATGAAACGGTCCAGGTGGGTCCGTATTCAATTGTAGAAGAGGAAGTAGAAATAGGGGAGGGAACGATTATTGGCCCATATGTTCATATTACGGGAAAAACAGAGATAGGGAAAAATAACCAAATTCATACGGGCGCAGTTATCGGAGCCCCTCCACAAGATCAAAAATATAAAGATGAAAAAACACGGTTATTGATAGGAGACAACAATGTGATCCGGGAATATGCAACCTTCCACCGGTCCAATACAATTGAAGAAGATACGATAGTCGGAACAACGAATTTTTTCATGGCGCATAGCCATGTTGGGCACAACGCTAGAATTGGAAATGAGAACGTTTTTGCCAACGGAGTGCTCATCGGGGGACATGCAGAAATTGCAGATAAAGTATTTTTATCAGGCAACTGTGCGGTTCACCAATTTGTAAAAATAGGGACTCTGGCAATGATGCAAGGAAACGCAGCAATAAGTCAGGATTTACCCCCTTACACCATGGCATATGGAGTAAANAANTTGTGCGGGTTAAATATAATTGGCNTANGGCGGGCAGGATTTACGGCGGAACAGAGGCAAGAACTCCAATANCACTATAAGCGAATTTTTATAAGNGGTAACAATATTGGTAAAGNTTCACGAGACGCATTGGGGGAATCCCCAGGAGAAAAGGCAAAAGCGCTACTAGAATTTATTGTGCAAAGTAAAAGGGGCGTTTGTTCGCACGCAAGCCGGAAGCACTAACTTAAGCGGACCAAAGGCTTCCGCATTAATTTTCCTTGAAGCCGATAACCAGGAAGCAGGGTTTCAGAGACATCTTTCCCTACTTCGCCCGGTTCATCATTGGGCANTCTATGATCTTCTGAAACGAAAGGGGTGCCGGATTTCACCATGATCGCAACAAGGCCAACGCGACGAGCAATGTCTCGACANTGGTTTTGAAAAAGGCTCATGGTTTCAATGAATTGTTCTTTTCCAGAATCGGCGGCAGATCGTTCCAGCCGGTAAACTANATCAAGGACGTTGATCAAAGAGTTNGCCCAGTCTGTTTCCGTTCGGCGGAGTTTTTCCACTTCAAANTTGAGGGTTGTCAATTGTTCAGAGTTGGCAGTGGCCATGAANTTGTCATGATCTTTAACTGTCGCAGCAATTCCNGAGGCGATTTCATCGGCTAATTTAGCAGTTTGTGCAGAAGCATCTTGAATACTCTCCCAGTTCTTGGAAGCGCCGGTAATGAGTTCTCCTACTTCTTCCATTTTACTCACTTCTTTGGCNACGGAGGTGAGCTGGGCGATTTCTATGGCTTTAGATTCAGCGCTATATTCAAAATAGAATGGAGCTACAGCAAAGCCTGCCCCCAGGACCGCACAGCTCAAAATAGAGGCAACTTGCCACAGTTCAGCTTCTCCCTGAATAAGGGTACTGATCCAATACCCAAGCCCGATGAAGACAATGTCGGCAAAAAGAAAAGGCCACTTTGGGACGGTTACTGGGGGCGGCAGGGGCCTTAATTTTTTTTTTGATTTGGAAGGATTCTTCTCGCTCATGCAAATAAGGAAAGTGCCGATTTGAGCACCAGACGTCAACGGTCAATCACAGTGCATTGACAGGCATTAGGGAGATTCGTAGCGTGGGCCTAGAATTGACCGGGTAATAGTAAATGAGAGAAAATATAAGAATAGAAACAGACACTATGGGAGAAGTTNGTGTTCCTGCGGAAAAATATTGGGGAGCGCAAACACAAAGAAGCCTAGAAAATTTTCCTATAGGGGAGGATTCAATCCCCAAGGCCTTAGTCCACGCATTAGGAATACAAAAAGAAGCTGCAGCNAAGGCAAATTTTAAATTGGGGCAACTTGAAAAAGAAATTTCGGAAGCCATCGCAACGGCAGCAAATGAGGTGGCCCAGGGAAAATTAGACGATAATTTCCCCCTTGTTGTTTGGCAAACAGGATCAGGCACGCAATCTAATATGAATGCCAATGAAGTCATCGCAAATCGTGCCAATGAAAGTATGGGGGGAAAACGGGGAGAAAAATCCCCAGTTCACCCGAATGATCATGTAAACAAAAGCCAGTCATCCAACGATACATTTCCTGCGGCAATGCATATTGCCACAGTAATAGAAATTGAGGATAGACTTTTGCCGGGGCTACGAGAGCTTAAAGGGTCAATAGAAAAGAAAGTAGAGGAGTTTGAAACAATAATTAAAATTGGCCGAACGCATACTCAGGACGCAACCCCCTTAACCCTAGGACAGGAATTTTCGGGATATGCGGCACAATTGGATGCGGCAATTAAGGGCATAGAGAAAAGTGTGCCTCCTCTTTTAGAACTTGCACAGGGAGGGACAGCAGTAGGCACTGGGTTAAATTCGCCAGAGGGATTTGCAGAGCAATTTGCAAAAGAGGTTGCCGAAATAACGGGAAAAAATTTTGTTACAATGCCGAATAAATTTGCCGGGCTTGCGGCACATGACGCAATGGTTGCGATATCAGGAGCTTTTAACGTAACGGCGGTGGCGATTATGAAGATAGCAAACGATATTCGATTTTTAGGATCAGGGCCGCGAAGCGGCATTGGAGAACTGAGCCTTCCGGCAAATGAACCGGGGTCGTCCATAATGCCGGGGAAAGTGAACCCTACTCAATGTGAAGCAATTACAATGGTCGCGGCGGAAGTTATGGGAAACCATGTAGCTGTCACTATCTCAGGGAGTAATGGCCACTTCGAACTGAATGTTTTTAAACCGGTAATAATATTTAATGTGCTTCGTTCAGCTAGGTTATTAGGCGATGCGGCAAGAAGTTTTTCAGAGAGGTGCGTTAAAGGGATTACAACAAATGATCAGCGGATAAGCGAATTGATGACACAGTCATTAATGCTGGTTACAGCACTAAACCCACATATTGGGTATGATAATGCGGCTAAAGTGGCAAAAAAAGCATTTGCGGAAGGAAGCACGCTCAAGGAAGCCGCAATAAACTTAAACTTGTTAACTGCAGATCAATATGATGAGTGGGTAAAACCAGAAACAATGATCAATCCAGTTAAAAGGACGGGTTAGAAAAACGTTAAATATTTTTGTTTTGGCAGCCGCTAACCAAATAGAGAGCAGCCATTCGAACAGCGATACCGTTGGTAACTTGTTCTAGAATGACAGCCCGGTCGCCGTCGGCAATTTCGCTTTCAATTTCAACCCCGCGGTTTATGGGCCCCGGGTGCATAATTATTGCATCAGGCTTGGTCAAAGCGAGACGGGAACGATTTAAGCCAAACAGGCGTGAATACTCACCGATACTCGGAAACATCGTTTTGCGCTGTCGTTCATGCTGAATTCGTAATAAGTTGATAACATCGGCTCCTTCCAAAGCTTCTTCGATATCATAAGTCACCCTACATCCGGTTTCCTCGAAAATGCGTGGGACCAAAGTGCTGGGACCGCATAGAGTAACATTGGCTCCAAGCTTGCGAAGGGCCCAAATATTAGACCTGGCTACCCGGCTATAAAGAATATCTCCTAGAATAGTAACGTTAAGATTATTAATGGCCTTTTTCTTTTCACGGATAGTAAAAACATCCAGCAAGGCCTGCGTAGGATGTTCATGAGCTCCATCGCCAGCATTGATTACATGTGAATCTAGAAAACGTGATAGAAAATGGGGGGCGCCGGGGGCCTTGTGCCTGATAATGATAATATCGGCATTAAGGGCTTCAAGGTTACGTGCGGTATCCTTAAGGCTTTCACCTTTTTGAAAGGAAGATGCATCCGCAGAAAAGTTGATGATGTCAGCACTTAGCCTCTTAGCTGAGAGTTCAAANCTCACGCGAGTTCGCGTGGAAGGTTCAACAAAGAAATTNACCACAGTTTTACCCTGTAGCGCCGGGGTTTTCTTGATGTCACGCTCGCCCACCGCCTTGAATTCCCGAGCGGTGTCAAGGACAGCAGTAAGCTCCTGAGCGCTCAAGCCTTCGATATCAAGAAGATGTTTCTGGTTCCAACTCATGAGGCAGGGAGGATTACGGCGTGAAGAGTGCCTGTATCATCGCATTGCACCTCCACGCATTCTTCTCGTTTGGAGGGTAAATTTTTTCCAACAAAATCAGGCCTGATGGGCAACTCGCGGTGTCCCCGGTCAATAAGCACAGCTAGTCGGATACAGTATGGTCTGCCAAAGCCGAGCAACGCATCCATTGCAGCGCGAACGGTTCTCCCAGAGCAGAGCACGTCGTCGACGAGGACGACCACTTGATCGGAAAGGTCTGCAGGAAGCTCGGTTGCTCGCAGTTCGTTCATTCCGCGCTGTGAAAGATCATCACGGTGTAGTCCTGGCTCCACTGAGCCAATCATCACCTCATGGCCATAAAGGGATGTGAGGGAGTCTCCCAGTAGGCGTGCTAGTTTTACGCCGCCGCGTTGGATGCCCACAAGTATTAGGGCTCTTCCTTCAAGGGAGGATTCGAAAATTTCATGGGCAACTCGTTGCCAAGCACGACCTAGAGCTGCAGCTTCGAATGTCGGACGNTCTTCAGGCATAAAAAAAACCGCGAAATTGCGCCTGAGCACAAATCTTTCGCGGACGTAATTGTCTTTTTCTCATTCAGCGTCCTTGGCGGACTCACAGGACCGCTTTAAAGGGCGTTTATAGGTTGTCGGTTCTGTTATTTAAACAGCGGTCCGTTCTGCCTGTCGTCGCTTCCGCCATTCGGCACGATGGTTGACCATCCAATTAGTCAGGGCCTCTTCAAAACCAATATCAATGCCGGCTTTTTCAGACTCCAACCATTTGTGCCGCATAATTTCCTCACGTTCCGCGAGAAACTCTCGATAGAGGGAAGAATTTTGCAGCAGTTTGTTGGTGGATTCTGATTTTGGCATAACCGTGTTTAAGGTTAGAACAATGCCTTACATCAATTCTTCAGTTAGAACAACTCAATAAAAGGGTAGCANAGAAAAAAACGCATTTTTTTAACTATAAACATGTAAACCAGCCTTGGAGGATATTAATAAGTTTTAAGCCAACAAAGCGCGAAGAGTTGAGGCAACTTTTAAAAAAGCTTGGGCGGGCTCACTTTCCGGTGCGGAAACAACGACAGGTANTCCACTGTCTCCTCCCTCTCTAATCTCCGTGAAAATAGGAACTTCACCGAGAAAACGGGTTCCTTGGTTCATAGCCTCTTTTTCTCCGCCCCCATGGCCGAAAATTTCTACACGGTCTCCATTCGGCGCAGTAAAGTAACTCATGTTTTCCACAATCCCTAAAATAGGGACATTCACTTTTTTAAACATGCCAATGCCTTTACGTACAACTCCTAGCGACGCCTCTTGCGGAGTAGTTACCACAACTCCCCCATCCATTGGAACAGTCTGACAAAGCGAAAGCTGAGCATCTCCGGTGCCGGGGGGTAAATCGACCAACAAAATATCCAGTTCTCCCCAATCAACATCTAAGACAAATTGCTGGATTGTTCTCATAATCATCGGCCCTCGCCAAATGACGGGTTCATCCCCAGGCATAAGAAAACCCATGCTTATGAGTTTTACCCCGTGGCCTGATAAAGGAATCATTTTTTCTTTGGACGAAACAGTAGGCTTTTCATCCACCCCCATCATTAGAGGTACACTGGGACCATAAATATCACAGTCCATTAATCCAACGGCTAAACCACTTTGTGCTAAAGAGCAGGCAAGATTAACTGAACAAGTGCTTTTTCCCACTCCTCCTTTGCCAGAGGCAACGGCAACAATTTTGGAAATACCCTGTACTTTTTTTGGCCCCCCACCGCTGGGACTTTGGCCGGGCGGAGGCATTTTTACTTGAACCATTGCGCGATCAACACCCTCGATAGTTTTGGCCGCAGCTTCACACGTTTGTTTTAGCTGGGAGGCAACCTCTGGGTTGTGTGAAGTTAGCTCAAGATCAATTCCTGCAGAGCCGTTTGCAACCGACACTCCTTTTACTAATCCGAATGATACGATATCTCGTGAGTACCCAGGATAGGGNACGCTTTTTAGAGCCTCATTAACCAAATCGTCTAAACTCATTCTTTATTTTTTTTGCGCACTGTAAGGGCGTGGATTCTGGTCTTCAGACAAATTGCGTCAAGCCCGATTGCCGAGTAGTTGAGGCAGGTTCGAAATAAAAGCTATCTTAGGAGGTTCAAATATTCGGATAAAGTTTTAATGTGGGATATGAATATGCGTGTCTCAATATGTTTATCAAATTTCATTCCTCGAGTTTCCAGAGGTTCTGTTGTGACCCAGCGCCCGAGCTTGTCTTGTGAAGCAATGATGAAACGAACTTTGTTTTCCCAGTTTTTTAAGCGGCGGGTACGTTCTTTGGCAGACAAGGGTCGAGGTTTTTGCCCAGCAAGAAAAGCTTCTCGGCCATTATTCCTCACCTTTTCATAGTAGCGAATCATTTCTAAAACTCCATATGAACTCTGGAANCTGTAGTGTGTAGGCAAGTCGTCCTCCTCATAAGTTAACGTGTAGCTNTTGGTAAAATAAAGGGGACGGTTGGTTTTCAATTCATAGAATCGCGCCCATTTATTTTTATTTATGGAGCTCTTTTGAAACCATTGCACTGCAGGGCCAGCAGCTTTCAGGTATTTTTCTTTTCCTGTAGCAAGGTATAGGTCGAGTAAGGTCCTACAGGCTCCAACGCTTTCNCCTCCGGTAATCGAAGGTGGTTCAAACTTTCTGGCCCAAGCTGGCTCCATGCGTGCGTTATACTGTTGGGCCCACGCGGGTTGNGGNGCGGGCATTTGAGCTAGTAAAATAAAGTCGCCCCCTCGAAGCGCTGCTTCTAAGAATTTCTTTTCCGCCGTCAATTGGTGTGCTTCTAAGGCAAGAAGCACGCAATCACGGTGGGAGTTGTCATTGAAGGTATAGTGGTTGGTGTATTTTTCGCCTGTGTAGGNGCGCGCCCAAGCTTCAGGATAGCGTGCGCTAAGAATAGGGTAGGCTTGGATNGTTTTACGAATGCCATCGTATCGCTGTGGCCAAGCNCCGTTGGGATATTGTGCCTCAAGGAGTTTTTTCAGTCCATAGTCCCGAGCGCGGCGTATAGAATGTTCGCGAGGAGAGNCGCCTTTGCAGTGTTCCCCCAGAGCCAGCAAAAAACTCAGAACACTTTGGGATGTATTATCATCAAAGGTGGTTATGTTTCGCCACTTGGAAGCCTCAGGGTTGGAGAAATCGAATTTGTAATCCCACCCGCCACTTTCGAGTTGACNAGCNGCAAGCGCAGCNCCGGCTGCCATGGCGTGATCAAGNAGGGATTCTTCACCCGTGTTTTGATATGCNTTCAGAAACGCCATCCCCATAGANGGTGTTCCTGGTGGCTGCATCCAGATGGTAGTGCGATTGGCGCGGACTTCTCCGGCAACAGTTTTCAAATCGAGTGAATACCTCCAAAGATATCCCCCTTCAGCGGAAATAGAGCGCATGAAGTCTGCCCCTCGGAGCATTGCCTTGCGTGCCTGCGTGGCAGTATCAGTTGCCGCACTAATCATAGGAANAAAACACCCNAAGAAGAAAGCGAGCCCTNTCATGGGGGAAACATACCAGTCCGGGNGNATACGTCCAGTATGTGGATGAAGGTCGAGCAATTGGGTCTTGCACCCCAGACAGGTTTTCAGTAGGGCTGACGTGAGTTATGGGATTACTATCGGGNAAAAAAGGGATCGTTTTTGGAGTAGCAAACAAGCGTTCNATTGCGTGGGCAATTGCNCAGGCGTGGAAAGAGGAAGGNGCGCAACTGGCCTTCACTTATCAGGGCGAGAGGCTAAAAGATAACGTTAGCCAATTAGCTGAAACTTTTGGGGAGGAGACACTTATTACTGAATGTGACGTAACTCAGGACGATCATATTGACCGGGTGTTTAATGAGGTNGGAGATAANTTTGAAGGGAAGCTGGACTTGATGTTGCATTCGGTGGCATTTGCGCCAAAGGAAGCTTTGGAAGGATCTTTCNTTGGAACCACCCGTGAAGCTTTTCGAGTGGCGCATGATGTGAGTGCATATTCATTGGTAGCCTTGAGTCGCGCAGCGGCTCCNTTAATGACNGCGGGCGGGAGTATTATCGCAATGAGTTATCTGGGNGCCGAACGTGTTATTCAGCATTATAACGTNATGGGGGTTGCCAAAGCNTCACTGGAGGCAAGTACACGCTATTTGGCGAGCGATCTTGGCGAACAGAATATTCGAGTAAACTGCATTAGTGCNGGCCCAATGAACACGTTGGCTGCACGCGGGATTGCAGGTTTTACCGAGATGCTGAAGCANAATGCCAAGCACGCTCCTTTAAACCGAAATGTTTTGCCTGAGGAGCTNGGGGCTACAGGCACCTTTCTTGCCAGCGACGGAGCTGCCGCAATCACCGGCCAGGTGCTCTACGTTGATTGCGGTTATCAAATCATGGGCCTTTAGGGTATTTTTGATCTTGTTATAAAAAGGCGCCTCTTGTGTCATGAAGAGAGTAAGGCGTGGCAATCACTTCACATCTGGCACCAACCCCACCCGGGTTTAAGGTGCGGTGGCGCGACATTCTTGAAAAGAATGTGGCTCTTTATCGCCGGCTTCCTGAGGATATTACACTGGTGGTGGAGGCGCTCATTCCATGGTTTATCGACAAAGTACAATGGGAATGGAGCCACTGGGACCGGGACCTCGACGATTCCGAAAAAGAATTGCAGAAGGTCTGTGTTGCCTGTGAAGCCTGTTTGTTAATAGCACGCAGAAGTAAGGATGATTATAAGGGCTTCAAAAAATTTATTTTTTTCCCGAGAGATTTAACTCCAGTAAGAGGAAAAGATTCCAAAGCAGCCGGAGACGCTTCTCCGAGCGNAGGAAGAGTTCGCCAAGGATGGTACTGGACCAAGATCGGGATGGAGGACGGTAACGACAACTTTAACCTTACGCTTCATGAGTTTGCCCATGTCTTGGATTTTCGGGAGAAGAAATCCGATAGTGTTCCATATTTTGATAAGCGATCAGTTCGGCGCGAGTATGAGGCCTTCATGGAAAATGAGTATAAGGATATCTGCCGGGCCTGGGAGAACAAGACCGGCTGTGAGGTAATGGAAGAATATGCCACAAAAAAAGTTGAGTTTTTCACGGTTGCAACCGAAGCCTTTTTTGAATATCCGGCAATGATGCGCTTAAAAAGGCGGGCATTGTATAGTTGGATGGAAAAAATATATGGCATGGATACGGCACAATGGTCTGAGCGGGCGTCTTATTCAGACCTTCAGATGGTAAGAGCGGGCCTTCTGCCGCAATGGGACTGGGAAACAACTTGGGATAGCACCGTAACAGTTCGCTGGCCTGCAGGTGTCTCTGCAGATCAGTACGATGCGTGGCGAATAAAGGCCCAAGAAATTCAAAGAGAAGAAATAAAAAGCCTGGAAGAAAAGATTCGCAGGGAAAAAGTTCGTAGAGAAAAATTGCGGCTGGAGCGCTTACAACGGAAGGCTCGGGAAAGGCTGAAGAAAGAGCAGGAAGAAAGGGAACGTAAGGAGCTGCTAAGACTGGAGCGCCTCAAACGAAAAGAGCGAGAACGCGACCTCATGAATAACCGAACGGTGGTACTTAAGCATCCAAACGGTATTCCAAGATTGAAATATCGCTTGGTAAACGGGCATCGCGAAGGATTGTTCGAAAGGTGGAATGAGGAAGGGCAATTGGTTGAAGAAACGGATTTTTCGCAAGGATATAAACACGGAAAAGTGAATTACTACTATGCGAACGGAAAAATCGAACTCGAAGGATTTCACTCATTTAACGAACGGGTAGGTATTTGGCAGGGCTGGCACGAGGATGGTACGCCTAGTTTTCGCTCTGAATATGCCGAAGGAGAACTAAAAATCTGGAAGCGGTTTAATGGAGGGGGGAATACTCAAACATTTGGCAAAGTGAAAAATAGGTTTGCCGGGGAAAGCTTGGGCGTTGGCAAAAGAGCCGATAACACGTATGACTAAAGGCCAATCGAAAATGGGTAAGGGTCGGAGAGCTTTGCGCAGAACGAAGTAATTTTCAGAAGTATGAGTGAAAATCAGGAAATGCCAAAAGGGCGCACGATCGCATTGGGAACATTGGTTTTCTTTGGAGGATTTGCCGTAATGGTTTTGGAAATTGCCGGGGCACGCTATTTACAACCTTATTTTGGGGGCGCTTTTTATGTCTGGACCAGTCAAATCGGAGTTGTGATGTTGGCCCTTGCCCTAGGATATGCCGTTGGAGGGCGATTAGCAGACCGTTGGAAAAAAGCGCATGTTCTTGGAGCGGTGCTGGTGGCTGCGGGAATTTTCATCCTTTTAATTTCAAAAGTTGCCCCCGGGGTGTTGGATGGGATCATTGACCGTCACGCACAGGTGACTACTCCAGCGGAAACAACAGAAATGTCCGTTACCGAGCCCGGCTCAGATTTGTTATCGGGATTACCATCGGATTTCATGGAAAATGAAACAGAACAAGAAGCCATTGCTGCAGCGCCAGAAGAAGTGGTTAATGAAATACCGGCCATATGGCAGAAACTGGATCCTGCCATGGGAAGCGGGGTGGTGTTTCTTTTCCCCTGCTTCGCTTTGGCTATGATTACGCCATATATCATTCGGCTGGCTGCGCACAAGGTTGCCAATGTAGGAACCCTTAGTGGCACAGTTTATGCAGCCAGCACCGCGGGGAGTATCGGAGGAGTATTTGTGACAGCCTACTTGCTGATCGATCTTTGGTCTAATACGCAAATATTTCTTTTTACTGGTCTATTGACCCTCGGCTTGGCTGGTTTATGCTTCGCTCTGGATTATCTATGGCCCAAAACTGCTTCAGAATAATATTATTGGCCTTCGTCCTGCTGACGGCGCCAGTGGACGCAGCAGGGGTGCAAGGGGTTCGATTTCGAACAACCTCGGCACATAATCAAATTACCGTTGAGGATTCAGGCGGCTATCGGCTGTTACGATTTAATGGATCAATGGAAACCCGCATGTGGATAGCTAATCCACTTCGCGGNCACTTCGAATATACCGAATATTTTCAGATGCCGCTATTATGGAGTCCGGAAGCTAAGCGGGTCTTAATGATGGGCTTAGGGGGAGGAAGTATCGTTCGTGCTTACCAACACGATTACCCAAAAATTCACGTTGACTCTGTTGANCTTGATCCGGTTGTGGCAAAAGTGGCTAAACAGTTTTTTCATGTTAAAGAATCGGTTAAACATAAAATTCATTTTCAAGATGGCCGACAATTCCTCCGACTTAATAAGCAGGTGAAGTACGATGCTATTATGATGGATGCGTACACCTCAAACCAGTTTGGCACCAACATCCCCTTTCATTTGGCCACAAAGGAATTTTTTGCNTTGGCAGCTGATGACCTGACAAAAAATGGGACTTTGGTCTTTAATGTAATTGGTACCTATACTAACTGGAATTCGGATGTGGTGGGTTCAATCTACCAAACGCTTAAGGCTGTTTTTCCGCATGTTTATCATTTTCCCGCCAGCGATACTCGCAATATTGTTATGTTAGCGACCAAAGATTCTAACCCTTTGACGCCGAAATCATTGGCTGAGAAAGTAAAAGTTTTACGTGCTACACATCCGAACCTGCCGAAAAATTTTGGGCCGCGGCTGAAACGCATCCGTTCAANAGCTCCCGATTGTGCGGCAAAATCGGGGGTTTTAACGGACAATTTTGCTCCACCGGGTGGNATCTTAAAAACCAAGCGTTAAGAGTTTTTTTCTCGCTGTAAACGGGCGACAAACGCCCCATCAACCCCATCTTTCATGGGGGTAACATTACGGCAGGAGATTTGTTTAAATAGTGGGTGCTTTTGTAGGAAACGCTCAATGACCCCTTCGTTTTCTTCTGTCTCGAGGCTGCAGGTACTGTAGACCATTAGCCCCGCGGGTTTGAGGAGCGGAGCGGCACGATTGAGTAAATCAAGCTGAGCGTCGGCCAGCACAGGAATTTCCCTTGCATTGAGCCGCCACCGGACATCAACCCTTCTACGCATAACTCCGGTGTTAGAGCAGGGAGCGTCGATTAAAATTCGATCAAAGGGGCCGGCTCTTTTCAGGTCAACTTGGTGCAGGGCCCTTGGTTGAATACAATTTAAGCCAAGGCGGACTGAGTTTTCGCGTAAACGCTCCAATCGCGATGGGTCAATGTCTAAAGCAAGAATGGCACCTTCGTCTTGCATTCGTTGAGCAATTGCCGTCGTTTTACCTCCCGGTGCGGCACATAAATCGAGAATGTTTTCCTTTGGCTGTGGGTCTAGCTCCTGCACTGCCGCAAGAGTACTAGGATCCTGAATATAAAACTTACCNTCTAGAAAGCTGGNTAGCAGCGCAGGCGAACCACTNTTCTCAATTCGGTATATGATTCCCGCTTTAATCCAAGAAAGCTCCACAGTTTCGAACGCGACACCTTCACTTCTCCATTGAGCCTCTAATTCCTTGGCTGTTGTCCGAAGCGAATTNCGGCGGGCNTAAATCTTAGCTGGTAAATTATTCCACTTAAGTAGATCAATGTAGTTTTCCANGCGATCTGCCCAACGCCGCACAAGCCAAGANGGGTGAGAATATCCAATAGAAGGGTCGTTTTCTTTTAGCGTAGCCAGTTGNTCCAGCCATGTATTCTTTTCTCTCAAACAGGCACGAAGTACTGCGTTAATAAATCTACTTTGACTGGTTAGATCGTGGTTTTTAGCAATGGTCACGGTCTCATTTACTGCGGCATGTCCGGGAATTCTGTCTAATTGAAAAATTTGATATAANCCCAGCCGTAAAAGAATTTGGACTAACTGGGCCTGCCGTCGGCCCTCGGTTTTTTTCTCTATTAACCAGTCTAACCAAGCGCGATGACGAATCACCCCTAGCACTAATTCCAAACACAAGTTGCGGTTATTCCCCGCAAGATCGTGGAGCATGTCCTGCAGGAGCGATTCAGCAGAAACAGGGGCGTTTTCCCATTTTCTCAGGACTTTGGCAGCGATTTCTCTTGGATTTTGCCTTGGCACGCGCGTACTATCGGACCACACGCACCCGCACGCGAGCACTTTTGCAGGGCGGAGCATTGTCACAAGCATGAAAGAGGAATTTGAAAAATTGGCTGCGAGCGGGAAGGTCCGTTCTTCGGATGTGGATGTCCTCGTCGAAATGGCNACCGAGGGTTTTTGTATGCACAAAAGCTGGGGTTTCGGGCGGATTAAAACGGTGGATGTTGTTTTGGGAAAGATGACGGTGGACTTTTCCGATCGTGTTGGCCATGCGATAGATCTTGCCTTTGCCCCTAAAATTCTNGCTCCGATTGCCAAGGATCATATAGAGGCTCGAAAAGCGACCGACATGCAAGGGCTTAAACAAATGGCGGCGTTGCACCATGATCAAGTAATAAGGGTAATCGTGGATAGTTATGGCAATTTGGCGACGACCGACAAAGTTAAGGAAGTTCTCGTCCCGGATGTTATTGATGGAGACGATTACAAGAAATGGTGGGAAACAGCACGCCGGGAAATGAAAAAAGGAGGGAACTTCAAGGTTCCAACCAGAAAGACTGAAGCGATCGAGTACCAGTCTGAAGATATTTCGTTTCAGGAGCGCATGTTAAATGATTTTAATGCCGCTCGAGGNTTAAAAGCGCGGCTCTTGGTCGCAGCAGAATTGTCAAAGAGCACCGGAGAGCTTACGGATAAAGGTGCGGTGGCAGAGATGGCTCTCGGAAAGTTGGATGAAGAAATTCAGGCACATATCCTGAACCAACCCGCATTAGCGATTCAGGCTGTGATGGTGAGAGATGACCTAGCCCATGCGCTTGAAGTGGAGATTGGCGAAACAGCTCCCCGCGAAGAAGCTATCTGGGCAACGGACGCAAAAGCATCTTCGATTGTGCCATTATTACCGGTAGCATTTCAGCGCAGGGCATTGGAGTCATATCGTGATAGTGACGAAAACTGGGCTAAAGTGTTCACTGCAATGTTGACACAGGTGCCGGCTCGCCTGGTGGGCGAGTGCATTGACCTGCTTTCGGAAGGCGGGCTTAAAGAGGAATGCAGATCAGAATTGAGTTCCTTGATCAACCACCATGCTGCTCCAGGGGAACTTCTTTTATGGCTGGTGAAGGAAAAAAGCGGTGATTTTGCGGATTTGCTGACCCCAGAAGCTTTTGGCGCGATGCTATCGGCCATAGAGCGTGAAACGAGCGATGAAAAACGAGCTTCAAAGTTAAGGGATTTTTTGCTTACNGATCCGAAATTTTTTGATTTGATTACCTCGGGNGCAGACCTCGANGTTGTGAAGGATATGACTCGGGCGATACAGATGTCTACTTGTTTTGAGGGCATGGACAAGCGCTCGGTTTTAGGAAAGATAATAAAGGTGCACCCCGAGATTCAGGCTTTCATTACCCGTGGAGAAAAAGACAAAGAGGAGAGGAAGGCGGGAGATGGTGCTCTTATTGTTTCGTGGGATAGCTTGGAGCGTAAAAAATTAGAATTCGAGGAACTAGTTCAAAAGAAAATACCCGCTAATTCCAAGGAGATCGAAATCGCNCGAGAATATGGCGACTTACGTGAAAACGCGGAGTTTAAGGCTGCTAAAGAGCAACAGAAAGTCCTCATGGCTCTGCAGGCAGAAATGGAGAATGAAATAGACCGTGCTCGGGGCATTAACTATGCAGAAGCTGATACCAGTACTGCAAATGTGGGGACGCGGGTCTCGCTAACAAATACTGCAACGCAAGAACCCGAAGAGTATGCACTCCTGGGGGCGTGGGATGGGGATCCGGACAATAACCTCATAAGCTATCTGACTCCTATGGGCCAGGCTATTTTCGGAAGCACAGTGGGGCAAGAGATTGAAGTTCAATTAGGGGACGAAACCCGCCGCTTACGCGTGGAAACTATTTCCGCGTATGCGCCTTAATCCATTATTAAAGTGCGCACGGTCAAGGTTCCTCTTTCTGACCGCTCCTATCCGATTCGGATTGGAAAAGGATTATTATCGGACTTAGGGAATCACTGTGCCCGGTTAGGCTTGGGTAATAGTTGTGCCTTAATCACCGACACGAATGTGTCTAGGCATTATAGGAAGGCGGCTCTTCAATCACTCAAAACACATGGATTTAAAGCTATTTCTATTTGCCTTCCTCCCGGAGAGAAGGCAAAGACCTTAAAAAATGTTCAGAGGTGTTTTACCTTATTGGCCAAACACCGGATGGAAAGAGGCTCATTCATTCTCGCACTGGGGGGAGGAGTTGTTGGAGATTTGGCAGGATTCGTCGCCGCTACACACCTACGAGGAGTAAGTTTTGTTCAGGTGCCCACAACGCTTTTGGCGCAGGTAGACAGTTCGGTCGGCGGTAAAGTTGGAGTTAATTTGCCAGAAGGAAAAAACTTAGTGGGGGCCTTTTATCAGCCCAAATTGGTGGTTTGTGATTTGGATACCCTGCAAACTCTTCCTATACGTGAGTTCCGCGCTGGTCTTGCAGAAGTGATCAAATATGGCATTATCTACGATGCTAAACTCTTCGGGCAGCTTGAGCGCAAAATGCCCCAACTGATGGCTCAAGATACTTCCGTATTATCCGCGACGATCGCCCGATGTTGTCGGATAAAGGCAGAGGTTGTGGGGTATGATGAAAAGGAAGAAGGGCTGCGAGCTATTCTTAATTTTGGCCACACAATTGGCCACGGGCTGGAGGCAATTTCAGGGTATGGCAAATACTTACATGGAGAGGCCATTAGTATCGGGCAAATGGCAGCGGCAAGAATTTCTCGAGTTTTATGCGGGATGCCAGCGGCTGATGTAGACCGCATGGCCGCACTTTTCGTCAGGGCAGGGTTACCCACAGGAGTGAAACTGAATAAAACACAGACGAGACGTTTACTGGCAGCGATCAAGCTCGATAAGAAAGTTGAAGGTGGTAAAGTTAAATTCGTGTTAGCTAAGCGTATAGGCAAGGTTATCACTTCTCAAAAAGTACCGGATGAACTGGTATTACAATCACTACTCGATTAATGGCCGTCAGCGAAACCATCGTCCGCGAGTTCTTTGAGTTACATGGATTTTTTGTCCGGCAAAACCGCAAGCATATCGCGCCCAAGCGAGAAGATGATGAAGTTGATTTTTATGTACATAATCCCAACGGGTCAGCCGAGGAATCAGAAGTGCCCTTTGTGCTGGAATCAGCCACCGACCTCGCCTCGTTGAGCAGGGCTGTGGTAGTGGTGAAAGCATGGCATACGGAAGTTTTCACGCAGGCAGTGCTTGCGCATGCACCGGAAATGTTCCGATTTGCCGGCCCTGAAACCTTTGCTCGAGCAACCGAAGCTTTTGGGGGCCCTGGCCCACTTACTAAGATATTGGTAATCCCTGCCCTGCCAGCCAGCGGTGACGCGCGGCAGCAAAGTATTGATCTATTACATTCCAAGGGGATTGATGCGGTGGTTCCCTTCCGGGTAATGTTATCGGATCTTATTGAGCATATTGAGGTGAATCGAAATTATCAAAAGAGTGATCTCTTACAGATAATTCGCATTTTGAAGAACTATGATCTCTTTGCGCCTCCTCAGCTGGAATTATTTGAAGCGCCCTTGAAACGTAAAAACAAAAACTAAACTTCATGCTGCTGGTCATCGACAATTACGATTCTTTTACGTTCAATCTGGTGCAATATCTTGGCGAAGATAACGTCGAGATGCTGGTTTACCGTAACGATGAGGTAACATTGGCACAGGTGGAGGCAATGAATCCGGAGCGAATACTGATTTCTCCCGGCCCCTGCACTCCGCTCGAGGCAGGACTTTCAAATNAAATCATCCAAACCTTTGGGCCGAAATTGCCACTACTTGGTGTTTGTTTGGGACACCAGTGCATTGCGCATTCTTTTGGGGCAGAGGTAGTGGTAAATGACGTGATAATGCACGGGAAAACATCTCCTATCTCACATGGGGGGGAAGATCTATTTCAGGCGATTCCAAGTCCATTTACTGCAACACGATATCATTCATTGGTAGTGCGTCGGGAGACTCTCCCCGATTGTCTAGAGGTCACAGCAGATACGGAATCTGGCGAAATTATGGGCTTACGGCACAAGGAATATCCTGTTTGGGGGGTACAGTTTCATCCTGAGAGTATTCTAACCGATCACGGCCGGACTTTGCTGCGAAACTTTCTAGCGCTAAACTAGACTACTGCTTTGCCTGAGCGATGATGTCGGCAATTTTTACCGGCATACCTCCTTTTCGCTTGCTCTCATCTGCGGCAGCCATGAAGGCAAACAATTCGATGGTTTCTCGTGGGTCTACTGGAACCTTGCCGGTTTGGAACATTTTCACAGCTTCAACTACCAGAGGGGCGTAGCCATCATATTTACCTATTTCGGCTTGGCCTTTGCTGCCTTTTGCGAGCCCTCCGTAGCCTTTGCCTTCACGGAAGACGCCAGTGCGTCCGTCTTTCCACTTTCCAATTACCTCGATCTTCCCTTCGGCTGTTGTCCGTCGTTGTACAGTCTCGCAGCCAAGGCCCATCACCGTAAAGAGGGATTCGCACCCGTGTACACCGTACCAGAAAAGATCAGGGTGATGGGGCTCCAGAGAAGCTGGGCTAAAGGTTTCCGCATAGCTTATTTTGCCCAAAGAACCATTGCGCGCAGCCTGAGTAGCTTTGCCATAGCGTAAAGAGGAAGAGCTGAACAGGGGCACCCCTTTTCTATCTGCATATTTAAAGATAAAAATAGCATCAGCGAGTGTTCCCGCCATTGGTTTGTCGATGAAAACGGGAAGGCCTGCATCAATTACAGGGATTGCTTGTCTCAAATGCGGCCTTCCGTCGACGCTTTCGATCATGACGGCATCTACATTTTTGCATAATTCTGCAATCGTCGGGTAGATTTTTACCCCATAAGATTTGGAAAGGGTTTCTGTGAATTTATCGAGTCGATTTGCGCTAGAAGGAATGTCGAGGCTCCCTCCCCGAAAGGCTGCAGTAACTTTTGCCTGAGCTAGAGGGCCCGTGGCTTTCGGATCATTTAATATTTTTGTGAAAGCAATTACATGCGACGTGTCTAAGCCAATGAGGCCTATACGAATTTCATTNGCNAAAGTAATGGAAAAGAAAAAGAGGGAAAATGCGAGGAAAAGGAGACGATTCATGCGATCAGTCTATCTCCGGAAGGCTATTTGTAAACGGGAAATAAAAAGGCGAGAAACTTAAGCCTCAGTAGTAACCTCGGAAAAATCGAGCCCATGGCGCTTGCAGTAATCACTCAAAGACCGTTCATTTTCAATGAAAACAGTGCGGACAACGGCTGATTCATCTGCAAATCCGATTTCTGCTACATGATCCGGGATGAGGTGGGTCTGTTTGTGAGCATAAGCTAGCGCGAAACATGCCTCAGCGATCACAAAGTAGGGGATTTCGCGGTCGGCTCCCTCAGCATAATCTTCGATTACGTTTGCCAGAAGCTCCAATTGGTCAACTAAGTGGGGAAACTTAGGGGCGTGAATTTCCGCAAATTCAAGCTTCAATTGCGGTAACTTTTGGTGGATGCCATGCAAAATGTTCGGAGTGACCTTTGCAGCGTTATGATGAACGAAATCGTTAATCTCCGACATGCGTTTCAGTTTAGCAGGAGGCCCTGCATAAGCAAGCTCATCAATAGTTTTTGACTANACAGTTTCNATTTCCATNGGAGGAAGCGCGTTTAGGAAATGTTTGCCATACCTCTTGGAAAGCACACGGTTGTCCAGAATAGCGACTATNCCNCTATCATTTTTAGTNCGAATAAGGCGTCCNANCCCTTGGCGAAATTTTANTATAGCTTCAGGAAGATTAAATTCCATGAAAGCATTGCCGCCTTTAGCCTCAATAGCCTCTATCTTTGCCTCGATCAAAGGGTGGTCAGGGACGGCAAAGGGTAAGCGTGTCAGGATAACATTGCTCAAAGGAGCGCCTGGCACATCAACTCCTTGCCAAAAGCTATCCAGTCCGAACAGAACAGAATCTGTATCACGCTTGAATTCTTCCAACATTAAAGCTCGCGGCATACCAGTGCCTTGCACATAAGCTTGAATTTCAAGTTCATTAAAAAAACCTTCCATTTCCCCAGCTACTTCACGCATTAATTTTCCGTTGGTGAAGAGAACAAAGGCTTTACCCTGTGTTTTTCGAACGAAATGCTCGATCCAGTGTGAGAGAGCATCGGAATATTTATTGTCACGCGGGTCAGGCATTTTGCCGGCAATATAAAGTTTGACCTGTTGTTGATAATTAAAAGGTGAACCGAGCTGTGCTCGTCGTGCGGTTTCGGCCCCGACTTGCGCTAGGAAATAATCCAATCCGGGGCATAAGGCCTTTTGTTCAGGGGGAAGGCTACTGCGTTCAGGATCAGAAATTGCCAAGGTGGCGCTGGTGCAAATTACGGGGACCCCAACTCCAAATAAATGCCGCCTCAAAAAGTCTGCAGTATCAATTGGCGCGGCGTTGAGCGCTAGGCTTTGTCTTTGCCGTCCGGTTCGCTCTACCCAATATACATGTTGATCGGCCGACTGGCTGATAAAGGCGGCAATAGATTCTCGGATTTCACCAAGCCTTCGATTGCATTCGATTAGTTCTGCAGCAGTCTCTTTATCATCACTGGACTCAATAAGCAGCCCAATGGATTCGCGCACACGTTGTAAAGGCAATGATACGTTGTCATTAACTAGGTCGGATTCTCGAATCCGTAATTCATTCCATTCACGGGTTTTGTCGGAAGATTTCTCATGAAGCGTGTTGCAAGATGTTTCAACTTTTTCAAAGAGTTGCTCGGCTTGATCAATTGCGTCAGCAACCTGTTGTACCATACTGCCTTTACGCAGGGAGGAGAGAATTCCTTTTTCGGTTCGTGGATTCCATAATCGTTGCAGGTTGAATCGTATTTGGCCGCTAGACACATTCAGGCCGATATGTCGCGAGGCGACACGGGATAAATGTTGAGCTTCGTCCAGGATCACAAAATCATTTTTAAACAATAATCCTTCTCCGGGATCTTCGTCTTCTTCGTTAAAGTCTGCCAACTCCAGACAAAGATTCGAAAAAAAGAGAGAATGGTTCAAAACTAGGACATCGGCCCCAATAAAACGGCGTCGAGCTTTCTGGAAATAACATTCTCCGTGCAACGAAGCTACATCACTACCGCGCCCGCAAAATTTGGGCGAACAAAGACCTCGCTCGGAGCACACGGCTTCCCATACTTTCGGGTCTGGTTCGATATCGAAGTCCGACAGGCTACCGTTCTTGGTCTCTTTGGCCCACGCCTCTACACGTTTTAGTTCGCTGATTTCCGGAGAAGTAAAAAGGTTATCTGCATTTTGGATTGCTCGCGCAAGCCGGCGGGTACATAGATAATTTCCCCGTCCCTTAAGCAAAGTATAGGTAAATTCAACGGGCAGGATGCGCTGCAACATGGGTAAATCTTTGTCGGCAAGCTGCTCTTGCAGGTTGATTGTATAGGTGGAAATTATGGCTTTGCGTGCGTGATGATGTCCAAAAAGAATTGCAGGGATAAGGTAGGCGAGACTTTTCCCGACTCCAGTGCCAGCTTCTATTACACAATTTTTACCAGCTTGTAGTGCACGAATCACGCCGGTTGCCATAGCTTGCTGTTCTTGTCGATATTCGAAATTATTCGCCTTGGAAAGAAGCCCTTCGGGGCCAAAGATATCTTCAACCTGCGTTTCAAGGTTGCAATCTTCTTCGGCAGAGGAGGGCTGATAGTCCGGTGAAAGGATCATTTTGTGCTGGAGGCGCGCTCCACCACTTGCTGTTGGGCAAGGTTTTTGGCAATTTGATTCGCGGGTAAGACCCCGCGCCAATTCATATTGGGGTAGACTACGCTGTTTTTTCCAATAACGCTGCCGGGGTTGAGTACACTGTTGCAGCCTAATTCTGCATGGTCGCCAACGAGAGCCCCGAATTTACGTAAGCCCGTGTCGTGTCCATTAACCAATACATTTCCTGGAACTGATTTTAGATTCGATAAAATTACTCCAGCGCCTAAATGGGCGTGATGTCCAAGGATTGAGTCGCCAACGTAATTAAAATGAGGCACCTGACAATCGTTAAAAAGCAGGCAATTCTTTAGCTCGCTGGAATTACCAATAACACAGTTGCTCCCGACAATGACATGGGATCTAATATAAGCCCCATGCCGAATTTGACAGTTATTACCGATAATTGCTGGACCCTCAATACACGCACCATGTTCCACAATCGTGCCTTCTCCTAAATAAACCCTTTCACCTATAATTGCATGAGAAGATACTGAGGCATTATTGGCCGGTTTAATGGCCGTCTCAAGGAAGCCTTTTAGGCGTGGCAACATCTCCCAAGCAGGCTCTCCGTCTTCAAAAAGGTGGGCATACTCTGTTTGTTGGAGGTTAAATAGATCGCTAGCGGCGAACATGTCAGGGAGTCTAAGACGGGGCGTCTTTGGACGAAAATGTTTTTTCGTTCACAAGAGAGTTACAGAGCTCATAAAAAATGGGATTATTCATACTTCCATTTCAAGACCCATGGATCCTGGGTTAAGTTTTGGAACTTTTTGAGTTTTGCTTTGTATTCCTCAAGAACAGGTTTGTATTTGTCTTCTGTAGCGAGATTTACCGTTTCGTTTGGGTCAGCACTGATATCGAAAAGCTCGAACTGCGGCCGCTGAATGTACTCGCGCACTGTTTTTTTGCCGTAAGGGGCGTCAGGGCCCTTTTTCCATTGTGCCTGCCAGCTGGGTGCGGCCCAGAGGTCGCTGGCGAAGGGATAGGGCAGCGGGTGCGCAATATTCCAAATGAGCTTATATTTCCGGTCACGTATTACGCGCATGGGGTAATACATTTGAATTTCATGGAAGGTGTGACTGGCATGAATAATCTCCCAGCCGTCGGGGGTTTTTTCAGCTAAGATCGGCAAAAATGAACGNCCGTGAAACTTGTAAGGGTCTTTTTTGCTTNGTCGTCCTCCNGGCATGGTAGCTAGTTCTGGTTTTGCGGCTCCAACTTTGGCATCGTAGCCACCGGCAAAATCTAATAGAGTTGGAGTAATGTCCACGAACGAAATCATCGCGTTGTTGGTATTGCCTCGTTCCTTTTGGTAAGGATTACGGACAATGAAAGGAACTCGCAGTCCCCCTTCATAAACGGTTGTTTTTCCTCCGGCAAAGGCCATGCCATGGTCGCTGGTGAAAAGAATCAGCGTGTTCTCCCATTTGCCGTTTTTCTTAAGAATTTCCATTAGCCGTCCGAGCCCTTGATCNACGCGAGAGGTGCTCTGGTAGTATTGTGCCAACTCAGCACGAGTCTCTGGCGTGTCTGGCAAAAACGGTGGCACCTTCACCTTGGCCGGATCATAAAACACTTCTGTCACACCCGGATAAGATCCTTTATTTGGNTTGTTGCCGAAACGGTCGGGTTGATGCTTTAATTCGCTGGCNCGNCCACCGCCGCGGTGAGGGTCGCTGGTGGCGTAATAGAGAAAGAAAGGCTTGTCCGAATCGGCTTTGATAAATTCNTCACAGTTGTTGGCCATTTCCACGGGGCTACGGCTGCTGCCTTTGATTTTTTCCTCAAAGAAATATATTTCTTCAGGNCCATTGTGATGTTTGCCTGCTCGAGCGGTGCGGTANCCGGCGNTGGAAAGCAGGACNGGCAGGGTTTTAACCCAGGGAAAGCTACTAAATTTATGGTAGCTGTGTAAATGGCCGTAGTGTCCGTTTCGATGATTATGAAGTCCGGTCAATACAACGCTACGACTGGCACTNCAACTGGCGGTGGTGGCAAATGCGTAACGAAATAGTGTGCCGTCGGCGGCAAGNCGGTCGATATTCGGAGTTCTGGCCGTCATATCGCCATAGCACCCAATTGTGGGACTTAGATCATCAGCGATAACGACGATAATNTTTTTTTCAGCAGCTTGTGTTGCTGAGGCTNTTAAAAGTATTAGGGCGCTCCACACNAATATGAATCGTTTGAAAAGCGCCGTGAGTAGACAGTTGCCCCGCGAGTTTGTGGCCATGCGTNNNGTCATCATGCATTAAATNGCCTGATAGCGCAAGTAGCCGCTATTTTTTAAGGAACANCAACAGGTCAGCTAACTCCTGCTTTGTCATCGTTTTTTCGAGAAGATCGGGCATCAAAGATTTGGNGCTGGCGCGAAGTAANTTNATGTTTTTGCGTTCGATCGACTTAGTAATGCCGAGNGGAAGTTTAAGAGAAATANGTNCGGGAGTTTCAGCAGTNAGGAGGCCTGCANAGGTTTGGTCGTCTTTAGTGTCTACTTCATAAAGGGTGTATTGTGGGTATACCTCNTGGTTGGGGACGATGATGTGAAGCAGTAATGCCTCGGCAGGTTGATTGCGCAGTCCGGTTAGGGCAGGACCCACGTCGTGGCCTTGGGTGCCGTGTTGATGGCAAATGGAGCAGGCACGGTTAAAAATTTCGACTCCCTTAGCAGCGTTTCCTTTTAGCTTTAAAACCGGCTTGGCGGCCTCGAAAGCTTNCATACGATCACCGTTGGTATGTTGGGCGAAAAGCTTCTTAGCTCGATCGCCAACGGTTTTGCTCCGTTCTAAAGTGCGTCGTCGGGCGGGGGCTAGGGTATGCACTGGNATAATTTCCTNTTCCAATGCTTGAATAAGAGTTTCATGGAAGGATANGCGGCTGACGCCCATACTCAGTACGGCTTCGCGCACCTCAAGCGTGAACCCATTCCAGCGCGCTGGCTGCATCAGTGCTCGAATTGCATTTAGGCTGCCCAACTGGCGTAAGGCTTCCACGGCCGTTACCTGCGTTTNGTTTGATTGGNGGGCGCTAAGCAACTCAAGCAACAGGGCCCCTTCCTCTGCATAAGTGGAATAACCGAGTAACTCAATAGCTTGCTCTCTTTCATTCCCTCGCACGTNATTATCGAGTGCTGATTTTCGCGCAGAGATAAAGACAAAATTCATATTAGCCAAAGCCTTTGGATGGCCTTTGGAGAGCAAGCGAAGATTAGCTCCCTTAACTCCGTTGGCTAAGCCGGTTAGTAGCGCAATCTGGCTGGTAATTGACCATGGCGACTTCGGTCCAAAATGTTGNCGGAGAATACTTAAGAGATCCTGTTGAGGGCGTTCTTTGGNAATGATACGTCCGAGTGATTTTAACGTNTCNTTGCGAATACTTTGGGGGNTGGCGGCCATTAGATTTAATAAGTCTGAGCCGGAATTTTCCGCAGCACTGAATACCGCGGCACGGGTCCATTGATCATCGCTGTTGATTGCTAAAACGTTTGCCAAGACGGACGGCTTGTCTTCGTGATTTTGTTTAGCCAATTGAAGGGTTGCCAGAAATCGAGTGGTTGCATTTTGTGAAAGGGCTTGTTTGAACAGTGTTTTTATAGGGGTCTTAGGAAACTGTCCTTGGCGGTTAGCTAGGTTGAGGCGGGCTGCTATGGTTTGGTAGTGGGTTGGCTTAGGGGCGGGCGTACTTAATTTAATGCGCCAGATGCGGCCGTGTTCGGTGCCGGCTTTGAAGGGGAGCTTAGTGCGAACGTCTTCGGGGAGGTATCGGGGGTGATCGATGTATTGGCGGACCATGTCACAGATGTAGAGTGCGCCGNCAGGGCCTACCGTCGTGTGTACGGGACGGAACCACTGGTCNGGAGTAGCCAGGAAATCCTTGCCTGGCGTAGGATGCCTGGCAGTGAAAGTGGCTCCAGCGGGGGTAAGCACTTGGCGTTGGACGAGATTTTGTGCGGGCTCGCAAATAAACGCGTCACGACCCCGGATGACAATGCCACTGGCACTGGTATAAGTGCCGGAGTGTTGTTGGCTAAGCAGCTTGGCATGGTAGCTAGCAGCNGTGGTATCCGGGCTNAAGGGGTACACTTTTGCTGCGACGGGCACAACGTTCTGGACCGTATCGGTAAATGGATAATACGGATTTCCTCCCAGCAGTCCGGGGGCGACCACTACGTGCATTAGTGGATTGCGATTGCTGGATACAAAGCGGTTGCCAGCAGCATCAAAGCATTGGCCGAATTGGCCCACTCCGCCGAGCGGCTCATAGACAAAGGTCTCCGGATGGAATCGGCCATCCTTGCGTTTGGAAATCACCGCCTTACGGTCCGGGTGCAATGGGCTGGTGACATTGGCATCGGTTAGCCCGCTGGTGACGTATACCCAGCCATCGGGGCCGAGAGTGGGGCTGGCCACGCGGAGTTGTTCGCTACTGCTCTTAGTGCCAAANCCCGTGAGCACCACCTGCCGTAGGTCCGCGNGTCCATCGCCAGTGGTGTCTTTNAGATACCAAATATCTGGCGCACACGTGACGAACACCCCCCCCTTCCACGGCAGGATGCCATTGGGAAAAGTAAAGCCATCAGCAAATGTTGTGCGTTTCTCAAATTTTCCGTCACCATTTCCGTCTTCCAGCAGCGCAATGGATCCGAGTTTCGGCACTGGCTTGCCTTCGCTGGGCAGGAAAGGGTACCCCAAACTTTCTACCACCAGCATCCGGCCTTTTTCGTCAAAACACATCGCCACTGGATCGCGTAATTGGGGTTCAGCGGCGGCGATTTCAATCTGTGCTCCTTTTTCAATCTGAAATGATTTTAATGANTGACCTATTGTTAAAGGGGCATCACCTCCTTGCCCCATGCAGGGGAGAAGCAAAGTTAANAGATACAGCCAACTGCTGGTGTTTAAATTTAAATCGGCCTTCATAACATGCTTATTTGAGNAGNTCCTTGAGGGCATCCATTAATACGTTTTCNACTTCGGGNCCAACTCGGCTAACACTTCCGGTTTCATAGCCTCCTTGCGTGTAGGATATTGCATCACCAATATAGCCGGGGGCATAATCTCCGTAGGCGGCCATGGCAACAAAATCGTTTGGCCGCAATTTTTGGGCTGCCAGCTGATATTCGACAAAGAGTTCGCCAGGGAAATGTAAGATAGANTCTCTGCCTAGCCGGAGACAGGAGAGCAGAATTGGATCTTTTGCTTTAACGCGTTGAGCCCACGCGATGTTTCGAGCAGCACGAATCCGGCTGGAAGTTCCGGCGCGTGGATCTTTTAGAACGTTCTCCATTACTGAAACGTCTTGGTACATGTCNCGGAGCGGTAAGACTACTGATTTTGTTTTCCATTCAATGNGTTCTGGCCGTAAGGAAGTTTTGCGAGTGGTTTTCCAAGCTGATTCCATTCCGGAGGCCAGTCGGCTTGCGAGAATGGCCCGGTTTTCCTTGGAGCCNTCATTNTATTTGCCTGCGGCGACATTTGCTCCTGCTCCTGTGAAATGGATATGGACTGCTTCNGGGATTTTTTTTGCCCGGATTTGTCTGGCGATTCCCACCGTATCAGGACTGACTCCTCCCCTTCCGTAGTAACTCTGAGGATGAGTGGCATAATAGCTGAGGATGGCCAGAGGTTTATTATCATGCCAAAAGCTTAAGAGCCGCACATAAGGATCTATTACGCCCTCAGGTAAAGCTCGAATTTTGGGGTTGGCGCATTTGCTAAATCTTACATGTAACACTTTTCCATCTGGCCCTAGAAGTCTCCGGTTTGAAGCAAATTTTTCTACTTTTGCTTTGCCAAAGCCCGCATGCGTTACTGGTTGTAGTTGTTCGAGAGATTTTTTTAGTGCTGCTGCTGTTGCGGCGATGACTTTACGGGTGTGTNGGGAGTTGGAAAAAAGCTCATCNANTCCATAATCGGCCAGCAGCTTAACTGTGGAATAATCGCATCCAGGAGCATCGTGTTGATGGAGGGAATGAACTGTGACTCNNTCTGGNGTNGTTCNTGCTGANTTAGCCAAAGCGGACCGCCAAGCTTTGTTGCTGTCATTTCCNATGCCAGTCCAGTCTACCGCACATAATACAATGGGCCTTTGNTTTGGCACTACGATAACCAGACCGATGGCTTCTAGAGGCTGGATGATTTCTGTTGCCGGCTTAACGCCTCCGTTACAAAGAGGGCTGCCTAAAGGGGGCGTTGCGTCTGCGCGAAAGGTGGCAATTTTAACAGNTTGCTCAGCNTGTAGAACAAGGGGTAAGAGAAGAAAAATCCAAAATAGAGCCTTCATGTCTGTTCGTTAAGAATATAGCTCTTATANAGGCTGGCAAGCCGTAGGTTGGTAAAGGACTTGTTCGGGGGACTGGTTTTGGTCATGCTCGCCATCCTTGTCCATGCAAGCATTAGTCAAAAAAGAAGAGACTCCGGGGCTCTGGCTCGAAGAGGTCTCAAAACCCGTNCNAGGGCCTNGNGATGTATTNATCAAGGTNGNGCGAACNGGAATNTGTGGNACCGATCTTCANATNTANAAATGGGANNATTGGGCAANGAAAACCGTGCCAGTTCCTCTAGTCGTTGGGCANGAATTTGTAGGCAAAATTGTAGAGGTNGGCAGTGACGTAAAGGATTTCANNGTGGGTGAAATTGTCAGCGGAGAAGGGCATGTNGTCTGCGGNCATTGCCGNAANTGNATGGCTGGNCGAAGGCATCTATGCAATGATACAGCGGGGATTGGAGTGACCCGCCCGGGAGCCTTNGCAGAATACATCGCTCTTCCACAAACCAATGTTTGGGNGCACAAGCCAGANATTGATTTGGAGGTGGCTTCGATTTTTGACCCCTTCGGAAATGCNACACACTCGGCCTTGAGTTTTCCNGTGNTGGGAGAGGATGTTCTTGTGACGGGCGCTGGCCCGATAGGNATAATGTCTGCGGCTATTGCNCGCCATGCGGGTGCTCGGCATGTGGTTGTTACCGATGTTAATGAATATCGGTTGGAACTGGCNAAGAAAATGGGGGTTACGCGTGCTGTGAATGTCAGGCAGGAATCTTTAAGTGAAGTTCAGANAGANCTTGGCATGGATGAGGGNTTTGANGTGGGCCTTGAAATGAGCGGGAACNCCGACGCNTTTAATGATATGCTTTCTAATATGTGNCATGGAGGTAAGATCGCGATGTTGGGTATTCCAGAAAAAGAAATGGCCATTGATTGGAANAAAGTAGTGTTCAATATGCTAACCATCAAAGGCATTTACGGGCGTGAGATGTATGAGACGTGGTATAAGATGACNGTGATGCTCGAGGCGGGACTGGACATTGCCCCGGTGATTACACATCGATTTAAGTTTNCAGATTTTGAAAAAGGGTTTGAAACAGCTTTAAGCGGCCAAAGCGGCAAAGTNATTTTAGAATGGGAATAAATGTACGGGGCANTTAAAANACAATTNCAGGCNGAGCTTNATGAGATCCGTCAGGCGGGCCTGTACAAAGCTGAGCGGGTAATTGAGTCTCCTCAGGGAGCAAAAGTGGGAGTTGGCCAAAATAAGCCGGTCTTAAATATGTGCGCCAACAACTACCTTGGCCTCGCGAGCCATCCTGAAGTTATTGCTGCTGCACGCGAAGCTTTGGACAAATGGGGCTATGGCATGGCCAGTGTCCGATTTATTTGCGGAACACAAAAGATCCATAAGCAATTGGAAGGCAAGCTCTCCGAATTTTTGGGAACTGAAGATACCATTCTCTATACATCTTGTTTTGATGCCAACGGAGGGCTTTTTGAGACCCTCCTTGGGCCTGAAGATGCAGTGATTTCTGACGAATTAAACCATGCCTCAATCATTGACGGAGTGCGCCTCTGTAAGGCTAAGCGGTTTCGTTATAAGAATAATGATATGGCTGACTTGGAGGTGCAGCTTGAAGCAGCCAAAGGTTCGCGACGTATTTTGATTGTGACAGACGGGGTATTTTCTATGGATGGCTACCTAGCCAAGTTGCCTGCTATTTGTGACTTGGCTGACAAGTATGGCGCGCTTGTGGCAGTAGATGATTCTCACGCGGTTGGCTTCATGGGGTCGCGAGGTCGTGGCACCCATGAACATCACAACGTGATGGACCGAATTGACATAATTACTGGCACACTGGGCAAAGCCCTAGGTGGAGCTAGCGGTGGATACACAAGCGGCCGGGCCGAAATTATTGAGTTCCTCCGCCAGCGCTCAAGGCCTTATCTTTTTTCCAATACGGTTGCCCCGAGCATTGTTGCTGCTTCGATCAAAGCGATTGATCTTCTAACTGAGTCAACGGATTTACGAGACCAGCTTGAATCAAACACAAAATTTTTCAGGGAGCAAATGGCCGGAAGCGGATTCCACATTTTGGACGGAGAGCACCCTATTACCCCCATTATGCTTGGAGATGCTGCTCTGGCAGGTCGTTTTGCTGATGCGATGTTGGAAAAAGGGGTTTACGTCGTTGGGTTTTACTACCCCGTTGTTCCGCAGGGTAAAGCCCGTATCCGCACACAAATTTCATCTGCCCATACCCGGGAAGAACTGGAGTTTGCCATCGCTCGTTTTGGCGAAGTAAAAAATGAGATGGGGATTTGATCCCACTTTATTCTTTTGTCATTCTCACCTTATGGACTTCCTTAAAAGCCTTGCTTGCGCTTCGCTATGGTTGGTCGGGGTGCTTGAGTCAGCGGACCTGCAGCGTATTAAGTATAACAATCCGGGCTTAAAGGTGGATTTGGGGGTAGGGTTGTGGGCTTGGCCAATGCCGGTGGATTGGGATAACGACGGAGATCTTGATCTACTCGTCGACTGTCCTTGTAAACCCTATAATGGTATCTGGTTTTTTGAGAACCCAGGCGGTAGCAAAACCCCAGTCTTCAAAGCTGGCAAGCGCGTTTATGCCTCGCGTCGGAACATTCAGATAAGCTGGATAGGGGGCAATCCAAAATACCTTATGCCGGGAGCTGAGGTGTCAGCCGATCTCACCAAGACAAAAAAAATCTACCCGAAAAATCGGGTGGAAAAGCACCGTAAGATTCGTGCTAATCAATGGAAGTACGTCGATTACGATGGGGACGGGGCTTGGGATCTTATTGCTGGAGTAGGCATATGGGATGATTATGGTTGGGATAACGCCTACAATACTAAAGGCGAATGGACCAACGGCCCATTACATGGCTACGTGTATCTGCTGCGTAATAAGGGCACGACGGCTAATCCGGATTACGCTACGCCGGTTAAGGTGCTGGCGGGCGGTAAGCCGGTGGATGTTTATGGCCGGCCTTCGCCAAACTTTGCAGACTTCGATGGAGATGGGGATCTGGATCTGCTTTGCGGTGAGTTTGTCGATAGCTTTACTTATTTTGAAAATATCGGCACTCGTAAAACGCCCAAGTATGCAACTGGCAGCAAGCTAACCCACGATGGTAAGCCGTTGAGAATGGAGCTGGAAATGATTATGCCTAGCGCAGTAGATTGGGATGGGGATGGAGACATCGACTTGATTGTGGGAGACGAGGATGGGCGCGTCGCTTTGGTTGAGCACACGGGCAAGATAGAAAAAGGAATGCCACAGTTTTTACCGCCAGTGTATTTTAAGCAGGAAGCAGATGAGGTGAAGTTTGGCGCCTTGTCCACGCCTGTGAGCTTTGATTGGGACAGCGATGGCGATGAGGACATTATCTGTGGCAATACGGCCGGGCATATTTGCTTCATTGAGAACCTCAGCGGGCCGAAAATCGAACGACCTAAATGGGCAGCTCCGCAGCTTCTCAAAGCCGGGGGCAGGACGCTTCGTATCAAGGCCGGGGCGAATGGGTCCATTCAAGGACCCTGTGAGCGTAAGTGGGGTTATACCACTCAGACGGTGGCCGACTGGGATCACGACGGTCTGCCGGACTTAGTGGTGAACTCCATTCTTGGTAAGGTTGTGTGGTATCGTAATATTGGGACACGCAAGGTTCCGAGGCTTGCGGCTGCCCGGCCCATTGAAGTTGAGTGGGCCGGCAAGCAGCCGTTGCTCAAATGGGGATGGATGCGTCCTGAGGGCAAGGGATTACTCACCCAATGGCGAACTACGCCGGTGGTTGTTGATTGGAACTCCGATGGTCTTAGGGATCTTTTGATGCTCGACCATGAGGGATACCTTGCTCTCTTCCCGCGGATGAAACGCGGAGGCCGACTCCAGCTTCATGAGCCGCAGCGCATCTTTGAAACAGATAATCCCTCCGATAACGTCCGCTTGAATTCAAGGATGGCTGGAGGGAGTGGACGGCGAAAATTGTGTGTGACTGATTGGGATGGGGATGGGCGCAAAGATGTGTTGGCCAATAGCCCCAATGCTGAGTTTTGGCAAAACGTGGCAGACCGCGAGGGTAGGTTTAAGCTCATCAATCGGGGAACATTGTTTGAGCGTAACATTTCCAGCCATACAACCAGTCCCACCGTGGTTGATTGGAATGGCGACAAAGTGCCGGATTTATTGGTAGGAGCTGAAGACGGGTTTCTTTATTACGGACGCAACCCTCGCAAACCTTAAGAACTACCGTTTTCTTCTTCTTCTTCTTCCTTTTCCTGTTCCTCGTCTTCAACGTCCACTTCAAAGAGTTGTTTATAGGCGTCAACTCCAGCTTCATCGAGAGCCTCTCCGCATTTGTGACAATGCTGCGCGTCCAGCCGATGTCCCTCAGCTCCGCAGTTAGCGCAGCTACGCGAAGTGGTGGTGAGAGTGGAAGAGGTGTCTTTCACCGACTTGAGGGCATGGCCACAGACATAGCAACGCTTTGCATCAAATTTGTGTCCGTCTGCGCCGCAATCCTCACATTTGCGTTGATCGGGGTCGGTGGCTTTTGATCCGTCAGCAATTTCTGTTGCCACAATGACACCAATGCATAAGCCCAGAATGCTATAGCCCATGACCATCACCATCGCAGCCAGGCTCTGGCCCAGGGGTGTTTCAGGGCGAATTTCCCCATACCCCACAGTTGTCAGGGTGACAATGGCCCAGTAGACGCCCTTGGGAATGCTGTCAAATTTTGGATTTAGGGGCTGTTTAATCGTTTGATCGTCAAATTTTAGAATCTCAGTTTCTCCATTCGAAAGCTTTAGGGTAATGCCCTTAGCTTCATCAACCTCGGTCACTTTTCCATTTTGCCGTTTTTTGCTTACTCCAAATTCAATTTGTTGGCCTACTTGTAACGTGGAGGGGTCTTCTACCTTCACGTGGTAACCTTCAATGGAATACATGGCGGTTCCAAAAATTGAGACGAGAATTAAAATCGCAGTGAGAAATACGATGATTTTGGCCCGACTCCGTACCAGAGCCCGCCAAATCATGGTTGAACCCTGCACGTAAGAAGTCATCCCGAGCACTCGGAACACGCGCAATACGCGCAGGAACCGGATCATGAGCATGAATTCAGCTCCCGGTAAGATGAGAGCAAGATAGGTGGGCAAAATGGCAATGACATCAATAATCCCGAAGAAGCTCGTTGCGTACATCCGCGGCGATTTTACGCACCAAAGCCTGAGGGCGTATTCAATGGTAAAGAAAATCGTGAAGCCCCATTCGGCCTTGTGCAGAAAGCTGCTTTGATCCGGCGTGATACTGGGGACGGTATCCACCATCACTGCCGCCACACTCAGCAGGATACAGATGATCAGGAAGACATCAAAGGTCTTACCAGCAGGCGTATCGGCCTCGAAAATGACTTCGTGCACCCGCCTTTGCAGTTCTGATTGGCTATCGCCTCCTTCGGACATGTCCGTGTTGTTGATATACTGGAATTTCCGCCGAAAAACAATGCGATTTACTTCATGGGCGAATATGGCAGATTGGGCCCGTGCAAATTTTCATTACGCGCGGCGAAGATTCCAGCGGCCCCTATACGCTGGAACAGGTACAGGATTACCTGAGCCAAGGCGTGCTTTTGCCTGATGATTTTGCCTACCACGAAGGCTTGGAAGGCTGGATTCCATTGGCGCAACTTATCAGTGAATTAGCTTCAGTGGGGGATTCGGTGCCCCCCAACCAAGCGCCCGCAACCGCTCCGGCCCCGTCTGAGCCTGAACCGGTTGTAGCCCCCGTGGCTGCTGCCACTGCTCCTGTTCCGGCTAAGGGGGAGGGAAAGAGTGAGGGTAAAAACAAAATTGTGTTGGCCGCTGTTGCCGGTCTTTTGGGATTATGCGCCTTGGTAGTAGCAGTAGGATTTTTGTTGAAAGACGATTCGGTAGAGCAAGCGCAGAATCAGGAACCTGCCAAACCACCACCTGCAATCGGGATAACTGAACCCAATCCCAACCTACCGCCACCGCCAACCACGGAGCCCACAAAACCAACTAATGGTCCCCTAGCTGAATCATTAACCGGTAAACGGTTGAGGGTTAGTATTGAAGGGGATGAATTCTGGGTTCAATTAAACAACAACGGCACCACGCTGGATCACGCTGGCTTAGAGGGCACCTTTAAGATTGAAGGCTTGAGTTTGTCCATCACTGATGATGATGGCATTACCATAATTGAATTTAGCGCAGCCAATCCCAAGGAGGGAGACGCGGTTACCGTTACAGGTACAAAGGAACCCGGCAGCCCTCCTGTCCTTGGGCCTATCAAGGCCAAGATTGTAAAGCTTGGTTCGGCTAATAATCCTGAAGGAACAAGTCCCAAACTTCCTGAAACTAATCCAACAAATCCAGGTTCTCCGGGAGCGATCCCTGCGCTGCCAACCCAACCTAATAATTCCAAAAAATGAGAAAAATTATCCCCCTCTTTTTGACTGTAGCTGCACTAGTGGCTGCGCCAAAGAAAACGGCGCTGGACCATTACGTGGCCAAGGCCGACCCAGCTTACAAGTATAAGCTCATCCAATCCCAAAAGGTACGAGGCGGCACCATCCATGTCATCGACATGACCTCTCAGCGTTATCTTACCCGCAAGGAAGTGAACCGTCCTGAGTGGCGGCACTGGGTGATTATTGTGAAGCCTGATCAGGTAAATCACCAAACGGGTCTTCTCTATATTAGCGGAGGCAATAACGACGGCAAACCTCCGCGGCCGCGCGGCGAGCTCATGCAAATAGCTGCAGCCACCGGCTCAGTGGTGACTGAAATTCAGATGGTGCCCAATCAGCCTTTGGTTTTTGCCGATGAAACCCGTCAGCGATATGAGGATGCCATTATTGCCTATTCCTGGGACAAGTTCCTGCGTGGAGGCGATGAAAAGTGGCCTTTGCGCCTACCGATGACCAAGGCTGCGGTGCGGGCTCTTGATACGGTTACTGACTTCATGGCCAGCGCTAAGGGCGGCGGAATCAAGGTGGACCGGTTTGTAGTCACCGGCGCCTCAAAGCGAGGTTGGACGACCTGGAGTACTGCCATAGTCGATAAACGCGTGGTGGCGATTATTCCCATTGTCATTGATATGCTGAATATTGAACCTTCCTTCAAACATCACAAGGCCGCCTACGGCTTTTATGCACCTGCAGTGGGTGATTACACCGCCAAGGGGGTGATGAACTGGATTGATACACCCCAAAACACCAAGCTTAAAATTATTGAGGACCCCTACGAATATCGCGACCGGCTTACCCTGCCCAAGTTTTGTATTAACTCCGCTGGCGACCAGTTTTTCCTGCCCGATTCCTGGCAATTTTACTGGGATGATCTGAGAGGACCCAAGCACATACGTTACGTGCCCAATACCGGCCATGGATTGCGCAACAGTGATGCCATTGACAGCTTGGCTGCCTTTTATCATGCCATCTTGAATAAGACCGATTTACCCCGTTACGATTGGAAGGTGGCTAAGGATGGAACCATTACTGCAACGACGCAGGATAAGCCGAAGGCCGTACGCCTGTGGCAGGTGACCAATCCTGATGCGCGTGATTTTCGTATTGATCAAATAAAGAACAAATGGACAGCGACAGAGTTAAAGCTTAATAAAAAAGGTCAATACACCGCGCGCCCCAAGAATCCGGCCAAGGGCTGGACCGCCTATCTGATTGAGCTGACGTTTCCAGGGAAGGTGCGCCCCTTTAAATTTACCAGCGGAGTTGTAGTGCGGCCCGATGTATTGCCTTTTGCCGATAAGAAATAACGCAACAAGGAAAAGAATGACTAACGGGACGCTGATTTCTCCTGGGATAAAGACCTATTTCTCCGCAATCAGAATTACGCGGCGATTTTCCGAATCAATGACGAAAACTTTTCCCTCTGGCGCCATTGGCAGCATGGGCAGAAATTGCTCGGCCACTAAATCGCTAACACGTTCAGGCAAGGTATTTTTTTGATTAAGCCAACGTTCAAGAGCCTCATTTAAAACCCCAAGATTATCTCCTGGATCATTACTGATTAATTTCCTCGCGATAAGCTCTGAAGGCGACAATTGCTCTTCTTCAGGGGAGGGAACTTTTTGGGTAATAGTTGGTTTTACTTCTGCAAGGTTTCCCCCGGGAGGATTTTCATTGTTTGATATTGTGGCCGGTTGCACATCGTTTGATTGGGAAATTTTGGGGATAGAAGAATTTTCTTCATCGGGTTTGACAATCTCTTTTTTATCCGGATTTAGCGAGTTATGAGCTGAAATTTCAGGTACTGTTTCTAGGGGGTTACGGTCGGGTTCATGATCGTTTTCGGCCAAATTAATTGTTTCCCGGTTACAGCCAGCCAAGCTCAGAATGCAAACTATTGCACAAAGACATCTCATATCAACAAGCACCACAGGAGGTACTGTATCTATCTTAACACGTACACCCAAACAGGCAAAAAGTCAAAGGACGACTCTTTGCTGTATATAGAAGGTATTTTGGGCTCCCGTTGATTTCTAAAAAGGCCAATTTGTTAACGCTTATTCTAATGTTTTTCACAATTTATTACTCAGCTGGACCTTGTTGCGCTACGGATTTAACTTTGGCCAGTGCCATTCGCAGAATTTACCTCCCAAAAGAACGTGATAGACCGGCTTCAGCGAAGCCTCGCAAAAGGACGCTTGGGCCATGCTTATTTGTTTTCAGGTCAAGACCTAGGGGAACTTGAAAAGGTGGGGCGTGTCCTTGCTCAGACGCTAAATTGCCAGAATTCCACGCTTAGGGAGCCTATTGCTGATGCTTGCGGGGAGTGTATTAGCTGCCGGAAGATTGCAAATGATAATCATCCTGATGTTATGACAATAAAGCCGGAGTCGAAAATGCGTCAGGTTAAAATCGGGCAGATTATTCGCCGCCCCAATAGTCCCCCGCGGGTATTGCATGAATTGATATATCAAAAATCTGTCGAGGGGGGATACAAGGTTGCGCTGTTAGTGGCGGCCGATCGCCTTAATACAGATGCGGCCAATGCATTGCTTAAAACTTTAGAAGAGCCGCCTGACCGTACGGTGTTTATTTTGCTTTCAGCTGAGCCCGAAAGAGTGCTTGAGACCATTTGTTCACGTTGCTTGCGCGTACGATTTGCGGGTGACGGAGGTCAGGCTTTTAACCAATCGGAGATGGACTGGGTAAAAGAATTTGCACTTATGGCAGCTAAAGACGATAAAGGCCTTTTCGGGAGGTATCGGCTGCTTGATAGTCTATTGCAATGTCTCGCAGAGGTAAATCAGTCCATTGAGACTGAAGTGGAGCAGGCCTCCCCTCTCAGTCAGTATGATGAGGCACCTTCCGAATTGCGTGAACAATGGGAGGCTGAAAACAAGGCAGCGATAATGGCTGAGTATCGCCTGCGCCGCGCGGGTTTTCTTGCTGCCTTGCAAAGTTGGTTAAGAGATGTATGGCTTCAAACCCGCGGAGAAGATGGCGGGCTGGAATTTTTTTCAGATTTGTCTGAAAGCACACAGATTGTGGCTCGCAGATTGACACATCATGATGCTGAGGAAAACTTGCAGATCATAGAACAAACTCAAAGGGCTCTACACACGAATGTAGGTGAACTTTTGGCCTTAGAAACAGGGCTGATGAAATTGAAGTTGTGACCCGCGTCGCTCCTATGTAGCTTTTTGGGCAATGAAGGTTCTTTTTCTCAATGGACCCAATCTTAATCTGCTTGGAACACGGCAGCCGGAGATTTACGGGACAACTACTCTAGCAGAAATTGAAGCTGGGATTCGTAAGCAAGCCGAAAACCGCACCGAAGTCGAGTTTCGTCAGAGTAACGATGAAGGCGATCTGGTGACCTGGGTTCAGGAATCACCGGGTGAAGCTGATGTAATTGTGATCAATGCTGCAGGCTACACCCATACAAGTGTAGCTTTGAGGGATGCTATCTCTGCTACCAATGTGCCGGTTGTGGAGGTTCACCTTTCCAATATTCATGCTCGTGAAGAATTCCGTCACAACTCATTGATTGCTCCAGTGTGTCAGGGGCAGATTTGCGGGTTCGGGGTAAATTCCTACCACTTAGCCCTCGAGTCAGCTTTATCATTAAAGCTCACGGATTAGATCAACAAAAGGAGGTTTTTGGGGCTTATTCGACCAATAGTGGATATTCCTAACTTGACCGCTAGGACATTGTGTTCACTGTACGGACAGTTTTAAACATGAATAATTTCAGTTTAACCCAAGGACATTCAGGTATAGCTGTATTCACTATTCATCAACCTCGAACTTTTTAATTCGATATGGACCTGAAGGACATTAAGGGGATCGTTGATCTGATGAAAAAAAACGCCGTTTCGGAATTTGAAATGGAAGAGGGTGATTTTAAAATCAAGCTCAAACGCGATTCTGGCAAGCCTTTAGCGTCGGCTGCGGGACTGCCAGTGGCGCAAATAGAAGCAATGGCACCTGCTGCTCCAACGCCTGTGGCGCAGGTTCAAGTTCCTGCTGCGGCTCCCCAGGCGCCCCCTCAAGCAACCCCGCAGAGTGCACCTGAGGGAACGGAAATTAAATCTCCGATGATAGGAACGTTTTATCGTAAGCCTTCTCCGGACGCCGATACTTATGTAGAGGTTGGAGCGGTAGTTGAGCCCGACACTGTAGTTTGCATTGTCGAGGCAATGAAAGTCATGAACGAAATCAAGGCAGAGGTTAAAGGCACCATTGCCGAGGCGCTGGTCGAGGATGGCAAACCGGTCGAGTACGGACAGGCCCTTTTCCGTATTGAGCCAAATTAACCTTATTCTAATTTCATGTTCGAAAAGATTCTTGTAGCCAATCGTGGTGAGATTGCAGTGCGCATTATGCGTGCCTGCCGTGAACTAGACATTCGTACCGTAGCTGTTTATTCCGAGGCAGATGCCAACTCTATGCATGTGCAAATGGCCGATGAGGCTATCTGTATCGGGCCCAGCCCCAGCAACGAAAGTTATTTAAAACGTGACCGGATTATTGGTGCTGCGGAAATTGCCGACGTGGATGCTATACATCCCGGCTATGGTTTTCTGTCCGAAGATGCTCGGTTTGCAGAGGTCTGTGAAAGTTGTAACATTGCATTTATTGGGCCGGGGGCCGGCGTGATGAACACCTTCGGCGATAAGCAGACCAGCCGTGAGCTTGCCGAGCGAGCCAATGTGCTGGTGCCGCCTGGTTCAGACGGTATGGTGGAAGATGAGGCCACCGCTCGCCGAGTGGCTAAAGAAATCGGGTATCCGGTTATGATTAAGGCTGTTGCAGGAGGAGGCGGGCGAGGGATGCGGGTAGCCCATAACGAAGTTTCATTGCTTAATGGATTTCATGCCGCACGCACCGAAGCTGAGAAGGCATTTGGTAATGGTGGAGTATATATTGAAAAATTCATAGAGAACCCACGCCATATTGAGTACCAAATTCTCGGAGATAATAAGGGCAACATCATTCATTTAGGTGAACGTGATTGCTCTATCCAAAGGCGGAACCAGAAACTCATTGAGGAAACCCCTTCGCCCCTCATGGCTAAATTGCCTGATCTTCGCCAGGAAATGGGAGAGGCTGCGATGCGTATTGCACATGAATCAAAATACGTTAACGCGGGGACAGTGGAATTTGTCGCAGATGATAAAGGCAATTACTATTTCCTGGAAGTCAACAAACGGATTCAAGTCGAACATCCAATCACTGAGGAAGTCACAGGAATTGATTTGGTTAAAGCCCAGATAGCCGTGGCTATGGGTGAGGAGCTGCCGTTATCTCAAGAGGATGTTACATTTACTGGGCATGCGATTGAGTGCCGAATTAACGCAGAAAATCCGTATGCTGATTTTGCCCCCTCTCCAGGCCGAGTGGAAATGTACTATGCCCCAGGGGGGAATGGGGTGCGGGTAGATAGCCATGTTTATGCGGGCTATACGATCCCTCCTCATTACGATTCGATGGTTGCCAAGCTGATAACCGTGGGCAAAGACAGACGCGAAGCGATAGCCAAGATGAGTAGAGCGCTCAGTGAATATATGATTACTGGAATTAAGACAACCATCCCATTTGAGCTATCGATTATGCGGGACCCTGATTTCAGGCGAGGAGTTTACGCGACCAATTTCATCGAGCATATGATAGCTAACCGGCGCGAGATGATAGAGCGCGACGCCTGAGCCGCTTCATGAAGCCAATCGTTGACTGTCAGCTATATGCCTTTGTTGATGGGGCCTATCTGAATGGCCGACCTCCAGATGAAATTGCGCGCCAACTCTGCGATGGGGGTGCTGATATCATTCAACTCCGCGCCAAGGACTGGAGTGAGAATGAAGTACGAGAGGCAGCCAAAACTATTCTGCCGGTTACCCGAGAAGCCGAAATTCCACTGGTGATTAATGACTATTGGTCTCTTGCCAGTGAATTGGGAGCTGAATTCTGCCATCTCGGACAGGAGGATTTTTTTGAAACGGAGGATGACCCTAACCCAGAGCTGGCGTTTCCTGGACCACAGCTGGGATTAAGTTCGCATGCGCCTGAGCAGGCACAGGCAGCTATGGAAGCTGACGCTGATTATGTTGCGGTGGGTCCGGTTTTCGAGACCTCCACCAAGCCAGGAAGAGCCGCAGTTACTTTGGATTATGTGCGGTGGGCGGCTGAAAATATGGATTGTCCTTGGTTTGCAATTGGGGGAATTACCCTGGAAAACATCGATGAGGTCCTCGAGGCGGGGGCGCGACGGGTTTGTGTAGTGTCAGCTATCCTCAACTCTCGGGACGTTGCCCGTACTTGCCAACAGTTCCGTGAACGCCTAGCCTCCGTGCCTCTTGATTAAGAGAAAATTATGAGTCTACTTGTCGCTGGAACCACCGCCCTCGATTCGATCAAAACACCGTATGCCGAGAACCCGCGTTTGCTGGGAGGCTCAGCGAGTCATGCCGCCGTGGCGGCTAGTTTTTTCAGTCAGGCCCACTTAGTTGGGGCAGTGGGTGAAGACTTCCCTAAAAAATACATCAACCTTTACCGCAAACACGGTCTATGTCTTGAAGGGTTGGATCACCGAGCCGGTCAGACCTTCCATTGGTCCGGTGAATACGAAGTCAACATGAACAACCGGCGCACTTTGGATACGGTACTGGGGGTTATCGAGGACTATAGCCCAACTCTTCCGTCTAACTACACAAAGTTGCCGTACGTGCTGTTGGCGAATATTGCTCCGGATGTCCAAGGTCGGGTTTTGGATCAAATGAAACGGTCAAAGTTTGTAGTCGCAGATACCATGGATCTTTGGCTAAACATTGCGCGCCCAGCAGTACTTAAACTACTCAAGCGTATTGATTGTCTCGTTTTAAATGACAGTGAAGCTTCTCAATTAGTGGAAGAAGATAACGTGGTGGCAGCTATCCCGCGGATTCATAAGCTGGGACCGAAATATGTGATCGTTAAAAAAGGTGAACACGGTTCTATTTTATCTGGGCCAAACGGTCTTTTTATTGCTCCGGCTTATCCATTAAAAAAAGTGGTGGATCCCACTGGTGCAGGCGATAGTTTTGTCGGCGGGATGATGGGCTATCTGGCCAGCCAGAGAGGGAGCGTGGATAAAAACCTCCGTGAAGGAATTATTTGTGGCAGTGTTACGGCCAGTTTCTGTTGTGAAAATTTTGGATTAAAGAAAACGACCAAAATCAAGAAAGCTGATATATCAAAACGCGTACGCGAACTAACCAGAATGGCCAGTTGGTAAACGGGTGCATCCGACTTCACACTTTGTAAAAATTGATTCTTCCAAACGCGGGTGTCGTACAATGGTAGTACGTGAGCTTCCCAAGCTTGAGACGTGGGTTCGATTCCCATCACCCGCTCCACCTTCATTTTAACCGACAAAAACATTGTTAATCAGTGGTTTTGGGCCTGGGAATTGATCAACCTTACTACCAAAACTTACAACACTTCCATTGTTGTTCATGGTAGTCAGATACGTCACCTTAGCCGCAATTCCCGGGATAAACGTCCGTCACTTAGTTCACCTTGGTTGCCCCGCCCATAGCCAGTTATTGGAAATTATGAGTAACAATGTGAATATACAGGTTTTCATTTCCAGTAGCGGGTTGCGGATTGGTTGACTTCGTTATTCTAGGTTTGCCATTCCCTAAAAAGTTGCTCTGCCTTTTTTGGATGAGTCTTCGCATGGTTCTT
>PBEJ01000050.1 GCA_002719595.1 Verrucomicrobiales bacterium
CGCCTTGCATGCCCATGCCACCTTGCATGCCCATGCCACCTTGCATCCCAAAACCTCCGGTTCCCATACCACCTTGCATGCCATTGACGGCGTTCATGCCAATGCCGACCGATTGGGATCCCATTCCTTGAAGGCCACCCATAACCCCCATGGTGCCCATCATTCCACCCATGGTGAATTGGGCGAAAACACTGGAGGCTACAGTGCTAAATCCGATCAATAAAATTTGTTTAAAAGTACCCACTGGCCTTACGTCACAATGTCATCTGTCACGTCGATAATTTAGACTAAAAGTCTACCATATTTCTGGCATTTTTCCAGTTTTATGCCAAACCATACGTAAACGTACTATTATTACTAGTAGTGTCAACCTCCTATGTGACTTATCTGCTGAAAAGTTATTCGAGACCTTGCTCTTCACCGCGAGCGGTTTTAACTGCTTCATTGTAAGCCTGAATCACGTTGGCTTCGTAAATAATGCCGGTTAAACGCATATTTTCCTCATTCTCAACAACTGGAATACTGACACCAACAAATTCCTCAATGATTTCGAAGCCGCGATTGAGATCGGTATCTTCGGTTAGGATATGTTCGGGAAGTTTTGCCAGATCAGCTGCAGTTTGGTTGTTGTTTTTTTTCAGATTGTCCCATGCTCCGGCTAAGTTAATTGTTCCCAGAAGCTTTTGTTGCGAATCAGTTACGAAAAGATCCGATTCGGGATTAGCTCGCAAAGCTTTTTCTACAGCGTTTAAATCCGCCTCCGGTTCAATGGTGAAGTAGTCTTTTTCCATCACTTCCTTAATTCTGCGTCGCTGCAAAATCAGNACTTCCCGGCCCGCATTAATATCAAAGCCTGCGGCTTGCACTTGGAAAAGGAAAAAGGACCGGGCGAAATATTTGTTGGTGAGGAGATTACTGATGACTACGGCTACCATGACTGCAGTAGCCACCGAATAATTCTGATTGAGTTCAAAGACAATCAGGATAGTTGCGATGGGAGCTCCAACCACTGAGCTAATGCACG
The DNA here is from genome assembly GCA_002719595.1 of Verrucomicrobiales bacterium. Classification (GTDB taxonomy): domain Bacteria; phylum Verrucomicrobiota; class Verrucomicrobiia; order Limisphaerales; family UBA1100; genus UBA1100. The sequence continues at coordinate 1,025 of PBEJ01000050.1, forward strand.
CGCCCATTCCTGCAAGGGCAAATATTTGATAATAACTGGCATCGTAAGCCATTGCCAAAGCAGCCCCTACCATTGCTCCAATGCAAAGTGCAGGCCCAAACACCCCTCCATGCATCCCACAACTGAGGCAAAGCGCCGTAGCGGCAATTTTAAAGATGATCAAAAGACATAATACCTGAAGTATGTATTCAACCCCTTCATCCTGGATTACTTGAGTGGTAGTTTCCTCGACCAGTCCAAGGAGATTAGGTAGCCATAATGCAACAATACCAATGGCTAAACCCGCAATCATCGGTCGACTCCAGAGCGGGATATTGGTTTTCTTCACGGTTTTACCCATGAAGACAATGCTTCGCATGTAAATTATGGCAAACAAACCTGAGACCAGCCCCACAATTGCGAAGAGCGGATATTGGTCCAGAGTGAGTTCAGCTGGCGCGGTAAGGTTTTGAAACCCGTCAAAAAACCGACCGTGGTGAATAGCGACAGCATTACCAGCAACTGCAGCGATGGTAATGGGAGCAAAGGCGCGCAGTGAATAATGGCCAATAATCGCCTCATGAGTGAAGATCACTGCGGCAATGGGGGTATTGAAAGAGCACGCAATCGCACTGGCTACCCCGCACCCAAGAAAAGTGACAGTATTGGTCCGTCCGAGTTTAAAGGCATGGCCAAAACCTGAACCGAGAGTNGCTCCCAAGTGGACTGCGGGGCCGTATCGTCCGACTGATGCGCCCAAACCGATGGAGCTGGCGCATATAAGTGCTGTTGAGATTCCCTCACGAATAGGTAAAATACCATCATTATTGATCCGGGCGATAATAGCATCAGCCGGTCCATGACCCCGGGGTAATTTCAAAGCAACGTATAATAATCCAATGAAAAGCCCTCCCCCGGTTAGGGCAGCCAAAATGTGCCATTTTGGAACATCGGTAAAGGATCCTTGCTTGTACTTGAAGAGGAGGGCGCCTTTATAATCCGGACTTGGAAGGTGTTCTATAAATCCAGCTCTCGATTTATTTTCCGGCTGCAGATCACTGTTAACAAAAACAAGATCGAGTGTAGCACCACCGGCTTTATCGATTGTGATCTGAACTTTTTTGTTGCTGTACTGCCAATCTGCTTGAACTGGATCCAGTCTTTCACCGTCTCTTGTTGTGAGGATGGAACAGGTGCCATTGGTGGCCCATTGAGTTTGTTTTAAACCCTTAAGGCCGTGCTCATTGTTGCCGCGAAAGTCAAATTGAAGTTTATTGCGCGAGTCAAACTTGTGAGTGTATCGACCACTGGGAGTTTCGCTCCAATCAAAGTAAACCCAGTTGACCACTCGCTCGAAGGTTTTCATGAAACCGAGAGTGGCATAGGCTACGCCTGCACCGATAACAACCGAGAGTACCAGTAATAAAAGTAAATTTATTCCAGACTGGTAAGGTGGCTTTTGTTTGCGGTTAAATAACTTAGATAGCGTTTCCAGCATTTGGGTCAACAAGCCGCGGAGCTTNTATAAAAAATACAGCTAAAAAGCAACGTTGCGCGATTATGATGGGGTAGCACCCAATACTAGGTCGAATTGGCCGGAAAGGTATTGGCCATGTTCACAACGTGTTTTCTGTAGGTCAATGATGAGCGGTGATTTACTTGCCCAGGGATCCTTTGCGATGTGTGGGTCACCCTTGAAGTANCACTGGGTAATTACCGANGCGTGACCTTTGGCCTGANCCATATAGTGAATGTGCGAGGGGCGAATGGAGTTACCNACACCATAGGCTGCAGGCTTGATAGTCTCGTATTCGTAGTAGCCCTCCTCATCGGTGATTAATCGGATGCGATTCTTGAAATCGGTTTTGGCCGGTTGTTTTCCTCCACTGAAATTACGAGCGTTAGGCAGGCTGGTTCGGGGGTTAGGGCGTTCACTGGTTTGAAAATCATAAATACCCTTGTGATCAGCCTGCCAAACATCCAATAGGGCATTGGCGATGGGCTTTTTGTGGATGTGGCTCCAGATGCGACCTCGCATTACCAGTGGTTCGCCGGGTGCAAGAGGTGGGGTAACTTTACCCCGAAAAGGAGCGCCACTTGCCCAGAAGGGGCCCAGAATATCAGGATGAGTGGGTTTGAATTTGCCTTCTGGACTAATAGNCTGTGCTGTTGCCTCCAAATAATTCACATAACCATGATTATCCTTCGTGGCCGGGGTTGGGGTTGCTCCAGCTTTTAGCACGAGAATACTACCTGCAGTGGCTAGTCCNCCGTAGCAAAAAAATTCCCGNCGTGAGGAGTTCTGAAATGGTGAATTCATTGTGAATTTATTGCGAATAGTTGCTAATAAGTGGCCATTGTTGTCAATGGCTTGCGCACTNTAGCGTTCTTCCTATGACCTACCAACAATTTCTTTTGGTTGCGGTATTGGCTCTTGCTTTGATCGGGTGTATTGCAGGTGACAACGAGAGGAAAATTGGTGAAAATTCGGTGGTATCTTCCCTGGAAACCCAAAAAGTACAATCGGATCGAAATCCAGATATTCCCCCGCTTCCCATTCAATAATGGGTGCTGCCTCGCGTTAGGANTGGTAAGCTAAAGAGGCATGTTTTGGCCAATACTGGCGATTCTGTTTGTGGTNCCTCTGGTTGCTTTATACTTCGTGGTGATCCGGTCNGTTGATCGTTATGCCCCTGAGCCTTGGTGGCTGTTATATCTCTGTTTGGTTTGGGGTGCGGTGGGCGCAGTGATTCCGTCAGTTGCGGGGGGGGTGCTAGGGCAAGAGGCATTGGCTACTACATTTGACTCACTTGAAACAGAGAAGGCGGCGGAGTTGGTGGAAAACACTACCGCAACGTTTGTGGCTCCTNTGGTTGAAGAGCCCTCCAANGCCTTTGGATTATTGCTGATATATTTTTTTTCCAGACGGCGTGTTCATGAGACACACGGCCCTCTTTCGGGGGTAGTTTATGGAGGGATCATTGGTTTGGGATTTACGCTTACTGANGATATTCTCTACATTGTCGGTGCGGCGCAGGAATTTGGTGGCAAAGGTTTCTTTGGAATGTATTTCGTGAGGACCATGCTGTTAGGTTTGGGCCATGCTACCTTTACTGCTTTGGCAGGGTTAGGTTTTGGATTATTTGTAACCACCAAGGGATCATGGCGCTGGGCTATGCCGTTTGCGGGTTTAGGATTGGCCATGCTTCTTCATGGGGGTCGGAATTTATTTAGTTCATTTCTCATTCTGGAAGGAGCCGGTCTTTGGCTCGCCTTGATGCTGCACGCGATGGTGGTAGTTTTATTTTTCATTCTTTTGTTATGGCTTGGCTTTCGAGATCGGGCTCGGGTCAAGGCGGGGCTTGAGGGGGTGGTGGGATCCCTTATTACTCAAGCGGAGTACAACCGAATTCTCAGCCCATGGATGTTATTGCCGGGGTGGAACCTGATGAATCTTACTGGGTTACCCGGTGGCTACCGTTTGGTTCGCGAAAAACAGCTCAACTGTTTTCGGCTCGCCTTCATTCGTAACCGTGTAAGAAACGAGAGAAATAATCCGGATACCCCCCCGGTTCTGGATCCGGTGGAAAATGAGGCTATTGCCGCCATCGAAATAGCTAACCAGAGGGGGGTGATGCTTGCTCCCAGCCCCATGACACAGGGTCCGCCGGTGATGAGTTGATTTTTTTGGTCGTCGGCTTTTCACTGGGCTTATGCAATCTCTTGATCGTCGAAAATTTCTGGCTTCTGGTGCTTTGGCTGGCGTGGCAGCTACATTACCTGTCACTACCGTTTTGGCTGATGAGAAGCCGGCGTCGCCGCGTAACAAGCTGGCCTTGGCCACTTATTCCTATTGGCACTTTACGCGTAATAAATACCCGATTGAAAAGGTGATTGATCATGCTGCTGACTTGGGGGTGGAAGGAGTCGATGTATTGCATATGCAAATGGCCAGCGAAAAGCTTGATTACCTACGCAAGCTGAAGCGTCATGCGTTTTTAAATGGGGTGGGACTGGTGGGGCTCTCCATACATCAGGGTTTTGTCAGTCCCGACAAAGCCAAGCGACAGCGTAATATTGACCACACCATTCACTGTATGGAACTGGCTCATGAAATGGGGATACCTTGTATTCGCCTGAATACTGGCCGGTGGGGAACCACCAAATCCTTTGATACACTTATGGCTAATCGCGGCATTGAGCCCGTGCTTCCCGGGCATACTGAAGATGAGGGTTTCAAGTGGTGTATTGAATCTATTGAAAAATGTCTGCGGGCTGCTGAGAAACTGGGAGTACACATGGCACTGGAAAATCATTGGGGACTGGCACGCACGCCCGAGGGCTTATTGCGTATTGCCAAGGCCTTTGATGATTCACCGTGGCTGGGGGTGTTGATGGACACAGGAAATTTTTTGGAGAACCCCTACACAAAATTGGAGATGATTGCTTCACGCACCACCTTTGTTCAGGCTAAGACCTACTATGGGGGAGGGGAATGGTACACGCTGGATTTGGACTATAAGCGTATTGCGGGGATTTTGCGCAAAGTCAATTACCGCGGATATATCTCCATTGAGTTTGAAGGTAAGGAAGAGGCGAAAAGTGCTGTGCCAAAAAGTGTTGCGATGATGCGCGAAGCTTTCGGGTTGTAAGTCGACTTGCAGCCTGGTTCGCCCAAGCGTAGAAGGTTTTCATAGAAGAGGAATGATTGCTTGGAAACTAGGAATAAGTTCATTGTTACTCATAGTATTCGTGGCCTCATTATCAATGGGCCCCTTGGGTATGCTTTTTTCTATATTGCCGGGTATGCTGTTGGGTTTATTGTGGATTGCTCCCCTATTGGGCATTATTAGCGGAGGAGCAATTAACTCACTACTGGGGGGGGGTGGGGAAGTTGAGGCAAAACCACTTTATTCAGTGGCTGAAGCTAAAAGGAGGCAAGGTAAACCGATATTAGCTATTGAATTGATTGAAGAAGAGTTGGTGAAGTTTCCCTGTGATTTTGAGGGGCAGATATTAAAGGCGCAAATTCAAATGGAATCNATGGGCGATTTTCCTTCTGCAGAAGGAACCATCTTATGTATCGCCGCACAGCCTCAGCATGAGCCGGGCAAGATTGCTACAGCACTTAATCAACTAGCCGACTGGCAGAAAAAAAGAGGCGATGTGGATGGGATGAAGCTGACGTTGGCAGGGTTAAGAGATCGTTACCCAGGTACCGCGATTGAATTTTCCTGTGCTCAACGTTTGGCTCGTTTGGATTTTTCTGTTGATTCGAATGATCCCAGAGATGCGAGTGAAATTGTCTCTGAATGCCTCAAGCAGCTGGCTGAGCATCCGCTCGATAGTCATACTCGTGAACAGTTGGCCAGAGTATATTTTAGTCGTTATGGAAAACCGGACCTGGCCTGGGAAGAAATGAATAAGCTTTTTGTAATTCCATTTCAGAAGTCTAGAGATTTGGCCCGTTGGCTGAATTTAATGGCTGATTGGCACTTGGAAAAGAGTAACCCCGTCGGGGCCCGTGAGTGCTTAAAGCAAGTAATGAGTCGCTTTCCAGATCTGCCCTACTGCGTTCAGGCTCAAGAAAGACTTACGCGTATTAAGGACTTGTAGGTTGGCTTCATGGTGATGGAAAGATCATCGGCAGGCATGCGCTTCCACTACGGTAGAAGTCTTTCACTTTACCTCGCGGCATTGTGGATGATGCTGCAATTGGGTAGTGCATTCTGTAATTGTTGAATTTGTGCTTTGGTGAGGTCGGGGTTCCAGGCAAGGTTCAGGCGTCTTAATTGCTTCAAACCCATCAGAGCACTCACATCAGTGATTTGGTTGGAGTCCAGTTCTAGCACGGTTAATTGNTCAAGTTCCTTTAATGGCCCAAGGTCATTAATTTCATTAAAGCTTAGTCGTAGTAACCTTAAGCTGGGGAGTTCCTTGAGNCGGGTTAGGTTACTGATCTTTTTTTCCGTGAGTGCGGGTAATTTCGTTACCTTTGCCAAGTCAGCAACGGTTAATTCACCCTCAGACTTGCCTATTTCACTGCGGATAGCNCTTTCAATGGCTTGATTGGCGCTGTGACTGTTAGGAGTGGGAGAAGCGCATCCGACTAAGGCGACCAGCATAATGACTAGAAAGGCGGGCCTCATATATGGAANTCTAAACTCCTATTTAATTCGAGGCAAGTGAGGATCATGCCTTGCCAAACCCGCCTCTTCCCATTAGGACATTGCCCTTCAATGAAACGGAACTTTTTATTCCTAGGCTCGTTACTGTTGCCTTTTGCTCTGCAGGCGGCTGATTCCAACGCCACCGAGAAAAAGAGCGGAACCCATAAAGTGAAGGCGGCTCCTTTCAAGATTGAACTTAAACTGAAAGGAATCTTTACCCCTACTGAAACTGCCCCGATCAAAGTGAAGCCAGAAGTTTGGGCTAATCTCACTTTAGAGAATGATGCAGTAGCTCATGGTAGTTCAGTGAAGGTAAATGATCTTTTGATCTCGCTAAAAAAAGAGAAAATGGAGCAGCACCTCATTGATACTGAACTTTCTCTGGAAGAAGCCAAACTAGGGTTTGCGGTTGCCAAAGCTGAATATGAATTTGCAATCAGTAATGCTTCACTGGATGCTAAGGTGGCAGAGAGATCATTAGTTCGACTGGAGGAGGACATGAAACGATATATGGAGAAGACTCGCGAATTGAGTCGTAAATCTGCAGAGCAATCGCGCATTAGTGCGGAAAACTCACTTTCCTATGCACAGGAAGAGTTGAAGCAGCTGAAAAAAATGTATGATGCTGATGATATTACTGAGGAGACTGAGGAGATTATCCTCCAGCGTGCCCAGCATTCAGTGGATCGTTCGATCCATTTTCTTAACCGCACTCGTAACAGTACCCAGAAAACTCTCGAATTTACTCTCCCTCGTGAAGAGGAGGATATCACCTTGAATCTGGATCGGGCTAGGTTAAGCACAAAGAAGGCAACTGCCACTCATGATGAAAATTTGGCCAAGTTAAAAGTGGGTTTACAAAAGCAGAAACGTAGCTTGGAACATGCCGGGAAAAATCTGGCCAAACTCAAGCGGGATGCAGCGTTGCTTGATGTGCGTTCTCCGCTTGATGGGGTGCTTTATCATGGCGCCTTTATGGAGGGAACCTGGATGGGGCGCAAAGCAGTTCAGGGTAAGCTTAAAAAAGGCGGAAAATTGTTGTCGGGTGAAGTGGTCATGACTGTTGTGAGCCTTAAAGATTTGGCTCTTCGCGCTTCCCTCACTGAAGCGGATTTTCGCAAGGTGGCTCCAAAGATGAAAGGGTGGGCTACGCCAACTGCCGAGCCGGGCCAACGTGTGGCCATTGAAGTGAAAACTGTCTCGACCCTTCCTACCTCCCCAGGGCAATACACTGTGACTTTCGCCGTAACTCAAGGAGACAAAACCTACCTTCATCCGGGTATGAGTTGTTCGATTCACTTACCAGTGCTGGACAAACCCAAGGCCATCACAGTGCCGACCAGGGCTTTGAGCACAAATAGTAAAGGGCAGATTGTTTTGCGGTTGAAGGCTGAAGGGAAGGGTAGTGAGCGTTTGGTTAGAGTAAAGACCGGCANATCACATGGTGGGAAAACCGAAATCCTGAAGGGANTGAGTGAAGGCGATGAAGTTATCTTGCCTTAGTTTGCTGGTTTCTTTTGGGCTTTTGGCGGCTGATAAGCCGGTCGAGGTACCGAAATTGCCGGACGTGGTGCCGCCAGGTGACGCGGCTGTCGGTAAATCGATAGATCGTGGAATTTATTTTCTTATTGGCAACCAGAATAAGGATGGCTCATGGGGTAGCCCGCGCAATACTAAGGGGCTCAATATTTATGCCCCTACCTTTCAGAGCCATTACGCTTTTCGTTTGGCGGTTACTGCGTTAAGCACTTCAGCATTAATTGAAGCTGGAGGAAATACGCCACAGACCCGGGCAGCGTTAAAGGACTCTGAAGCCTATCTTTTGGAGCACCTACCTAAGTTGCGCCGAGCATCAGCTGATGCGATGTACAACGTGTGGGCACATGGTTATGGGTTGCAGGCACTCGTTCGGATGCGGGCTCGCGCAAAAGCAGCGAAAAATGCCCCGCGAGTTAAACAAATTGAAGAGGTAATTCAGACTCAGTTTGATCGGCTCAACCGCTATGAGTCGGTTGATGGGGGTTGGGGCTATTATGATTTTAGGGTTGGGACACAAAAGCCGGCCAGTAGTTCTATCTCTTTTGTCAACGGAACAGTGCTGGTTGCTTTTCACGAGGCAAAGATGGCTGGTATTGAGCCACCTCCGCATTTGGTGAAACGCGCTCTGGTAGCATTGAAACGGCAACACTTACCTGATGGTAGTTTTCTATACGGCGAATACCTTAAAAATTCGCCAAGGAAAGGGATCAATCGGCCGGCTGGCAGCCTTGGTCGCACTCAAGTAGGAAATCTGGCCATGCGCCTATGGGGGGATAAAAGGATTACTGATCAGGTCATCGTTGATTGGCTTGACCGATTGTTTGCTCGTAATGAGTGGTTGGGTATTGGTCGAAAAAGACCCATCCCCCATGAAGCATGGTTTCAGATTGCTGGATACTTTTATTATTATGGTCATTATTACGCTGGATTATTGATGGACCATGTGCCTCAAAAAGATCGAGCGCGGTTGCAGGATCACATGGCGACAACCATAATGAAGTTACAGGAAAAGGAGGGTGATTGGTGGGATTATCCGCTTTATGACTACCATCGGCAATATGGAACGGCCATGGCTGTTATGATACTTCAGAAGTGTTTAAGAAAGCCGCGGGTTAAGGAATGATTTGACTGTGAGGTGGCTTGCAGTCTTTTGGTGCCTTCGGTAGCATTTTTGAATGATTCGTTGGTTTATCTCTCTCTCTGTAATGGTGTTGTTTTCCGGTTGTGTGGTTAATTCTCGCATTGTCAAGGACCCCAATGATCGTAAGGTTATTCTGAATGAATGGTTTAAGGAGCTTGATCAAGTTAACATTCCTTTACATGACAAATTATTAGAGGCACTTTTTATAAGCAGGCAAACCGGTGGGGAAGTTTTTGTCCTGAGGATTATGCCTGAAAGGAGTGATCAGGATACTCCGTTAAAGCGTTACAGGGTTTCAACTAAGCGTGGTGGAGCGGATAATGTGGTGGGGGTCAATTACGCTACGGGTGAATTCAGATTGGATCATTACCTAGCTGCAGATGGTCCTACTCTCGACGAGGTAAGACAGCATCTGCAGAATCGATCTCGAATCCGAGAGCTTAAAAAAGACCTGGGGATTTTTGGGGTCCAGTAAAAATTGGTAGGCGAGAGAGGACTCGAACCTCCACCCCTTGCGAGACCGGAACCTAAATCCGGCGCGTCTACCAATTCCGCCACTCGCCCGTAGGTGTATTCTTCTCCAAACTGAGCCATTGGTCAATGGGGCTTTTTCATTGTCAACTGTTTGCTCGATGTGAAGACTGCGCATCGCATGCGATTTTTAATGCTCAATTGGCGTGATCCGCATAATCCACTGGCTGGTGGAGCAGAGCGTGTAACGCATGCATATATGAGGGGCTTGGTGGATCGTGGGCATGAGGTGACGTGGTTTGCAAATGCCTTTGAGGGTTGTGACCCAGAAGAAATTATTGATGGAATTCGCGTGTTGCGATCAGGCGGTAAATTTACCTCGTGGATGGATGCACGAAAATGGCACTCATGCGAAAAGCCATTTGATTTGGTTATTGATCAGCACCATGGCATTCCCTGGTATGCGCCGGTATGGTGCTCTGACAGGTGTGTGGCTTACATTCATGAAGTACTTGGGCCGATCTGGGATGCTTTTTATTCCTGGCCATTGAATATGATCGGTAAGTGGCAGGAAAGGCTGACAATCAGGCAATATCAAGAGGTTAGATTTTGGACCGCCAGCAGTTTTACTCGGAGTTTGCTTGAAGAACAGGGAGTGCAGGCAGTTACGCAAATACCCTATGGCGTAGATACTCGCGCCTTGAAAGATTTACCGGAGAAGGAATTGGATGAACCGCTTAAGTTGATTACCGTTTCCCGTTTGGCGCCCAATAAACAGGTTGATCATGCAATATACGCACTAAAAATATTACAAGAGGAACACGACTTAGAGGGATGTCTTAAGATAGTCGGTAAAGGTCAAGAGAAAGGTGCGCTAAGTCAATTGGTAAAGGAACTAGGGTTGCAGGATTCGGTAACTTTTGTTGGTGCGCTTTCTGAGAGTGAAAAAGAAGAGGCGCTTCAGCAGGCTCACTTTCTCCTTCACACTTCAGTACGTGAAGGGTGGGGTCTCAATGTTGTGGAGGCTAATGCAATGGGAACTCCAGCAATCGTTTATCCATCTCCGGGTTTGGTGGAGTCTACCACCCACAGAGAAACTGGTTTGGTGACTGATGATAGTTCTCCTTCAGATTTAGCCGCAACAATTGCTGGAGTGCAAAGTCATGATGGAGCTTATCAAGATTGGCGGAAAACTGCTCGTGATCGGGCTCATGGATTCCATTGGGATAAAGTGCTTCCTGACGCGCTTGATCAACTGGAGCGTTGGGCTTCGGAGGAACGCTGAATTTCTAGCGCACTGTTCCATGCCAGGAATTCGCGAGCTATCGGTAGGTGCATTAGAAAGGCAAGCTCATTATAGTACCGTGGAGCCATGCGTCGAATTGCAAGGCCCTCCTGTTTTCGAATTGTTCTGAGCACTTCGCCAATGTACGTCTTGAATAGATTCTTGCCGACTGTATGAATGGGGCCTTGCCGCTTTCCGAGATAGTGCCAAGGGGAAAATTCGTGCCCTCCCCATGGGGAGAGCCAGTTGGTCCAGCTGAGATAAAAGATCCCGTTTGGTTTCAATAGTTTGGGTAGATTTTGGAGTAGTTGCTCCGGCCTGGAAAGATGTTCCAAAACGTTGGAACACATCACTAAGTCAAACTGCCCATAATTATCTAAACTGGATGTATTCAAGTCGATATAATGAAAAGGGGTGTCTTTTAGTTCCTGCAGGCGTAAATCTTCAAAATCTGCAAAGGTAACGTCTGCGCCTGTTTCAGCACATATTTTACCGGGATAACCATGCCCGCAGCCAAGGTCTAACATTCGTGTATTCGGCCCAATTATAGCGTCCCCATGGTTCAACCAAAGAATGGCATCGCGGGCTTGTAGCTCGAAAAATTCGTGNGCGTTTTTTTCGTAATCCAAATGCAGTCGGATGAGTTGAGGCAGAATCATGGAGACGCCTTCCCAGTTTTGGCAACGGTCCTTGGCAAGTCAATGGTGTGTTGTCCAGCAACATAGACTTGTCGATCTGCGGTCGCTTTGTTTGGTTTGGGGCGCATGGGAGCCAATGGCCATTTGTATAGTGGGTTTTTTGGTCGTCTACGGTGGTTTGCCAAACGTTTTGGCTGGGCCGAGGTTTTTTTGCTGCCTATGCGTATCATAGCTTCCCGGCTGGTGGTGCCGTTTTTAAGCGAAAGGCATTTTGAGTTCCGAGGTGGGCTTTTGCCATGTTTCTACTCACATTACAATATAACCTGGTGCAACGAACGCGCTGTAGAGATTCCGCTGGCTCGTTGGTATCTTGAGCAATCTAAGGGCCGGGTGCTTGAGATCGGCCATGTTCTGGGCCATTATGNTAANTGCTCACATTTGGTTTTGGACAAATTTGAATCTGCTGAAGGCGTGATTAATGAGGATATAACCAGGTGGGAAACGAATGAACGTTTCGAGTTGATTCTATCTGTCTCCACTTTTGAACATATTGGGTTTGATGATGATGAAGGTGAAGAATCCAGTGCAAAAATTTTGGCGGCCATAGCTGCCTGTAGAATAATTCTAGAGCCGCANGGTAGATTAGTAGTGACGGTTCCNCTTGGGTACAATCCGGATTTAGATCATTTGATTGAAACCGAAAAATTGGGTNATGATNGAGGTTGGTTTTTGTTGCGTTATGGTCCTAGGCAGTGGAAAGAGGTATCCAAATCCAAGGCCATTGGCACTCAATTTGGCAGGCCTTATCCATTTGCAAACGCAATTCTNGTTGCCGAATTTGATGCGCCTAAATGATGCGAATTTTACTCGTTCACAATACATTGAATGACAGTGTCTCAATTTCCGGAGTGTTACGGGAATATGTGAACATAGCTCAAGTATGGGTTGAGGAAGGCCACACGGTTGATTTTCTTTGTGGACGAGTAGCGCATAAACAGCTGACTGAACTCGCGCCCATGTGTGGGCTCTTAAGCAGTGATGATTATTTTGATGCTACTGCTAATTTAAATCAATCTTGGCGCCATTTTCCGGCATATGTTTGGCGTTGTCTATCAGCGCTAAGATGGCCTAAGGATAGATATGATATTGTGTATGCCACAGGTCCTTTCGTTGTGGAAACTTTTTGTGCACGTTCAATTGCAAAACGTTTAAATGTTCCCTGGGTGGTCAAGATACAACATGTGTTAAGTGCCCAANCTGATCGTACAGGGTTCGTTAATCGTTTGATGATTTGGGGGGAGAAGAAAAGTACGCGTTGGGCAAATCAGGAAGCGGGAAAAATTTTCTGCCTGAGTCCAACCGTTGCTCAAGATTACGGGGTTTTGGAAAATCAGCTTGGGTTGCCTGTTAGCAAAACTGTAACAATTGGTTCAAGTGTTGANCTAGATCAGTTCAAGCCGATGAAAGAGACACAAAAAAAACATGATGTTGTTATCCTTGGGCGGATCCATAAGCTTAAAGGTGTTTTTGATTTACCCAGTATATGGGCTTCAGTAAAAGCTGCTCGAAGTAATGCTACTTTGAAGGTTATTGGAGAAGGGCCGCACCGTGCAGAGGTAATGGCAGAATTTTCCAGACGTAATCTTACTGATGGGGTAGAATTTACGGGGGCAATTTCTGAGCAAGAAAAGAATCGGTTGGTTTCTGAGGCTCGTGTCGGCTTGAGCTTATCCAGCGAAGAAGGCTGGGGATTGGCGGTCAACGAGTATCTCGCCAGTGCCTTACCCGTCGTAGCTTATGATCTTCCAGTGTTTCGGGAAATTTTTCCGTCCGTATTACGGTCTATTCCACAGGGTGATAAGAAGGCGGTAGTCAATGCACTCCTTGAATTATTGGCAAATCCGGATGCCCGAGAAGAGCAGGGGCTAAAAGGCCGAGAATTTGTTAGGCGCTATGATTACCGTAAAATGGCTCGCGAGGAGCTTCAGCATTTACTGATGTTGTGCAACGGTTAGCGTTGCCTCAAACATACTCCNAGAGCTAATTTCGCCCCATGNGGGAGTCAGTTGAATGAGTGCTTTCAAATTTTTTTGTGAAATTCCCGGGAAAGTTTAACAGAGATGTTCGGTAAATATTATACTGGAAAAAAAGTATTGATTACCGGGCATACCGGTTTCAAAGGGGCTTGGCTCAGNCTTTGGTTGCGTGACTTGGGAGCTAATGTNTATGGGTTCTCTCTTCCNCCGGAAACTACGCCTAATCTTTATGAGGTTCTTGTNTCAGGCACTTTTTCTAATGAAACATCGGGCAATATAGGCGACTATAGTTCGGTAGACCGAGTTGTTTCTGAGGTTCGCCCNGACATCGTTTTTCACCTCGCTGCCCAGCCAATTGTTCGCCGATCATACGTATTACCATTAGAAACTACGACTACAAATATACTCGGGACAGCTCATGTGCTTGAGGCATTGCGTCAGAATTCAATCGATTGTCCGGTGGTGGTTGTTACTACTGATAAGTGTTATGAAAATGATGGCACCGCTCGCGCATTTTCTGAGAATGATCCATTGGGGGGGCATGACGTATATTCCGCTAGTAAAGCCGCTGCAGAGATCATGTCCCAGAGTTGGCGAAGGTCCTTTGGGGGGCGTATTGCTACGGTTCGCGCTGGAAATGTAATTGGTGGTGGTGATTACAGTGAGGACCGAATTGTTCCCGATTGCGTTCGTATGCTCCTTGCCGGTGATCCTATTTCGGTGCGTAATCCGAGGGCTACCCGCCCGTGGCAGCATGTGTTGGACTGTCTCTCTGGATATCTCTGGCTCGGGGTACGGTTGGCAGAGGATGCGACTTTTGCTGAGGCATTTAATTTTGGGCCAGAAACCGAAGCTCAGCGGCCTGTATCTGAGCTAGTGGAGTCATTTCTCCAATATTGGCCCGGCGAATGGAAAGATATTTCTGATTCTGATGCTCCGCATGAGGCTGCCACGCTTTCTTTGGCTATTGGAAAAGCTGCTCAACAACTTGAATGGAGGCCTGTATGGAGTTTTGACGTAGCGGTGGAACGCACGGCACGGTGGTACCATCAACGACATGTAGTAAATGCTGAAGATCCACACGGTCTTTGCCTTGCTCAACTGGAAACTTATGCTGCTGACGCTTTGGCGCAGTCACTTGTGTGGGCTCGATAAAATGTTGAAGGGATTCCAATGTCGTTCGTGTCAATCAACTAATGGTCAACTAGTGCTTGACCTGGGTGAACAGCCTTTGGCGAACAATTTTTTGGAATTAAGTAATCTTGGTCAATCCGAGCCACGTTTCCCTCTTCACCTTGCAGTTTGTACTGAGTGTTGGTTAATGCAAATTATCGACTTGGTTCCACCAGTCGAGTTGTTTAGCGATTACGTATATTTTTCGTCGTATTCAAGCGCCTGGGTAAAGCACGCGGCTGAGTGTGCCGAACGTTACCAAAAAGAGTTTAAACCGAATCATGTGATAGAAATTGCCAGTAACGATGGATATTTTTTACGTCATTTTGCTGAGGCTAATATTTCTCATCTCGGTATTGAGCCGGCAGAAAATATTGCTGTTGTGGCTCGCCAGCGTGGAGTTAAAACACGGGTAGATTTTTTTTCGGAATCCTTGGCTAGGGAATTAGCCTTGGACCAGTGCGCTGATCTAATTATTGCAAATAATGTTTTTGCCCACATCCCGGATATAAAAGGGTTTGTCTCAGGGTTGAAGGTTTTATTGGCCCCTGCGGGGAGGGCCATACTTGAATTTCCTCATGCAGTGGAAATGATAACTCGAGGCGAGTTTGATACAGTTTATCATGAGCATGTTTATTATTTTACCCTTACTGCATTGGAGCCTTTTTTTGCGAGGCACGAAATGTGTATTACTCGTGTGGAGCGAACACCATTACATGGAGGATCGTTAAGGATCTTTGTGCAACATACCACACATGAACCTGACGAAACTGTGGCACAAGTGCTTGAGGAAGAAAAGCGACTCGGCGTGACTTCTTTGGGTTTTTACGGTGCCATTGCATCTCGAGCCAAAGCTATTAAAGAGGAATTGCAATTCTGCTTGCATGAGTACCGAGCCAAAGGACAACGCATAGCGGCCTATGGAGCCGCGGCCAAAGGTAGTGTGCTTTTGAATTATTGTGATTTTACACCGGATGATGTGGAGTTTGTGGTCGATCGGAGTCCCCATAAACAAGGCAAGTTTATGCCTGGGACTCACTTGCCGGTGTTGGCGGTAGAGGAGCTTATAAAACGTGCGCCGGAAGTTACTTTATTATTGGCTTGGAATTTTGCTGATGAAATTCTCTGCCAGCAGTCGGCGTATCGTGAGGCTGGTGGTCAATTTTTGATTCCCATTCCAGAAATCAGGTTGGTATAGATGAAAATTTTTACGTGAATATTATGTTGCGAGATCCGGTGAAGACAGATTTCGAAGTGCTAGCAGCTCTTCGGAATGATTCATCGGTTCAGCGGCAATTAATGATAGAATCCAAGCAATACAATACTGATCAAATTCGAGCGTGGATTCGAAGACGCACAAGAGATTTAAAGGGTATGTTCTTTGTCATCGAATCTAATGGTCCGTGTGGTTTTGTGCAATTAACGCAGATTGATCTCAAAACTGGGTCAGGAGATTTGGGGATTTGTCTTATTAATAGCGCGCGTGGCAAGGGCATAGCTAAAATAGCAATGAGACAGCTAGAGAAACGTGCGATGGAAAAATATCGTTGCAAAAAATTTACCCTGAGAGTTTTAAGAATTAACCATAGAGCAATTTCGTTTTATAAAAAGCTGAAATATAAGATCATTGAAATTAAACGGAGACATCATTTTGATGGTTCGCGCTGGCGAGATGTGATTTTCATGGAGAAACGGTTAAGATGAAGACAGTTGTTATCTCCCAGCCGATGTATTTTCCGTGGGTAGGAATGCTGGAGCAAATGGCCCTTGCTGATGTGTTCGTGTTTTTAGATGATGTGCAGTTCTCCAAAGGTGGGTTTTTTAATCGGGTGCAAATAAAAACTCCCCAGGGTATTCGTTGGCTGACAGTTCCCTTGGCAGAGAAAAAACTTGGGCAAAGTCTGGGTAAAATGTATCCCGCTCACCACGATTGGCAACGAAAGCACCTTGCCGCTTTGCAGCATGCTTATGGGGCTGCACCTTATATCGGTGAGTTGATTACACTTGTAGAGATCGTTCTTAAAAAAAATAATGATACTTTGGCAGGTTTAAGTGCAGCAAGCATGGAGGCAATGGCCGAATTTTTTGAGGTATTACCTGAAATGATCCTGTGCTCATCTGAGATTTCGGTGGAAGGAAGGGGTAGNGATCGAGTCTTGGCAATTTGCCAATCATTGGGTGCTACACGTTATGTTACAGGTCATGGAGGGGCTGATTACTTAGACCATGAGTTATTCAATGAGTCCGGTATTGCCGTGGAATATATGGATTATGAAAAACGNAAGTATTCGCANTTGCATGATGAATTTACACCATTCGTTAGTGCGCTCGACTTACTGGCNAATTGCGGNCAAGCAGGAAGGGATGTGATTGCNCCGCGGACGGTTTGCTGGAAGGATTTTACAAATGAGTGAGATAGCTCGTTTCTTTGCTGAAGTGCAAGACAATGTCAAGGGGTTGCATGCAGATCCTAAAGTCCGGCAAGCTACTTTGGATTGGGTTGCCGCCATTGCGCCACACAAGTATTCTTATAACTTCACTTGGCTGGGGCGGCCGGTCATTCAGTTTCCACAGGANCTTGCTGCTATTCAGGAGATCATATGGGAAACCAAACCGGATATTATAATCGAGACGGGAATCGCTCACGGAGGATCTCTGATTTTTTATGCTTCGATTCAGCAACTGCTTGCGGGCAATGGCCGGGTTCTTGGTGTTGATATTGATATACGTGAACACAATCGCGCAGAGATTGAGTCTCATCCAATGTTTGGCCGGATAGATATGATTGAAGGTTCATCTATTGATGAGTCNATAGCTGCGCAAGTTTTTGCGGCAGCTAGCTCAGCAGACCGTGTAATGGTGGTGTTGGACTCTAATCATACTCATGAGCATGTTTTGCGGGAGTTGGAGNTATATGCTCCANTAGTAACTAAGGGCTGTTATTTAGTGGTTTGTGACACNCTTATCGAAACGATGCCCGAAGGTTCATTTCCAGATCGTTCTTGGGGTAAGGGGAATAATCCCGCGACGGCAGTGTCAGCATTTTTGGCGAGCACGGATCGATTTGAGGTTGCTACTGAAATTGATGCCAAGCTGCAAATCAGTGTTGCACCGGGTGGATATTTAAAATGCGTGGTTGACTAATGAGTGAGCGCATTCCTATTGCCGGTCCAAGTATCACGGAGCTTGAGGTTGAATATGCCACTGACGCGGCGGCTAACGGTTGGTATCATCGAGCAGGTGAGTACCCACGTAGGTTCGAGTCTGCTTTCGCTGAGTTTATNGGGGTGCAGCATGCAGTGAGCTTACCTTCTTGNACTTCAGGATTACATTTAGCATTAGCTGCTTTGGACATTGGGCCCGGTGATGAGGTGATTGTGCCAGATCTCACTTGGATCGCCAGTGCGGCTCCGATTCAATATGTTGGGGCTAAACCTATCTTTGCTGATGTGGATGAGCGCACCTGGTGTTTATGTGTAGACAGTGTGCGGGCCTGTATTACAGAAAATACAAAGGCAATTTTGGCGGTGGACTTGTATGGAGGCATGCCGGATTACGGTATGCTATCAGCGGTTGCTAATGAATACGGACTGAATCTCATCGAGGATGCAGCAGAGGCNATTGGCAGCCAATATAATGGGGTTAAGGCGGGTGCATTGGGTGATGTGGCGGCTTTTAGCTTCCATGGTTCCAAGACTTTTTCCACTGGCGAAGGGGGTATGTTGGTGACGGATAACGATGCGTTGTATGCACGCGTAATGCAATTGCGTGACCACGGGCGTGATCCTGACGACGTTCATTTTTTGAATCGTGAGGTCGCTTTCAAATATAAAATGCCACCAGTCGCTGCAGCGATTGGATTAGGGCAGGTGGAACGAGCTGATGAATTGATTTACCGAAAGAGGGAGATTTTTGAGTGGTATCAAGAAGAGTTTGCTGGAGTGGAAGGGATTACTCTAAATTATGAGCCGTTCAATGTTACAAATACCTATTGGATGGTGACAGCTCTGATCGATCCGGTGCATGGTTTTAAGAAGGAAGAGTTAATGGCTCAATTGGGTGGGGAAGGTATTGATAGTCGCCCGATGTTCCATCCTCTTAGTAGTCTACCTGCATATGAAGNGCAAGCAGAGGCGGTTATTGCCCGGCAACGTAATAAAGTCAGTTATCGGCTAAGTCCCTGCGGAATTAATTTACCTTCGGCTTTGTGCTTGGATCGGTTGCAGGTGCAACGGGTTGCAGAGACGCTATGTTGTTTACTCGGTAAATGATGACTAGGCTTGTTACTGTTATTCCCGTCTATAACGGTGAGTCATTCCTGAAAGCTACGCTTGAATCAGTGGCGACACAAACACGCCAGCCCGATTGTGTCATTATTCAAGATAATTGCTCTACTGACGGTACCGCGGCGATTGCGCAGGATTTCGAAAAACAGGGTTTCAAATGGCATTGTAATAAGAAACATGTTTCTTCAATTGAGAATTTCAATGCTGCTTTGCGCTTTTCTGAAGAGGCAGATGTGTTGCATGTGCTCACCGCAGACGACTTGATTATGCCGGATTTCTATGCGCGCCTTTTAGAACCGTTACTTTCGGTAAAGGGCCCTGCTCTGGCATACTCAGCCTACGAGGTGATTGGAGAGGATGGGGAGTTAGTGAAGGACAGCGATCTGAAAAATCCGTTTCCAATTGAGCCGGGTGGGTTGCCTAGGATTATTCCACATACTCGTTTTATCGCTTCTCAGTCTGACTTACGCACCATCTGCCTGCCGGCAGTGTTGATGAAAACCAACCGTGAATCGTTACCTGTGAAGTTTAGCTCCGATTATATCCAGTGTGCGGACGCGGTTTTCTACGCAGAGTTAGCGGGGTACTGTGAGCAGATTGTGGAAGTGCCTGCTGCATTATGCCGGTATCGGCGTCACGAGAACTCAACGACCTCCCGTAACAGNATGGAGCCAGCTGCATTGATTGAAGACGAGTGGAAAGCGATGCAGAAAANATCTATGTTGCTAGGTAAAAAGGGTTTGTCCGCTTGGTTATGGAATTTTAGGCAACGTTGTCTACTGGCTGGGACGAGTCGAATAATGTTGCGTGAGTCCAATCAATTAACANTAGCTTNNCAAGCTGAGGTGGTGCAATCTACCCGTGCGATTACGGGGGGGGTTGCTTGGTATTTGGGGAACTTGGCCGTTGCCCTGCGTGATTTTATACGGCATGGTTATGCCTGAGGAAGGTATGTCGAAACCCGACGCTCCCAGTTCATCTTGGTGGAAAGACGCGCTGATTACATTCGGTTGTTTACTGCTCGTTTTAGGTTTTCTTTTTCGGGAGAGTTTTGAACCTGAAAAAGTTGTCTTTGCTAATGATGCTCCCCTTGGCGCAATTCAGGCCCATGCTGAAGACAAGAAGTATGGGTGGAGTTTTTGGCAGGATCTCAACTGGGTGGGGGGAGAAATTCCTTCGGCGATGCCGAACTTTACCAAGTTTTTCTTTGAGGCTTGTCTTTATGTCGGAGGGGAAAATGGAGCTGTCCTGTTTGCTAAATGGTATCAGCCCATTTCGCTTGTTCTACTAGGATTTTGTGCGTGGCTTTTTTTTAGGTCATTGANGTTTCGTCAGCCAGTTTGCCTGCTTGGTGGTCTGGCAGCAGCTCTTAATGGTGATTTTTTTACTTATGCATGTTGGGGGCTGCCGAGTGTAGCTTTGGGGGCAGCTGCGGCATTTCTTGCAATGGCAGGGGTCGTGAATGCTTTGCGTGAAAGCGGTTTGCGGATGGTTGCCTGGGTGGTATTGGGGGGGGTGGGTTTGGGACAGGGAGTGATGGAGAGTTTTGATGTAGGCGGAATATTCAGCTTGTATGTGGCGCTATTCGCAATTTTTGCTGCTTTGAATCGGGAGAAAAATATTTTCGGCGTACAGGTCAAAAAGGGTGTTGGGTTTGTTGTAGTGTTAGCTTTATCTGCTGCGTTGATGGCAGGGCATGCTCTCAGCAACCTAATGGGGACTGAAGGTAAAGCTGCGGTGCAGCAGCAAGAGCAACTGTCATCGCAAGATAAGTGGAATTTTGCGACGCAGTGGAGTTTGCCGAAGACTGAAACACTTAGGGTTGCTGTGCCTGGGTTGTTTGGATATCGGTTGGACTCTGGGGAAGGCGCACGGTATTGGGGGTCAGTAGGCCAATCTCCTNACTGGCGACCGGGAATGGGTGGTTTGGATCGTCATTCGGGTTACGGTGTATATGCGGGTATGTTGGTTTTGTTGGTTTGTCTCTGGGCATTGGGTCAGGCTTTCCGCAGGGAGAAGAGCATTTTTAATTCACTTGATCGTCGGTGGGTGATTTTTCTGTTTGTGCTCATAATTATTTCTGTATTTTTTGCTTGGGGGAGGCATGCTTTTTTCTATTCGTTACTGCATCCCTTACCTTTCTTTAGCAGCATCCGAAATCCCATAAAGTTCATGCACCCAGCCAGTTTGTTTCTGGTGATCCTATTCGCCTATGGATTGGAGGGAATGGCCCGTGCTTATATGGAACAGCAAAAAAATAAAGCGGACGATTTTGTTGGATGGATAAAAAATTGGTTTGGTGGCTTGAAACAATGGGATCTGCGTTGGTGTCAGGTCATGTCTGGCTTGTTGGTTGCGTCTGTTCTGGTTTGGGTTTTTTATGCGGCCGTCCAGTCTGACTTAAATCGATACCTTGAAGAAACGTTAAAGATAGGCTCCGATAGTAAATCAATAGCTCAATTCAGCCTCAAAATGTTGGGCGTTAGTGTATGTATGCTTTTTATAGCCGTCACAACCATGACCCTGTTTATGTCCGGGGTATGTTCTAGATCCGTGACTTGGCCGACTTGGGCTTTATGTGGATTGGTGTTGGTTGTGGATTTTAGTCGAGCCCATAGCCGGTATTTGGTGCACGAAAATTATGTCAGTAAATATCAGGCTAATCCAGTGGTTGATGTTTTAAAAGAACGTCCATGGGAGAATCGGGTAAAATTATTTCCCGCACAGTTTGTGGGTCAATTAGCGCAGAGTGAATTAGATTTTTTACAGCAACAGTTGCAGGACACAAACCGCACAGATCAGGCACAAAGCCAGATCAAAATTCAGGACTTAATGCAAAAGTTTCAACAGGTGCAATTCTTCGGTGGTGTTTATCGGGGTTTGTGGGCTCAACACCATTTTCCTTATTATCGTGTCCAATCTACCGACATAATTCAGGAACCAAGGGTGGCTGCAGATAATCGAGCTTATCGCGAAGCACTTAACGTGGATGCATTGCGGCTTTGTCAGTTGACCAGCTCTAAATATTTACTTGGATTACGCAATGGCGATGCATCTCATTTGAATTTGGTTTACGGGAAGGAGGGTGCGTTTAGGCAGCATATGATTTTCTCAATGGTGCCCAAGGTGCCGGATCGTGAGATTCGTACGATGGAGGATTTTACGGTGATGACTCTTACTAACGGTGCTCTGGCACTCGTTGAGTTTAATGATGCCCTGCCTCGGGCGGGTTTATATGCTAATTGGAGAAGCGGTTTATCAGATCAAGAGGTGCTAACTATCCTGCCCCAGAAAACCTGGAACCCACGACGGGAAGTATTGATTATAGACAAAATACCTGATCCGGAGAATGCCGATTCNAATGCAACTGTGATGGCAGCCAGTTATAATGATTATGANCCCAAACGAATTGTGTTATCGACCGAAGCCAAAACTTCAACAGTATTACTGCTCAATGACAAATATCATCCTGCNTGGAAGGTTGCCGTTGATGGTAAACCNGCAAAATTATTGCGTGCAAATTATTTGATGAGAGCAGTGTATTTGCCGGCNGGAAATCACCAGGTTGTGTTTAGCTTTGAACCCAGCGAGACCGGTGTTCACGTTAGTATGGCTGGTTTTGGGTTGGGGGCCTTGGCAATCGTGGTCTTAATGTTTTCCCGGCGNAAAGAATCTAGAGGCCTGTTGGATGATCCAGAAATTTCCAAGGAAGCGAATACTTCTTCGATAGATGAGCCGAAAGAGCCTTTACCCCAAAAGTCTCGGTCGCGTAGTGGCCGCCGTAAAAAACGTTGATTCCAAGTTCTTCAGCGAGAGCAGCTGTCCAATGAGGCCCTTCCCCGGTGATAAAGGTGTCTACCCCTTCTGCAGCGGCTTTTGTAAGGCTGCTCCCTGCGCCCCCGGTGACGATGCCAATTCTTTTGCAAACTGGTGGGCCTCCGGGCAGGAGTATAGGTGGTGTTCCGATTATATTTTTTAACCGTTCGTGTAAAATTTTACGGTTCAAGCGAGCGTTTGTTTTTAGTCCGATAAATTGACCTCTTTCTTCGAAAAACGGTTTGGGCTTGGTTAATTTTAGTGCTTTGAAAAAGCCGGCATTATTGCCTAGGCGTGAGTGAATATCCAGAGGCAGATGAGAGCTATAAACCGCGAGGTTGTTGTCTATGAGTTCACCTATTAGATCTCGCTTCTTGCCAACCCAAGGTTGTTGGGGACTCCAAAATAGGCCGTGATGAACAATCAATAAATCGGCTTTTACGTCGATAGCCATCCGGATAGTTTTTAATGAGGCATCTACTGCAGCGGCAATACGACTGACTTGGCCGTTATTTTCCATCTGTAATCCATTTAGTGCTCCGTCATAATCGGTAATGGTGTCAATCTTCAGAGTGCGATCGCAGTGCGTCACTATGTCCTTGAGCAGGGTCTTCGGCATGAAGAAAGAAGACCTATGAATGGCACTTTTTGCAATGACCGTCTTGCAAAACAGCGTTTCATTCCTATGATGCGCTCTCCTGTGAGTTCAGAGCCCGAAGACTGGAGTGTTGATGCTGCGCGAGATATGTACCATATCAATCGCTGGGGTGCTGGATATTTCGATATAAATTCTGTCGGTAATGTGGTGGCCAGACCGTTGCCGGGTAAAACTACTGAGGTTGAATTGACGGAGGTGATTCAAGCGGCAAAAAAGCGGAACTTGTACGGGCCTTTACTCATTCGATTTCAGGATATTTTACGTCATCGAGTACAGTCCCTGTGCGCTGCTTTTGACAGTGCCATTGAGCGTTTTAATTATGGTGGTACATATCGCGGTGTATTTCCTATCAAGGTCAATGAATTACGGGAAGTTGTAGAGGAAATTATGGATGCGGGTTCTGGGCACGGCTTTGGATTGGAAGTGGGTAGTAAGGCTGAGTTGTGCGCGGCGTTGGCCTTACAAAATCAACCTAATAGTCTTTTGATATGTAATGGTTATAAGGATGTTGATTTTATTCAAACTGCACTTATGGGTAATCGGTTGGGCAAGCAAGTGATTCTGGTGATTGAGAAACTTGACGAACTGGATCACATAATGCGTGTGGCAAAAAAGGTGGATGTACGGCCACAGTTGGGGGTTCGGTTGCGTTTGTTGAGTCGGAGCACCGGAAAGTGGGCAGACAGTGGTGGTGAAGATGCGAAATTCGGCCTGAATACCGCGCAGTTGATGGTGGTGCTGAAGGCTTTAAAAGACGAGGGATGGAAGGATTGTTTGAGGCTCTTGCATTCCCATATCGGATCACAGGTTCCAGATATTCTTACGGTACGAAAAGCCGTGCAGGAGGGTGCACGTTTTTACGCAAAGGTGAGAGAGCTGGGGTTTCCGGTAGAGTTTCTCGATGTAGGGGGAGGGTTGGCGGTGGATTATGATGGCAGTCGAGCGGCCTTTGAAAGTTCGGCCAATTATTCGTTGCGTGAATATACTGATGACATTGTGCAAACAATTGGCGAGGTGTGTAATGCCGAGTCGGTTCCTCATCCCCATATCGTTAGTGAAAGCGGTCGGGCCATTGCTGCTCATCATAGTGTGCTTGTAGTGCAAGTTTTTGCGGCTAATACCAAGGCTCAGCTCACACGCTTTAAGTATGGGGA
>PBEJ01000051.1 GCA_002719595.1 Verrucomicrobiales bacterium
CCGCCAATCAGTTGATCGTAACAGGGGCAATTGATTTGACGGATATAATGAAACCTGTGCTAAATTTAAAATTAAACTCTGATGCTTTGGATATTGATCCCATTATGGGTTTAGTGAACGAAAATACTTTAGTGACAAAATCTGGGCTTGAAAATACTTCTAATCAAAAATCCAAAGATCGCTTTGCTCTGAAGAGATTATCGGTTGATCTGGACATTAAGCGTCTTTTTTGGAGTGATCTTAATGCAGTCGAGGTTGCTGGCAGAGTAAGAATGGAAGGACGAAAGATAGAATTATTGCCCCTTCAAATGCGGCTATTGAAATCTCCAGTAATGATTGAGGGATTCATTATCCCAGGTTCGGGCTATAATATTAGTTATGATTTAAATATTAGCTGCCAAAATCTAGCTCTTGATCCTGTGATTAATCACTTTCACCCTGAAAATGAGGTAAAATGGGGTCGGCTTACTGCAAAATTGCGTGCCAAAGGTGATGCTTTGAGCGGGGAGTTGTTCAGGCGTACTTTTACCGCCGGGGGTATAGATCCCGAATTGCCAGCAACGCTTAAAATTGAAGGCTCACACTGGGCTTTCAAGGAAGATGGATTTATTACCAGTGTAATTGCCACAGTATTAAGAATGCCTGATTTACTGGAGTCACATTTTAACTCAGCAGAATTGGATTTGAGGGTAAAAGAGGAAAAGGCAGAATTGAAGTTTCTGATGGCAGGGCCATTAATCAGGCTTAAGGCAGAGGGAGATGGGCAGATGAGTGATCGTATCATAGATACCTCAGTTGATCAAAAGGTGGAGGTTGAGTTGGCAGCTAAAACATATAAGTATAACGTTTTACTTACTGAGAAAGACGGATTCGTGAAGTTGCCAAGCTTTATCAATATCAAAGGTCCTTTGAGTGACCCTGAATACGAGACAGATAAAGCGATGATTACGGGAATTCTTACCGGTACAATACTCGCTGTTCCGGTTAAGCTGCCATTTCAAATTCTCCGTATTCTTCCATTTATCGACTAGCTATTGATTGGGTGCATCATTTTGTTACAATAATAGCCACAGGATGCCTGTAGTTACACGATATCTTAAGACTCATCGGTCACGTTTCGAAGAGGAATTATGTGAGTACCTACGCTTACCTAGTATTTCTGCTCAAAGTAATCATAAAAAGGATGTGTGTTCGACGGCAGATTGGTTAGTAAGACATTGTCGAGGAATTGGCTTAAGAGCAAAAAAGCATGCTACCGATTTTCACCCAATCGTAACGGCTACTACTCCAAAGCGTGCTGGAAAGCGACCTCACTACCTAATATATGGTCATTATGATGTTCAACCGGTTGAGCCTTTGGAAGAATGGGCTAGTCCACCTTTTGAGCCAACAATCCGAAAAGGTGCAGTTTATGCCCGAGGAGCTACAGATAATAAAGGGCAACATTTTGCTCACCTTAAGGCAGTAGAAGCTTACCTTCAGACCGGCACTGATTTACCGTGTGATTTGACTTTTGTGATTGAAGGGGAAGAAGAGGTGGGAAGTGAGAGCTTGGTGAACTTTTTACGCGAGAAAAAACGCGAATTGAAATGTGATGGGATTGTAGTTTCAGACACAGGTATGCCGTCAAAAAAGCATCCTGCGCTCACTTATTCATTACGTGGAGTTACAGCATTGGAAGTAACTGTGCGCGGGCCCAATGCAGATTTGCATTCTGGAATATACGGCGGATCAGTTGATAACCCCGCAATGGTTCTCTGTCAGATGCTCGGAGCGTTGCGAAATAATAAGGGTCGCATTACGGTGCCAGATTTTTATGAAGGCGTAGAAAAGCTCACTGCATATGAACGAAAACAAATGAAGCGATTGCCTATTAATCAGGCGGAATACCGAAAACTGGTGGGGGTTCNAGAGCTTTATGGAGAAAAGGGTTATACGCACCACGAACAGCGCAGTGCGCGGCCAACATTGGAAATAAATGGTTTGACCAGCGGTTATCAGGGGGAGGGAAGTAAAACAATNGTTCCGGCGTGGGCTAGTGCAAAAATCACTTGTCGGTTGGTTCCCAANCAAAATCCTCGTCGTATTAATCGGGNGCTCCGACAGTACTTNAAGAAATTNTGNCCNTCTACAGTAAAACTTGAAATCAAAGANGGGCATGGTGCTGAGGCATATTATGTATCACCAACTGGACCCATGGCACAGGTGGCATTGGAGGCTTTGCATGAATCATTTGGANATGAGCCTGTGTTGCTTCGTGAAGGAGGATCCATTCCAATTATAAATGAATTTAAGAAAGTGCTTGGGGCGGATTCATTANTGTTAGGGTTGGCGTTGCCAGACGACAATCTGCATTCGCCCAATGAGAAGTTTGATTTAGATTGTTTTCACAAAGGTGCGCAAATGAGTGCACTGTTATGGGATAAATTAGCNGATATCTAATCTTTGAAAAAAAATAAAAGTATCTTGTCTGAAGAAACGCTGGAGCTTCCAAAAGGGTTGCGTATTTTTCTTTATTTTACGGCTGCCATGACTGGAGCGGGGATTTTGATTGTTGAGATACTGGGGGCTAAAATGCTTTCGCCATTTCTTGGAACTTCCCATTTTGTCTGGACGGCGCAAATTGCCGTAACTTTAGTGGCATTATCTCTGGGGTACTATACCGGTGGATGGTTGGTAGACAAGTCGCCCAAATTGGGCCATCTCTATTATGCAATTCTAGCTGCAGCGGCGTATTTGGCCGCGACCGTTCCCATGGTAAAACCAATTTGCTTAAAACTCATAAAATTACCATTGGCTTGGGCGACCCTGTTGTCCTCAATTTTTCTTTTNCTTGTGCCATTAGCANTATTGGCGATGACGGGTCCTTTTCTCATTAGATTATTAACCAAGTCAGTTAAAAATGTTGGTTCAAATGTTGGACGTCTCTCAGCAATNAGCACCTTGGGTAGTGTCTTGGGAACCATGTTAATTGGTTATTTGTTAATTCCACATTTACCCAATTCAGTTATTATGCTCATGACAGCNGGGTTTTTNATTNTATTAAGTANAATTTATTTCNTCTTTTGGAACAAAGGCCAGGGNATGAATGTAATAATTTTGACACTTGGACTCTCGATAATTATGGGCTANAGCGGCATTCGGGGTTATTTTGGAAACANNATGAATTACGGTGGTTTAAAATGGGATGTGCTTTACCGTGCTAATTCAAANTATGGTGAATTATTGGTGCTNGAATACCGGAGGGGTTCTTTTGTGGAACGAAGATACCTTAATGACCANCTGGTTCAAAATACTTATGATCCTCTAATAAAAAAAAGCCGATCATTGTTTACAGGAGCACTTCGTTGGTTNGCNCATGCCTANACACCAAAAACTGAAAAGGTTTTGTGTATTGGGATGGGAGTAGGNGTAGTTCCTATGCAGTTTGCTGCTGCTGGAATTAAAACAGATGTGGTTGAAATTAACGATGCTGTGGTCCCTTTGGCTGAAGAATATTTCTNTTTNGATNCANCTAAAGTCAATCTATCCATNGGAGATGGCCGCCAGTTTTTGGCCCAATCAAAAGAAACNTATGATGCAATTATACTNGATGCCTTTTTAGGNGACTCTTCGCCAAGTCATCTCATGACTCGTGAAGCGTTTTNGGAGATGAAAACACATCTNACTGAAAATGGGGTTCTAGTCATTAACAGTTTCGGTGAATCNAATCCCGAACGGCAGTTTTTTTCCGCTTCGTTGGATAAAACTTTAAGAAAAGTTTTTGGAGATAATAAGGTCANAGTGCACGCGTCAGGTTATGGGAATGTATTTTTTGTTGCTACTAATGGGATGGAGTTGCAAATACAACATTCTCCTGAGCCAGATGCTGAGGCAGTAAAAATGTTTAAGGAGTCAAAAACAGAAGAGGAATCTTTTTTATTGTGGGATAAATGGTATCAGTCNGCTGGTGGAGAGGGGCCGTTTTTTTCCGAACATCAAGAAATTCAGAAAGAAATGGCACTGATGTGGAAGGGGCGCCGAACGTTTAACCCCCAACAAGGCCGATTGCTTACAGATGATTATAATCCCGTCGAATTCTATGATGCACGTAATCGTGAGAATAACCGACGGGGTCTGGTAGATTTGCTTAATCCCAATAATGGATAAACATTTGGGATTGTCAGGGTTNTTTTCCGATAAACCCTTTGAGTTTAAGTTTGGAATTCGCAAGGGAGAGGCNCGAAAGTTTTTTGAAAAAACAGCTGATCATGAAAGCATCATAGNCCAAAGAAAAGAGATNATAAAACATCATGCTGATCGGCATGTTTTTCAGGAACCGGCTGCCGAAGCAGCTGTGGAAGAGTTAATGGCATGGGCAGGGATATCGCCAGGGGAATGCCTTGAATTAGGGCTGCATTGGCAGCAGGATTTTATAGTNCTTTTGACTGATAACCGGGGTAAGGAAGTGTTTCAGGCAGGTGTTGTTTGTTTTCCCTCATCTTGGCGTCCCGAAGAGAAAATAGGTTTAACGGTTTATGAAATTCATACGCCTGTTCCCACTTTAAATGAGCGTTTGGGCGACCAAATAGATAAGTTTTTGAGAGCTATAAAGCCTGGTGTAGCATGGGAACGATTGAACTGGGGATTGAGTCGGTCTCCGGAGTTGAATCAGCATCCCGAATGCGAAATACCTTCACTTAAACCACCCTATGATTTGAATCANGTATGGGTAAGACGGGAGGATCAGGTTTTATTTCGTTTACCAAAAACTAGAGCCCTAATCTTCGGGATAAATATACTCAATATTTCTGTGGCAGAGATTGCTGCCGATAAAGAAGGCCGGAATAGGCTGAGGATGGCAATTAGCACAATGCCCGATGAAATTGCGAAATACAAAAACATTCAGGAAAGTCGTGATCATTTACTGGGGTTGCTCAAAGACTAAAGGTATTAATCGGTGATTTCCTTGGTAAGAGCGGTGCCTCTTTTGGCCTTTTCCCCGGCAGGGTAATCGGAGAGAAGTGCGAGACTAGAAGCAAGGATAATGCCTGCACTGAAGAGGCTCAGACTGGATGCTGAAATAATCCCGATCAGCCAAAATCCNANGAAAGGTGANAGGAATNCCCGGATGCCATTAAAGAACACATGAACGCTCATATAATCGGCCACATGTTTTGGGGGGGCAAATTTGGTTACCCATAAACTCCATGCTACTTCACCACCCGAATTAGCAATTCCAAATAGGACTGCGGCAATGATCAAACCGATCATTGATTCGCTGTTAAAAAATATCACTAANGAAGTCGCAAAGAAAAAATTTAATACTACTCGAAGTATGAAAAAGTTCATTCGATCGAATAANCCTCCCCAAATNGGGCTGCTTACTAGNTTTATTGCGTTGGGNATGAANACAAGAATCAGAGCGATANGGACCGGGGTGGGCTCAAAGTTTAGTGTGTAATCGTCACTATAGGCNCCTGCGTTTGCGAGGTATTCCACACGGAGGGGAAATAACATTAAATTGCCTANCCCAAAAAGCATCCAACAGATAAGAATGTGGCGAAAGAGTTTGTCCTCTTTTACAAATCTTAATGAGCGAAACGGGTGAGTACCTTTGGCCTTGGCAAGAGGCTTGCCAGGGGTGCGTGAAAAGCAAAATGCAGCGACTATCAACGCCCCAGAAAATATTCCTAAAAGCCAATGCGGGTAGTTTGATAACTGATTCTCATTGGTGTGGCTATTCAAGATCCATCCTGCTGCAAGGCCAAAGATCGCTGCGCTAGAGATTCGGATCATTGCTGTGCGAGAGAAAAACTTGCCTCGTGAGGTGCGTGGGTAATTCTCTTGGTAAATCTGGGTTACCAATGGTACAGCAGCTGTTGCCATCGTGGTGGTTAAAATAATTCCTGCAATGAAAAGCCACCTNTTTTCGACTATTGAAATAACTAAAAATCCAAGGCTGGCTGCNANCATCAACTTNGAAGCTGCTTGTGCCGTTGTCCATCCCGCTTCAGCAACTCGTGAAACGACTGCTGGTCCCAAAAGAAATCCGAGTGCTCCAGCCGCTGAAATTAAGGCTTTAGCCGTTGCTCCAAAGGTAAACCATTTTACTGCAATGAGTANTAGAAAAGTNGTAAAACCAGTCTCAAGNATACCTGAGGCAACTGCGCGAAAGCGCTCATAGAAGTATGTGGTGTCCGTCCTGTNCAAGGGGCGGGGAGAGTAAGCTTATGTTACTGTTGATGCGAGTTCNTCTTCGCAGTCAACAATTTGCTTTATTTGTACGAGAAACCAACGGTCGATTCCNGTGAGTTCAAAGATTTCATCGACGGACATTCCGGCCCGCAGTCCATGACGAAGGTAAAAGATGCGTTCAGCATTAGGAGTGGTTAGTTTTTGGATGACGATTTCACGCGGAAGGATTTCTCGGTCACCATAGGTTTCTCCACCAATACGCCAATTTTTGCCGTCTCCACCAAGACCTGATCGCCCTATTTCCATAGAACGAAGGCATTTTTGAAGGCTTTCCTTGAAGGTGCGTCCGATAGCCATAGCTTCACCAACACTTTTCATTTGAGTGTTGAGCGTGGGGTCAGCTTGTTGGAATTTCTCGAATGCAAAGCGTGGGATTTTAGTTACAACATAGTCGATGGTGGGTTCAAAGCTAGCGGGGGTTTCACGCGTTATATCGTTGGGAATTTCATCCAGTGTATAGCCTACGGCAAGTTTGGCTGCGATTTTAGCGATAGGAAATCCCGTGGCTTTTGATGCAAGGGCGGAGCTGCGGCTTACGCGGGGATTCATCTCGATGACGATCATGCGTCCATTATCGGGGTTGACGGCAAATTGAATATTTGAGCCGCCGGTCTCTACACCTACCGCTCGGATGATATCAAAGCTGGCGTTTCGCATGATTTGATACTCCTTATCAGTCAGCGTCTGGATGGGGGCTACAGTTATGCTGTCACCGGTGTGCACGCCCATAGGATCAAAATTCTCGATGGAACAGATGATTACGCAGTTATCGGCCTTATCGCGCATCACCTCCATTTCGTATTCCTTCCAGCCGATGAGAGACTCCTCGATCAGGATTTCATTTACCGGTGACAGGTCGATACCTTTTTTGGCCAGTTCCTCAAACTCATCCCGGTTATATGCAATGCCACCCCCGGTGCCCCCCAAGGTGTAGGCAGGGCGAATGATTAGGGGGTATTTGTTAATCCTCTCAGCAATGGCCCAAGATTCTTCCATGCTATGAGCAATGCCGCTTGTGGGCACGTCTAAGCCAATCTCGAGCATTAGTTCTTTGAAGCGTTCGCGATCTTCTCCTCGTTCAATAGCATCGGCTTTGGCTCCGATCATCTCTACACCATGTTTTTTTAGAATTCCGTCACGGAAGAGCTCCATGGCCGTGTTGAGGCCTGTTTGTCCACCTAGAGTTGGGAGTAGCACGAGCTTTCCCTCGGCCCCGAGCTTTTCCATTTCAGCCAGCTCGCGCACGATGATTTTTTCCACAGCCTCAGATGTGACCGGTTCAATATAGGTACGATCAGCAAACTCTGGGTCGGTCATTATGGTGGCTGGGTTTGAATTCACCAATACCACGCGATATCCCTCTTCTTTAATGGCTTTACAGGCTTGTGTGCCTGAATAATCAAATTCGCACGCCTGCCCAATGATAATTGGACCTGCGCCAATTATGAGAACTGAATGTATGTCTTTGCGTTGAGGCATTAACCGCGTGAGACTTAACGGCAAACAGGGCCAATTGTCATGGGTTTTCTATTGTAAAGAGAGGGAAGAGTTGTTCGCAGGAGGCCTATAAGAGGTTTTGTTGTTCCTTGCCATCTAATTTCAGGCCTAATCTTTGGTAGCTCAGCTCAGTGGCTGTTCGGCCCTGCGGGGTGCGTTGGATATAGCCTTCCATGATGAGGAAGGGCTCATAGACCTCTTCCAGTGTATCAGCTTCTTCTCCCACGGCTGCTGCGATGGAGTTCAGCCCCACGGGGCCCCCTTTAAATTTTACTATAATAGTTTCTAAAATACGTTTATCCATTTCGTCCAAGCCGTGGCTGTCAATTTCCAACATCGCCAAGGCTTGATCGGCAATCTGGTTGGTGATGGCTCCATTTGCTTTTACTTGGGCGTAGTCGCGCACCCGCCGCAGCAGATTATTAGCTATCCGTGGGGTGCCACGGCTCCTGCGAGCAATCTGGTTCGCTCCCTCTGTATCGATTATTACATTTAGTAAGTTTGCCGATCGGGAAACAATGTGACTCATGTGCTCACAAGAATAATAATCTAATCGTTCCCGAATCGGAAAACGAGTAAGTAGTGGTGAGGTGAGTAAGCCACTTCTAGTGGTGGCTCCTACCAAAGTAAATCGTGGAAGATTCAGTCTTACACTGCGGGCATTGGGCCCTTGGTCAATAATGATGTCCAGTTGGTAATCCTCCATCGCGGGATAAAGGTATTCCTCTACTGTCTTTTGCATACGGTGAATTTCATCAATGAAGAGAACATCACCTTCCTCNAGNTTNGTTAATAGTCCGGCTAGGTCGGCAGCTTTTTCAATGGTAGGCCCGCTTGTNGTGCGTAGATTAGCCCCCATTGCTTTGGCGATAATATGTGCGATAGTTGTTTTTCCAAGGCCTGGAGGGCCAGAGAGTAANAGATGGTCGATGGGCTCCTTACGTTGACTGGCAGCAGTTACGGCAATTTCCAATCGCTCCTTTACCTTGTCCTGTCCTTCAAACTCAGAAAAAATTTCGGGACGAAGCGATTTCTCAAAAGCCATGTCGGGTTTTCCAAGTTCATCGGTAATTCTCGTAGCCACTGGGCATAACCATATGNGTGCTTAAGTTTATCAACAAGTCGATTTCATCAACAGTTGGTAATCTCGACAATTCCGAATCAACCGTTATTCTCGTGTTGTGAGTGACGAGCCCGGAAATCAGAAAGAGGATTATAATGAAATGCAGGAATTTGATTTCGTNCCAAATTTCATTCCATTACCAGTGGTGTTTCATTCTTTTACTGAGGAAGGGCCGTTTACAAAATGTACTATATGCAACGAGTTGCTGTTGGAAGATGGAAACCCATATCTGATTCATAAAGCCTTNCACCGTGGCGAGGTAATTTTTGAGTATGCGATGTGCCTGCTTTGTCGGTCAAAGATGCAAGAGGAGCTGTCAGCTGAATCCCTAGAACGGATCAACTCATATATGGATCAGTATCACATAGAGAAGCGTGGTGAATCGCTCATGAAGGATCATGGAACTGACGTTGGTCCATGGATTTCCCATTGCTTGATCAGTGGTAAACCGATTGANGGTGAGGATGAGTATCATTACTACGCCTTCTGTGACGGATCTGATTTGGTTTTCAATGGCCTGCCNATGGCGTTGGCNGGTGGGGTGGATGAGGAACTAAACGAATTACTTTCCAAGCAAACTCGTGACCGGCTNGANNGTTTTGTGGATGAACAATTCGGCTTGCCGCCCGAATTGCGAAAGCCNATCAAGGGTGGCCCGATTCTGATCTAAACGCTTTATCTTGCAGAAATATGTTCCTTGTGGAATTTTATAGATGTAATGTTTGAGTTTCTTGGGCCATCTATTCGCCATTGCGACGGNGTGNCGCGTCGNAGTTTTCTTCGGGCGGGTGCGTTGGGGGTTGGCGGTTTGACGTTGGCTGATTTGCTGCGCGCGGAAAAGGGACAGAGCTCCTCAACCAAGGCGGTGATTAACATTCATCTGGACGGTGGTCCACCACAGATGGACATGATCGATCCCAAGCCGGAGGCCCCCGCTGAATTGCGTGGTGAATTCAACAGTATTGCANCCAAGCTGCCCGGCATTCACCTCACTGAGCTGATGCCNCGCATGGCGGCAGCGGCGGATCGTTTTGTTTTCCTTCGTTCCCTCGTCGGCTCTGCCGGTCGACACGATGGCTTTCAGTGTCAGAGTGGTTATCACANTAAGGAGCTCGGTGGCATCGGTGGTCGTCCCGCGCTCGGTTGCGTGGCGGACCGCCTGCTTGGTTCCAATGGCGACGCGCCGGCGTTTGTCGATCTTATGCAGGGTCGGCCACTGGCGCGCAANAGTGCACGGCCCGGTTTTCTTGGCCCAGCGTACAAGCCNTTCCGTCCGGATATTTCGCACCTGTTCAAGCGCGAGTTGGAAACGGGTATGAAAGGTGAGCTGTCGAGGCTCGGCGAGGATCATCAGGTGAANCTAAAGCTCTTCGCCGACTTGAACGCCGAGCGGCTGGATGATCGCGTGGGGTTACTGCAGCAGTTTGACGGAGTCCGCCGCGCTACGGATAAGAGCGGTATGATGCTTGCGATGGACCGGTTCAATCAGCAGGCTGTCGCTATCCTCACCTCCGGCAAGCTTGCCGATGCCTTGGATCTAACGAAAGAACATCCAAAGATGCTCGAGCGGTACACGCCGAAGATTAAGTTTGGCGGTGAACAGTTTTACACGGCCGAAGGGCCGACCTCTGCGCGTAAATTACTGATGGCGCGGCGTTTGGTGGAGGCCGGTGTGCGGGTGGTCAGCGTGAGTATTAGCGACTTTGACACNCACTCTAAAAATTTNCCTCGCATGCGCAATCTTGTGCCTATTGTAGACCACGCGCTGGCTGCGCTGGAAGTCGACCTGCGATCACGCGGGTTGCTTGATGAAGTGTTAGTGGTGGCATGGGGCGAGTTTGGCCGTACACCCAAAGTGAACAGTAAGGGTGGTCGGGATCACTGGCCTCGTGTGTCGCCCGCAATTATGTTTGGCGGTGGCATTCGTACTGGTCAGGTGATTGGTGCTACAGACAAAATCGCTGGAGAATGTACTGAGCGACCTATTCATTATCAGGATATCATAGCAACGATGTACCAGCATTTGGGGCTTAACCCCAACGAGGTTACGATTATGGATACCACCGGTAGGCCACAATATCTATGTGATACGGGCAGGCCGGTTCGAGAGTTGTTCAGCTAGATTTGGAACTCAGAGGCCTTCCTNTTTTCCTGCTTATCTAAAACCCGCATATCCAGTCCGTCATAAATTACCAGCGAATGGGGGGAAACACTATCCATGATGAAGACATTGCCTCCGATGGTGCTATGTGCGCCTATAATTGTTTCCCCGCCAAGAATTGTTGCCCCAGGGTAGATTGTAACGTGATCTTCGATGGTGGGATGCCTTTTGACNCCAGCTAATTGTTGCCCTTCCGAAGTGGAGCGAGCGCCAATAGTGACACCATGGTAAAGTTTTACATGATTGCCAATTTCGCAGGTTTCNCCAATGACGCAGCCAGTGCCGTGGTCGATAAAGAAGTGATCGCCGATTTTTGCACCCGGGTGTAGATCCATTCCAGTGCGTGTGTGAGCCCATTCGGTCATTATTCGGGGTAACAAAGCGATCTCAAATTTGTATAACACATGAGCCATGCGTTGTACTGAAATAGCTTCAATAAAAGGATAGCTGACAATGATTTCTTCTTTGCTTTTTGCAGCTGGATCTCCATCAAAAGCCGCGTCAACGTCGGTTGTTAATATTTCTCTTAAGGCTGGCAGTTGAGACAGAAATTGTAGCGTTAATTCTTTTGCTTCCCCTCGGGTATTGTTTTCTGATGTTTCGTTTGGTGGGTTGTAAGAGATACTTTTACTGATTTCGTCCTCCAAACGGCCGGCTACTGAATCCATTAGTAATGCAGTCTCCATTTTAATTTCAGAAGAGTGCGTAATTTTATTATCAAAAAACCCGGGAAATAGTAATTGTAATAGATCGTTGGTAATACCGACAATTCCATTTTTGCAGGGTAGATTCGTACCATCTAAATGATTTATACCGCCCACGCTGGCGTAGGAGGCAATCAGTTGATCCGTTAAATCGGTTATCTTCACTTGCATCAAGTTAAGCTTAGTTGATTGATCTTATCAAGATATGAGAATCCAATGGNAATTGGATTTAAGAAGTTAGCAAAGCAAATCTTTTANTTTTGTAATGGCTTCACTAACTGAAATATTATGTATTGAAGTTCCGCCTTCAGGTGGGCAGTTTTCCGGTTGAATTATAATTTTTGGAGCTTCAAGAAAAGGACGAGTTACCAATGGGTTTGTGGGTCCGAACAATGTGGCTGTCGGAGTTCCTATCGCGTTTGCAAGATGCATTGCCCCCGTATCATTTCCAATTACTAGACTGCACTTATTAAATTCATCGATTAATTGGATTAGGTTGGTTTTCCCTCTCATATCTGTGACAGTAATATTTTGATTATCTGATAGAGCCATGGATGTCATCGCATCGTTAGGAGTGCCGTATATGCAACATTCAATTTTATTGCTCCATTTAGTCAACTTATGAATCAGCTTGCACCAATTTTCAGTGGGCCAACATTTAATGGGGTTATTTGATGATCCTGGGATTATGCCTATTCTGTTTTTTATTTTTTTAGAGGGTTTAATCGTAAAAGGTTGATTGTCTAATTTATTTATTAGATGGAATGATTTTAAACACTTTTCCCATATGAGGACTTGGTGCGTTTTCACTAAGTTTTCTTTTTGTGAGTTTAATCGGTATATATCCGTTAGAAGTGGGCGAAATTTACCCGGGTATGCTATCCCTAATCTATTACTTGCACCAAGTATCCGAGCTTCGATATCTCCCCGTATCGAGTTAGTGAAAACAAGTTGAGTTTCAGGGTTCGAATTTTTGCTTATTTCAAATAGCTNTCGTAATCTNNTAATTGTGTTTTTGGGTAAGGATATAAATTTATCTGCTACAGAAAAAGCTCCCGCTAATTCCTTAAACTGTGGTTCTGCTAATAAAGTCAATCTGGCATNTGGGTGGGTTTTTTTA
Organism: Verrucomicrobiales bacterium; assembly: GCA_002719595.1. Classification (GTDB taxonomy): domain Bacteria; phylum Verrucomicrobiota; class Verrucomicrobiia; order Limisphaerales; family UBA1100; genus UBA1100. Next base: position 12,843 of record PBEJ01000051.1, read on the forward strand.
ATTGCCCTCAAATGCGGTAAAGTCATGACAAAGTCCCCAAGCCAATTTGGCATTCTGATCCAGATATCTGAGTATGTCATTTCAGGATTCAATTAGACTTTAGCTTTTTGGTTTTTTTGCCTTGGTTTCCACCTATTATGCACCCAGAACCAATTTGCCGGATCACGGCGGATNGCATTTTCCTGAGCAGAAATAATATCTCTTGTTATACTTTCAGTGGATCGTCTGAGGCCGTTTTCTATAACGGGTATTTCCTTGCCGAGTTCTATTTGCCATCGGCCAGGCTTGATGCGGAAGCATGCCGAATGAAAAAGTCGGCAATTATATCTTTTGGCAAAAATGGCTGGAGCTGGGCTTACTGATGTTTTTCTGTCAAACACAGGTAGCCAAAGGCCGCTCTCGCCGGCATTTTGATCAGCTAAAAGCCCTAAAACAATATGCGGTTGTTTCATGGCTTCCAGTAGCTNGGGTCCCTCAGTTCGGCGTTCAAAGTAAAAACAGCCTGAATTTGCCCGAAGCTTAAGCATTAATTTGGTGAGTTTGGGCTGACGTAACGCGCGGTAGGTGGTTGCTGTTTGGGCGTCGGGGATCACGAGTTTAATCCATGAAAAAAGTTCAAAGTTTCCGTAATGACCAATGGCTAGAATAATTTTAGCTTTTGGGTCATTATCTAATATTTCTTTAATTCGTTCATAGCCTTCGAAAGAGAGAATTTTATTAATTTGATCAGCATCCATTGCTCCGGTTTTAAGAATACAGGTGTAGGTTTCTCCCAATCGAAGAAAATTTTNCTTTGAAAGATTAATACAGGCATCAGTGCTTAGCTCCGGAAAAGCGGCTTCAATATTTGCAATCGCAACCAAACGATGCCGCCGGTCGAGGTGCCATGCCAGTCTGCCCATTTGACGTCCTACCCATGCAAGAAATNTTATTGGCAGAAAGGAAGCCAGTCTAATGATAACAGTTGCAACGATATATATTAGAGTTTGCACTAACGCATACAAATCTTGCGAACACATTCATCAAAATCTTTTGCCCCGCTAAGTATTTTAATTTCTACCCGCATGAAATAGATCGGTAGATCNCGTCGATCAATTTTTGGGAATCGTACAGCATCTTTTTGNGTGGTAATAATCACTTCTGCTCTCCGTTTTTTTGCACGATTGATTGCATTTAGTACTTCCTGTTGATTGAANCGGTGGTGGTCAGCAAATCGCTTGGTGTAAACCAGCTCAGCTTTCTGTTGANCCAGNCTCTTTTCAAAACTTTCCGGCTGAGCTATGCCGCTCAAGGTGGCAACTTTTTTGCCTTTGAGCCACTCTATATTTTCTCGATGGTTGGGGTTAAAAACGTCTTCCAAAAAAAGAGGCCAATGGATCGACTCTATGATGCCCGCTTTTGGGTTGTGCTTTCGAATTCTCGCACGAAGCGAGGTGTTTTCNCCGGTGCTTTTAGTAATAAAAATTGTGTCTGCTCGTTTGATATGGTCGAAAGGTTCGCGCAACGTCCCTCTGGGTAGAAGGTGCTCGTTGCCGTATGGTTGTTGCGCATCCACCAAAACTATATCATGTCTGCGACCTGCGAGTTTCCAGTACTGGAAGCCATCATCCAATAGAAGTGTGTCACAGCCAAATAGCTCAATGGCATATCGGCCAGATTTAACACGATCCTTATCTGTTAATACGACGACATCATTAAGATTGGAGGCGAGCATAAATGGTTCATCTCCAGCATCTTCTGAGTTTAATAATAAACTAGTTCCATCAGAAACCACACGAGGTGGAGTGGTCTCCTCCCGTAAAAGTAATTTATCNCGTAGTCTTTGGCTTAAGGGAGGAGGTTTAGATCGATAGCCACGAGAGAGAATGGCTACTTTTCTGCCTTGATCAGTGAGTACACGTGCTAGTTTTTCGACTACTGGCGTCTTACCTGTTCCTCCCACGGTTAGGTTTCCCACTGTAATAACTTGGACACCTAAGGGGTGGTCTCGAATTATGCGTGCTTCGTAAAGCCATCTACGTCCTTTGACAATTAAAAGGAAAATTTTGGATAGTCCGAATAGGACTCCACGCAATAAGGCAGCTTTTTTGTCACGGCGTTCATCAAAAATGACCTCCAGAGCGAAGGTTTCAAATTGTTCCTGCCAAGCACGGAGGGTTTCGCGCATTGGGTGGAGGATGCCAGAGAATTAATCGTTCTTCAAGTCAGGGAGCTTAACTTGAGCATTAATCAGATTTAACTGAAATAGTTTTAATTTTAGTAGCTTTCTGCAGTGGACTGAAGCCAATTCCGTTGAGAGCTCCAGAGTCAGAGTTCTTTAGGGCTAACGAGGAGGTCTTCCTGGTGAGTGCCCTTGTTCTTTGCTTAACCGAGAGTGCGGCAGTTGATCAAAGTTCCCTTTTTGATCGGGGGTAAGAACTTCTCGAATTTGTTTTTGAACTGTTATTTCTTCTAGGTGGAGTTGATCNCGGAAAGGTTTTCCAAAATCATAAATGCGCTGATGGCTCTTCACTTTTATATCATGAATTTGTATTTTCTGTTCTTCGCTAAGNCCTCCGAGGTGTCGATCAAGGTACCCAGTAGAGCGGAAAAAGACTGGCCGAGCCGGATGTGTTTTTTGGGTCGTTGAGTCGGGTCTTAACAGGGCATCATTATTATCTTGAACTCGATTTGGTGATAATAACTTAGGTTCTGTCTGGGAGCTTTTGCTTAAAAGATATCCGGTGCCTATTCCGCTCCCGAAAATCATTAGTGTAGCTAGGATGACTTTCCACTGATCCATATTCGAGCTAATCGTCGATATTCGGCGGGTCAACGGCGATCATAACAATAGTTTCCAAGTCGGAATTTTCAGTTTCTGCCTGAACGGTGGTGGTATTTTTAANCTCTGAGGCCCGTTCAGTTTGAGGAGTCGGATGCTGAGAAGAAGCCCAAATTGCAGCGAGGATCATCAGTGAGAAACAGGGAATTGCGGCTTTAAAGAGTGCCCGACTCCAGAGTTTCCATGAGTTTAAATCCGTCTGCGGTGTTTCTTGAATATGAGACATAATCCTTTTTTCAAAGGCATAAGGCACTTTATCGAGCTTAATTTCACGCGTTTCGGTGAGCATTTTTCTCAAAATATCCTCAGATTCTCTCATACTTGTTGGTTCAGACGGATTCAAACAGCGATCAGTTACAAATTTATANATATTTTTCAGGATTTAAACGAACGATAGCTTGACGCATTTTTTCCCGGGCTCGATGTGCCTTAACCTTAACGTTTGATTCACTTAACCCTGTAATTTCAGCGATTTCTTTGACAGATTTTTCCTCCAAATCCAGTAATATGATGATGTGGCGATCTTGTGGCTTCAATTCATCCAGTAATTTATCGACTAACGATTTTGCTGCTTTGGGGTTAGTTTCATCTTTCGATTCCTCTCCAATGTTCTCAAACCAGTCATTTTCCTCCTCCGATAGGTCGCTTGCATTCCATTCTCGATTTCTTTGGTGTTTGCGCAGAAAATCATAACAAGTATAGGTGGCTGTACGCATTAACCAGTGTTCAAACGGGGCGTCTCCACGGTAACTGCTGAGCTTGCTATAGGCTTTGAGGAAAACCGTTTGTACGATATCTTCTACTTCATTCTCACGCCTAGCATAGCGCCGTGCCAAAGCGAAAACACGGGGTTGGTACTTCACCACCAGAGGTTCGAAGCTTTCGGTGCTTCCCTTGAGCACCTCAACAATTAAATCCTTGTCGGTTGGTTCGGACACTGATTTGTGTTAGTACCAGATAGTTCTCTGAAACCCACGAAAAAAGCCGAGAGAATAGGTATTAGAATGGTTAAGCTTTTCAAAAAATAAATGCTCTATGTAAGTCATCTGAGCTCGGCCTAACTCATTTTTCGATTAGGCCAACAATATGATTAAACCATAAGACGATCATTTTTAGCAAAAGTTACAAAAATGCCTATTTTGACGTTAAATGGCGATTGACAGGTCCTTGGATCATGCTAGCTTGTCCGGCCCTCTGGAATTTGATTCCGCAGCTGGGTATTATTGTAATATAGAAAATTTCTTAATGACTGAAATTAAACTAAGAAAAGGTGAGCCCGTTGAGCGTGCGCTACGTCGTTTAAAGAAAAAAGTAGACCGTGAGGGAACCATTAAGGATATCCGTAGTCGTCGTGCATTTGAGAAGCCTAGCGAGCGTAAACGCCGCAAGATGAAGGCAGCAAAATTTCAGGCTATGTTAGATGCACGTTATGCTAATTATTGATTTTTTTGTTAAATAATTTGAACAGCGCGCCTTGAGGTGCGCTTTTTTTATGACCAAACGCGGNGCTGCCATTAAGATATTGGAATGTCTTCAGATTGCAGGCTATGAGGCTTATTTTGTAGGAGGCTGCGTTCGCGATGAAATGCGTGGGGTTACGCCTCAGGATTATGATCTCGCGACGAATGCGCGTCCTGAGGATGTTGAAAGCCTTTTTCCTAAAACTCTTGAGGTAGGCAAAAAATTCGGTGTGGTTCTTGTTTTGTGGGAAGGTTGGCAATTTGAAGTGGCAACTTTTCGATCTGAGGAAGGATATTATGATGGCCGTAGGCCTTCAAAAGTTCGGTATAGCGATGTTAAGACCGATGCAAGCAGGCGTGATTTTACCGTGAATGGACTTTTTTTCGATCCATTGACTGATACAATTTATGATTGGGTTAATGGTCAGTCAGATTTGAAAAGTTCCACTCTTCGCTCAATTGGCGATCCAGTAGAGCGGTTTAGAGAGGATAATTTACGGCTGTTGCGAGCGGTTAGGTTTGCTGCTCAATTGGATTATGAAATAGAGTCAGATACTTTTTCAGCGTTAAAAGCTCATGCGTCACTGATTAAAAATGTTAGTGCTGAGCGGGTGCGTAATGAGCTATGCAGTCTCTTTAGGCCTCCTCATGCGGCCCGAGGATTAGATTTGCTTTTGCAGAGTCGGTTACTTGGGTATCTGCTTCCCGAGTTGATCCCTACCATCGATTGTGACCAATCTCCAGATTTTCACCCAGAAGGGTCTGTTTATAATCATATTAGGATGATGTTATCCATTATGCCAAAGGATCATCATCATCTGTTGCCTTGGACTATTCTGTTACATGACATTGCTAAACCCCAGACGCGCTCAATTGATGGAGATGGAAGAATACACTTTTATGGTCATGAAAAGATAGGGGCTAAAATATCTGAAAGTGTGTTAAAACGCCTGCGTTTTTCAAAGGCGGACATTGAATGCGTGGTGCAAACTGTCTACTACCATATGCAGTTCAAAGATTCTAAGAAGATGCGAAAAGCAACTCTTCGTAAGATGCTTTTGCGGCCAAATTTTGATTTGGAATTACAGCAACATAGGTTGGACTGTCTGGGCTCTCACGGAAAACTGGATATATATGAATTTTTATGCGAGCAACGGTCTTTACTTAAAGCAAAGCCAGTGCTTTTCACTCCATTGGTTAATGGGGAAGATTTAATACAGTTAGGGCTCAAACCGAGTCCATTAATGGGGGAGTTACTCGGGGAAATACGGGATAAACAGTTATCGGAGGAAATCACTACTCGAGAAGCTGCCTTGGCTTGGGTTAAGGAAAAGGCTGCACTTTAGGTGTCTTTTGTTTATCCTATGACGCACAATAGATGGATAAACTAATGCTCATTGATGATGAGGCGGACGTTCGATATTCTTTTGAACGCATTTTTGGTGGGAAAAATGCGCTGCAACTAAGTACGGCTGCAAGTGGTGAGGAAGCTCTGGTTATGATTCCTGAAATTAAACCAGATTTGGTGATCATGGATGTACGTATGGGGGGGCTTAACGGCATCGAAACACTTCAACAGTTACGCGAATTTGACACGAAGACTCCAGTAATTCTCATGACAGCCTACGGCACGACGCAAACTGCAATTCAGGCCATGAAGCATGGAGCGTATGATTATATTTTGAAGCCNTTTGATGTGCCTAAGCTTGAAGAGCTTGTTAGTAAAGCACTTGAAGCATCGCGGTTGATGAAACAGATCGTTTCCTGCGAGTCTTTGTCTGAAAAGGAGGATTACGACCTTGGAATAATCGGGCAAAGCCCGTCTATGCAGGAAATTTTTAAAATTATAGGGCAGCTTGCCTCTAGTGACGCAACCGTACTTATCACTGGTGAAAGTGGTACGGGCAAGGAGCTCGTGGCCCGTGCNATTTATAATCATAGTCAACGAAGCGAGGCTCCTTATTTGGCAATTAANTGNGCAGCNATACCAGANAACCTCTTGGAAAGTGAGCTTTTTGGACATGAAAAAGGTGCNTTCACAGGAGCTTCCAGCCTTAGAATTGGAAAGTTTGAACAGTGTGATGGGGGTACTATTTTTCTGGATGAAATCGGAGATATGCCCCCAGCAACCCAGACTAAAATATTACGAGTATTACAGGATGGAGTGTTTGAAAGANTAGGTGGAGATAAATCTGTNAAAACTGATGTCCGCTTAATTGCTGCTACCAATAAATTGCCTGAAATGGCAGTTTCCAAAGGAGACTTTCGTGAGGATTTATTTTATCGATTGAATGTTGTAAGGGTTGAGTTGCCTGCTTTGCGCGAACGCAAGGAGGATATCCCTCAATTGGTCAGCTACTTTCTTTCAAGGTATTCTTCCGATGCAAAAACCACCAAAACTATTCAAAATGANGCATTAGCCCTTTTGCAAGATTATGACTGGCCGGGAAATGTAAGAGAATTAGAAAACGTTGTGCAGAGGGCTTTGGTGATGGCAAAAGGTGACGCAATATTACTGGATAATTTGCCGAATGAAATTACAAATCATAAATCAGGGGTTGAGGGTGATGATGATGGTGATGATGTTGAAAGTCTTTCAGCTAAACTATTTAATTGGGCAAGAAACAACCCAGATTTGAAAGTGATTCCCGCAGTGGAACGTGAACTGGTAATTAATGCTTTGAAGGAAACGGGAGGAAATCAAGTGCAGGCAGCAAAGATTTTAGGTATCACCCGTGCTACTTTGCGAAAGCGAATAGAACAATTTTCTATTCGGCAGGAACTTTCGGTCGAGTGATTTATATTACAAAGGGAGTTAATCCTCTTTATTTTTGCATGCCCCGGCTCGTTTCATCTCTTCACAAGAGGCATTTATTGTNAGTTGCTGTGATTCTACTTCAAACCCTAATTTACTCGTGATTTCATTTTCCAACGCTTCTAATCTATCACTTTCAAATTCGACTATTTTATCACAGTCCTTGCAGATGATATGGTTGTGATTGGGGTGCTCTGCATAGTTCGGATCATAAATNTTATAATCCTTTCCAAAATCCATTTCGTGTACTAATCCGCTTTCTGTAAGTAGGGGTAGAGTGCGGTAAACCGTGGCTCGAGATACACTAGAATCCTTTTCTCGGGCCCATTCCAACAGTTGTTCTGCTGTGAAGTGTTGGTCTGTGCCAAAAACGGTATCTACTATGGCTCGGCGTTGCTGAGTGATCCGAAGACTTTTCTGCTCCAAAAAATGGAGAAACTTTTCTTTTGCTGCTGCTCTATCTGGATCAGGCACTTCGATTAGTATATGAGCTGCCAATACTAAGTCAATCCCGTGGGATTGCGCCTTATCAACCATCATGCGAAACTTTTCTGGTGAGGGTTGAATTGATAAATACTGGTAGTGAACTGTTATTAGGGCGTGTTCTCAACACGCACCAACAATGGATTGGGCAACAGTTGGCTGGGTCTGGNTATGAATTAGCGATTCAAAAAACCATTCCTGATACGGGAAGTTCGATCGAAATTGCAGTATCTGAGGCAATTGAACGAAGCGAGTTGGTTATTGTGACCGGAGGGCTGGGACCGACTGGCGATGATATGACGCGTCAGCGAATAGCTGAATTACTTGATGTTCCTCTAGTTGAACACCCAGAAACTCGAAATCGAATAATTTCTCATTTTCAGAAACGAAATCGCCCGATGCTCGAGTCTGTGATGATTCAGGCTCAAGTTTTGGAGGGTTCGACGGTTTTTATTAATGAACATGGAACAGCTCCTGGACTGGCTGTGCCTAGTTCAAAGGGTTGGCTTATTTTATTGCCGGGGCCTCCACGTGAGTTGCGTCCAATGTATTCCAAATATGTTGCTCCATTTTTGGCCAAAGAATTACCCTCTCAAAGACAGATGGTGACTCGCACCATTAAGACCGTGGGTATTGGTGAGTCAGTGGTAGAAGAGCGCATAAGCCAAGAATTAAGTGAATTTAAGACAAAGGGTTTAGAGATTGGCTATTGTGCACGGATAGGGGAGGTCGATGTAAGAATGGTTGCTTACGGTTCNAGTGGTCCACAAATAATAAAGGANTGTGAGACTATAGTACGTCAGTGTNTGGAAGAATATATTTTCGGAGCGGATGAAGATCGTCTGGAGGATTTTATTGTTGGTGGACTAATTGAACGAAATCAGACTCTTGTGGTAGCTGAATCNTGTACAGGAGGCTACCTGTCTCATCGTCTTACAAATGTTTCCGGGGCGTCAGCGGTTTTTCTCGCGGGGCATTGTGTTTATAGTAATGAATCAAAAAAGAGTATNTTGGGNGTTTCAAAAATTGCCCTAGAAAAAGGTGCAGTTAGTCAGTCGGTTGCTCGGGAAATGGCCGATCGNGTTAGACTANTGCACGAAGCTGATTACGCTCTTGCAACTACGGGNATTGCCGGGCCGACTGGAGGCACANAGGAAAAACCGCTTGGAACTGTTTATATCGCGATCTCCACTGCTCAAGGAACGCGGGTCATCAAGGAATGTAATCGTTGTGATCGTGAAACCTTTAAATTGGTGACAAGTCAGCAGGCTCTCAATTTATTACGTCGCGAATGGTATAAAAAAACCCGCCACTAGGGCGGGTGGTGTGAAATTTTACCGGTAATTAACCATTAATCAGCACCGTCATCTCCGATTGCTTCGACGGGGCAGCCTTCCATTGCCTCAACGCACAAAGTTTCTTCTTCTTCGTTCTCCGGTTGCTTGAAGAGATAAGAATATCCGCCGTCATCATTGCGTGTAAAGTTTTCAGGTGCAGTTTCACGACAAAGATCACAATCAATACACTCGGTATCACAGTAATATTTGCCCTTTGCGTTATCTTCGTATTTNTCTTCTTTNGTTGCCATTTTTAAACCAATTCCCAATAGGGTAATATAATTTATTGGTGTAAATTAATCAAGTTGATTCCTATTAGATATCNTAAAGCTACCCAGTGATTTTTGAATTAACCTCGCTACGANGATATTGTTTTCATAAAATAAAGTGTGCAAGCAAACAGACAGACACGGATACTTGCCACTCTCGGGCCAGCAACACAATCTGAAGAGATGATTGGGGCTCTCATAGATGCAGGTGCGAATTTATTTCGTTTGAATATGTCCCACGCAAAAAGCGANTGGGTTCATGAGGTAGTTGTTAATATCCGCGCTGCGGCTGCAACGCGTGGTTGTGTTCCAGGGATCCTNATGGATCTTCAGGGGCCGGCTATTCGCACTGGAGTCCTAGATAAGCCAGTGGATTTAAAAAAGAATGACCGCTTTGATTTTACCACCAACATTAAAAAACAGGGTGAAAGAGTGGTGGCAGTAAATTATCCAAGTTTTTTGGACGATATTAATGAGGGAGCAACGATTCTCATTGATAATGGACTTATTCGCATGAAGGTGCTTCGAAAAACTGCGGATGTTGCAGAATGCGAGGTTGAGATTGGCGGCAAACTTGGTAGCAGGCGTCACATAAATTTGCCTGGCACTAAAGTTAACCTTCCTGCGTTAACAAATAAAGATAAGGCGGATATTCAAGTTGGGCTCGATTTGAAGGTTGATTATTTTGCGCTTTCTTTCGTTCGTGAACCAGCTGATATCGATGAATTAAAGGCTCTCATAGCATCAGATGAACATTCTCCTAAGGTCGTAGCTAAGATTGAGGATCAACACGCCGTAAAACGTATTAAGCGAATAATACGATCGGCTGATGCTATTATGGTGGCTAGGGGTGATTTGGGCGTTGAATGCCCCTATGAGGAGCTTCCAATAATTCAAAGGGGTATTGTTAGGCAGTGCCTCAAGGTTGGTAAGCCGGTGATTGTGGCTACACATATGCTTGAGAGTATGATTAATGAACCTCACCCAACACGTGCAGAGGTGACCGATGTAGCCAATGCGGTATTTGAGCAGGCTGATGCGATTATGCTTAGTGGAGAAACATCGGTCGGAAAGTTTCCCGTGATGTGTGTTGAGGTTATGGATCGTATCGCACGTCGGATGGAAGAGGAAGTTGGAGCTCGGTTCCACAAGGAAGCCTCCTTAGAAAATAAACGAGAAAAACTCGCTAAATCGGCGGTGACTATGGCTGATGATCTGAATGCAGACGCCATGGTGGTCTTTACGGCGAGCGGAAGGATGGTCCGAGAGACAGCGTGGATGCGTCCAAAACATTCAAAGATTCTCGCCCTTTGTGCAGATGAGCGAGTGGCGGGTGAAATGTCACTTTACCGGGGAGTGGAACCTGTAATTATTGAAGGGTTCTGCCCTGATTTTCCGGTGCTCGATGCGATTTCTACTCTTAAGGAGCGAGGGTTTTTAATTATTGGGAATACGGTGGTAGTTAGTAGCTCAACTAAGGCAGTGGAGCAAATATCCAATTCAGTTCAAGTGCACAGGGTTGATTGAGGTTTAAGGCCTAGAAGAGAAAAGGTTGTTGGTAGCTTCGCCGGCTAGACTTAAAATAGTTTCCGGAAATAAACCCAATCCAATTAGTGCAAACAGACAAATTAACAGGGCGATTTCCGCTGAACGTGGACAAGGTAAAGCTTCAGTTGATGGCTTCTTTTCTTTCCAGTAGAGTCCAGGGCCCCAGTAGATTTCCCTGATTATTTTGAAATAGTAGTAGAGTGATATTACAATTCCAAGGAGTGCGACACCAATTAGCCAGGGCATGCTACTGTGTTGGTCGTTCAACTTTCCGAAGGCTGCTCGAAGTATCGCAAATTTCCCCAAGAATCCGGCCAATGGTGGAATGCCAGCCAAGGAGGCGATTGCCAACGTAAGAATAGTTGCCATAAAGGGTGAGCGATGATGAAGATTAGCCAAAATGCTGATATCCTCATCGCCGCTTTCCTCAGATAGGACTGAAATTATTGTAAAGGCAGCTAGGATACCAAACAGATATCCTAATAAATAAAAAAGCACTGCTTGCGATCCGGTATTGTCTAGGCAAACTATTCCCAAAAGTATGTAGCCAGCACTGGCAATGCTCGAATAGCCGAGTAACCTTTTCAGGTTACGTTGGCGCAGGGCGCAAAGACTACCATAGAGAATGGTGATTCCTGCCATGATCGATAGCAGTTTGGGCAGCCATTCTTGGTCTAATAATGCGGGATAGGCTTCAGCCAAGGTGCGAATGATTAGAACTAAGCCTGCAGCTTTCGATCCACTTGCAAGAAAAGCGGTTACTGGGATGGGAGCTCCCTGGTAAACGTCTGGCACCCATAGTTGAAATGGTATGGCGCCCAACTTGAAAGCTAGCCCCCCTAAAACCAGTATCACCCCAATTTGAAACAGTAATTGCATGGATGGCCCGACGGGAGTTAGAAGTGACCGGCTTACCTCATTAAAATCCAGTGTACCAGTGGTACCGTAGATAAGNGCGATTCCAAATACCATTATGGCTGAGGAAGTTGCGCCCATGATTAAGTATTTGATACTCGCCTCAAGTGAACGTAATCGGCGGCGTTCAAAGCTGGTTAGAACGTAGAAGCTAATAGTGATTAGTTCTACCGCTACAAAAAGCATGGTAAAACTATTTGCGCCCGCCGCAAAGCACATCCCTGCCAAGGCAAAACAGATGAGGGCATAAAGTTCGCTTATTCCTGATTTAACTCGTGGGGCATAGCTTATAGTAAGCAAAATTACCAGAATAGCAGCCATCACAAAAAACCCCTGAAAATAGACAGCTAAGCCATCTTTGCTGTAACCATTGATTGCAGCTGCAGCTTGATCGAAGGTGTTAAAGTTGTAGCAAAATACCGCTATTAATCCACCAATAGCTATCCATCCAAGCCGAGCCTTGTTTTCTGAAGGTGTCCATAAATCAGCTAGGAGGATGATGATTCCTGTCAGGGTAATTCCTATCTCGAGACTGATTAATGTGACATCCATTATCTAGACTTTTCTGATTGAGCGGAGGCGGCCTGTTTGAACGTGGGTTCAGATTGGTTAATTTTTTCTGCGATTAATCTCGGAAAAAATCCAAACAGTAATAGCACAGCGGTCAATAACGCATAGGGAAGTCTTTGCCATTTTGAAATGTCTTCGGTTTCGGGAGTGTCGTCTCCTTTTATTCCATGCAAAAGCTTTCGAATGGTTCGAAGCATGTATACTGCCCCTATGACCAGCGCACTCCAAACAGCGATTCCGGTGATAATTGGGTAAGATTCCCAAGCTCCGAAGAAGACCGTAATTTCTCCTGCAAAATTTGCAAAACCCGGGAGTCCGCAGCCCGCCATCAAGGCCATGATCATTAATGTGCCCCAAAAAGGCATGCTTGAGAGGAGGCCTTGAACCTTATCCATATCTAGAGTGCGGGCTTGATGATGAAGATATCCACTTAATCCAAACGCTAAGCCTGCCAGTAGCCCGTGAGCTACCATGACCATTACCGCCCCGGTAAGGCCTATAAACGTCGCGCTTGCAATTCCCAAGAAGACAAACCCCATGTGAGCGACTGAGGAATTTCCGATAAGAAGGTTTAGGTCCTTTTGTCGCATGGCAACCAGTCCACAATAGAGTATATTTCCGATGCAAAGACACGCTAAAATGGGTAGCCAAGTTTGAGCCCCTTCCGGCAGAACGGGCAGGGCAAATTTAATTAGCATGAATACGCCAAATTTTTTTATTACTCCCGCATGCATCATGGCTGTTGCTGTTGGGGCTGCGCCGTATCCTAGTGGGGCCCAGGTATGAAAAGGCCAAAGCCCCACCAGAATACCCAAGCCAAAAAGTAATAGACCAAAGATGACGTGCTGGAGACTATTGCCAATGGTGAAGTTCTCGAGAGTTGAGGCGTGCAAAATTTCCACTAAAGAAAATGTATTAAAGTGTAAATATACCATGATTAGGCCAGCTAAAGTAAGTAGGGCTCCAATGCTCAGATAAATAGTAATTTTATAGGCGGCAAAGCTCTTATGTTTACCTCGACCCCATACTCCTATCATTATGAAAGTGGGGATGAGTGCCAATTCATGCAGAAAATACATAAGGAATAAGTCCATCGACATGAATGCCCCCAAAATGCCTCCAGTCATAAGTAGCAATAGTATGTAAAACTCTTTCTCTCGTGTCTGGATTTCTTTGGCGCAGCAGGTCGCAGCAAAAGATACTAAAGCAGCCATTAGCACCATAACTACACCTATTCCATCAACTCCTACATGAAAAGAGACACCTAGAGATTCAATCCAATTTGACCGTTGGGTAAAAACATACCCGTACTGGGTTTCAAGGGAAGTGGCCTCAATAATTGTGACCTCACCGCGGGCTTCTTCGAGTCGATCATCGAATTTGGCAAAAACATATATTGCCAGTAATAGTGAGCCAAGTGTGGCAGCAATTGAGCCAAGGCGGAATATTGACCGGTTCTCACGAGGTNCCAACGCAAGGATAACAGCCATTATTAGCGGTAAGCCCATTATGATTGTAAGCGGTGACATTTAGAACAAAATCAGGGTCAGGATTAATAAGAGTCCGATTACTGTTAATAGTAAGTAAGTCTGTATGTTGCCCGTTTGGAAAAGTCGTAAAAGGCAGCCGGTGATATCGACTACTCCGCTGCTTCCTTTGACTCCAAATCCAGCGATTGCCCAGCGATCGAACCAATTGGCAACATAAGATATTTTCTCCTGGGTCCATTTGTTGAGGAATGCGTATAATTCGTCAAATTTGAAAGCTTCACGCATTAAGACACCGACGCCCATTAGCTTTTTNGGTAGGGGGTCTTGGTCGGCATTGCGGTATATTTTCCATCCCACGATTAATCCAATCGCGACAGCGAGTATGCTTCCTATCACAGCTGCAGAATGGGCTGTGGAATTGTCTGATGCAAATTCCCCCCACTGNGAGTAACCTTCAGTGAAACTGGAGAGTCCCGATACATCCCAGCCTAATCCAATACTGAGAACAGTCAGAATTACTAACGGGGTTATCATTTCACCCGGTACTTCTTCAGCTTCCTTAGCGTGATCGGATCGGGCCTTTCCTAGAAAGACAACGACAACGCATCGGGTCATATAGAATGCTGTAAGGAAGGCGACCAATACCCCAATGGTAAAGAGAGCATGGTTATGATCATAAGCTTCCATTAAAATTGCATCTTTACTGAAAAAACCACTCAGAAGGGGAAATCCTGCCAATGCTAATGCTCCNATGACAAAGGTACATGTGGTCCAGCCCATTTTGTCTTTGAGATTACCTAGTTTCCAAATGTTTTGCTCATGGTGGCAGGCATAAATTACTGCTCCAGCTCCGAGAAAAAGCAGCGCCTTGAAAGCCGCATGGGTGGTTAAGTGGAACATACTTGCTGCGGGGCCACTGCAACCCACGGCCATTACCATGTAGCCCAACTGTGAAAGTGTGGAGTAAGCAAGAATCTTTTTGATATCGTCTTGCTGTACTGCAATTATTGCGGCAAGTAGAGCGGTGATTGCGCCGATCCAAGCAATGATTTCTAGGGCTTCTGGGTTGAAGAGTGCGAAAACCCTGCAAATCATGTAAACACCCGCTGCGACCATGGTCGCAGCATGGATTAACGCTGAGACAGGGGTAGGACCCTCCATTGCATCCGGTAGCCATACGTGGAGAGGAAACTGTGCACTTTTACCTACAGCGCCGCAAAATATTAAAAGCCCTGCTAAAGTGGAAACGGACCCTAGTGAATTTGAATCAAAACCTAGGTATCCAGTCTCCTTCCACACAAACAAAATTCCCAGGAGGAAACCGACGTCACCAATTCGGTTGGTAATAAACGCTTTCTTGCCTGCATCTGCAGCAGCGGGCTTCTCAAACCAGTGGCTTATAAGTAAATAGCTCGATATNCCCACCAGTTCCCAAAAGATNAACATCATCACAAGATTGGCTGATAAAACGATGCCCAACATTGANAACATAAAAAAACTCAAAGCNCCATAAAANCGGGAGTAACCNCTATCTTCGCGCATATAGACCAGAGAAAATANATGAACCAGTGTTCCTATTAAGGTAACGACNAAAAGCATCAACCGGCTTAATGGGTCATTCTGCAGGGAGAATTCAAAATTCAGAGTAGCANCCGCNGGAGNATTAANTNACATTGTGNTTTNNGAGGCATGGCCTATTGAGAGCCAATTAAAGTAATTAGTGGAANCTCCNGGATCAGTATTTTGCGTAACGAAAAGAAAAATACTGGCCGCAAAGCTCAANGCGACAGCTCCTATGGATAGCCCCGAGCTAAGNCTCCTAAACCGATGGGTAAAAANCATGATAATCACCGCTGCGAACANGGGTGCCAGCAGGATTAGNAGNGGTAGGAATTTTGTGANATTTTCCTGAGCCATATACTACATTTTCATTGAGGTGAGTTCGTTCACATCGGTGGCTTGNCGTTTACGATACAAGGCTACAATCAGTGCGAGTCCTACNGCTACTTCGGCTGCGGCAACGGTNATGATAAAGAATACCAGTATTTGTCCATCNAGGTTATCTCTGTAATGNGAGAATGAAACCAGTGCTAGATTGGCAGCATTCAGCATGAGTTCCAGTCCCATATACATCACAATTAGATTACGGCGAACTACTACTCCTAGNAATCCGATGCAGAAGAGAATAATGCTGACGATTAAAAATTGTTCCAGACCGACACTCATTTTACCTCTTNCTTTGGCTCCTCTCGTTTACTTAATAGNATGCAGCCCAACATTGCTACTAACAGTAAAAGAGATATGATTTCGAAGGGTAATACGTATTCGGTGAAAAGGAGCTTACCTAGTGGTTTTGTTTCAGCTGATCCGCTTTGATTGAATGTTTGTTTTATGGCTGCTGCTTCTGTTTGATTGGCAATGGTGAAGGTTTGGTTGGTGGTGCTGATGATGATTGCCGCAAGGCCAATTACTGAGATTAAGCCCATAAAGGTGCCAAACTTTTGAAGCTGCCGTTTTTCCTCTTCCTTTACATCCAAAAGCATGATTACGAAAAGAAAAAGGACGATTACAGAGCCTGCATAGACTAAGATTTGAACCGCAGCCAGAAAGAACGCATTCAGCAACACAAATAAACCGGACATGCTGATGATTGTCAGCACTAGAAACATTGCACTGGTTACTGGGTTGCGGCTAAAAGGGTTGAATACCACAAGGATGCCACATAGCAGGGTAAGTGCNCTGAAAATATAAAACAAAGCGTCTTGCATTAGTTTTTTTCACTCTTGTCCGGNAGATCTANAGGAAAGGTGTCTTGTGCTTTNGCTTCACGAGTTTTCTTTTCCCATTTTTTGATTTGATCATGATGCGTTCCGCCGCGTTTTAGTAGCTTGTCTTTATGAAAGATCATTTCCTCACGATTAGTTCCGGTCATTGCGTAATCACGGTTCATCAGTTTTTCGTCGTAACCTTCGTAGTAATCCTTGGCTAAATAGATGGCTTGCTCAGGGCAAACTTCCTCGCAAAATCCACAGAAGATACAGCGGAGCATGTTTATTTCGAAATCTTTCGGCATTTTTTCTGCCCCTTCCCGGTGAGCGGCTTCACCGTCTTCACCNGGGGGCGTGATGCGGATGGCTTTGGGTGGGCACACGAATTCACACAATTGACAGCTCACACACTTGGTGGCACCTCCCTGATCGCTGACAAGGTATGGGGCACCGCGAAATCCTTCGGGNACTGTCCAAAGCTCCTCAGGGTAGTTTAGCGTGGTTTTGAACTTGTTGTCTTTATTCTTCTCTTCGTANACCTTTGATTTGTTAAACGAAAAAAAGTGCCCTAGCGTTACTTTAAAGCCATTAAGAAATGTGGGGATGTATAATTTTTCCCACCAGCTTAATTTTACACGTTGTACTTCTTTGGGCATGTTATTTTTTGTATGTGAAATACAGATAAATCGCGGTCAGTATGATATTTGCCAGAGACAGTGGCACAAATCGTTTCCAACCTATATCCATGAGCTGNTCATAGCGAAAGCGCGGCAACATCCAGCGCACCCAAATAAATAGCCCCATAAATAGTAGTAGTTTGCCAATAAAAATACCGATTTGCAGTAGGCCCATGACGAGTGACTCAGCNGGTTCGTTTAGGCCAGCAAAGGGAAGTGTCCACCCGCCGAGAAAAAGAACTACCATCATGGCGCTTACTGCGATCATCGCTGCATATTCCCCAAGAAAGAATAGCGCGAACTTCATTGAGCTGTATTCGGTATGATAACCGCCAACCAATTCTGATTCGCTTTCAGGCATGTCGAATGGCAGCCGGTTNGTTTCAGCGAAAGCTGCAATGAGGAAAATCACGAATGCTACCGGTTGTTTAAAAATAATCCATGCACCGGAAGCTTGATACTCCACCACTTTGGTGAGGTTTAATTCGCCCACCAGCATAAAAACCGGCACCACGCTCATGCCCATAGCAATTTCATAAGAGATCATCTGCGCACTACTACGGATNCTGCCGAGGAATGGATATTTGGAATTGCTTGCATAGCCTGCCAGAACAATGCCGTAGACGCTCAGGCTCACTATGCCGAAAGTGTAGAGGATGCCAACGTTTAGATCTGATATGACTGCATTTTGATTTCCAATCTTTGTACCGAATGGAATCACTGCCAGCGTCATCAGTGCCGGAACCATGCTTACCGCAGGGGCAAGCCAGAAATAGACCTTGCGCACNTAGTTTGGAGTAAAGTCCTCCTTAAGGACAAACTTCAAACCGTCGGCNGCAGGCTGTAAAAGTCCCCAAGGTCCAACACGGTTGGGTCCAACACGGTCTTGAATCCAAGCTGATATACGCCGCTCGGCAACCACCGAATAGGCCACCATTGGCAAAACNACTGCGAATACAGTAATCAGGATCTTCAGTAAACTGAAGAGTGCGAACTGCAGTTCTGCAGGTAGATTATTAATCCATTCCATTAAATCTCAACGGTTACGCCGGTGTCACCGAGAGCAGACCAGGTTAAATCCTTTGCCTTGAAGGCCTCCACTTCATTAGCCATTTGGTTGAATAGTCCCTCAATAGTACTGAATCCGTTTTGGCCTGTTGTATTTTCGACTAGCTCATGAAGGAACTCCCATTCTGGTCGGGCGTCGCCGGGAGCTTCGAGTGCCTTCATAAACTTTTGCACCCGGCCTTTAATGTTGGTAAAGGTGCCTCGTTTTTCAGCATGTGCNCAGCCAGGCAGCAAGTAATGNGCCTTGGAGGTAGTGTTATTGGGGAGAATATCGCTAACCACGAGCAGGNCCAGCTTATCTAATAGGGCTCCGCTGATNCCAGCTTTGGTTACGTCATCGCCGAAAACAATCAATGTCTTGATTGTGCCGTCCTCAATACCCGCGACAATGTCGGCAATACGGCTACCTGGTCGTCCATTAGTNATGCCAATTAACTTTGAACCAGTGCTATTCGGGTTTTTGTCGGTGTGGGAAAGCANCCGATCGCCTTTGCCTGTACGTGGAACCGAATCAGTAATGGCCTCCAACTTCTCAGCTAGCCTCTTGAGTAGGTACAGCTCTTCATTGGTCTGGCGGGCTCCGCCAATGATGGCTACAGACCCNGGTGCAGCTTCTTCAAGTTTTCCGCTGATCTCTGTGATTGCCGTAGCCCAGCCGCTGGCACCCTGCACCTGGGACAACCGATGTTCGCTTCCGATCCACTTATAATTAAGCCGACCCGAATCACACATCCACGGTCCATTTACTGCATCATTTTCCCGTGGTTCGTAGCGGTACATAGTGTTTTCTCGCGAACCAATTACTGTGTTACAGCCAGTACCACAACCGGTACAAAGGCTTTTGGTTTCTTTGAGGAACCATACTCGCATTTGGAATCGAAAATCCTTTGATGTTAATGCGCCAACTGGGCAGATATCTGCTGTGTTGAGTGTGTAGTTGTTATCGAACGGCGTATCGAGAAATGTAGCAATAGTGTTATAACTGCCGCGGTTCACGATGCCTAGCGCATCATCATTAGCGATGTCTTTACTAAATCGAATACACCGTGTGCAAAGCACACAACGTTCGGCATCGAGCATGATCCGGGGGCCAAGATCAACAGCCTTGGGCTTGTGTACCTTATACTCGGCAAATTGGCTTTCTGACTGGCCATGCTCGACACTGTACTCCTGGAGTTTGCATTCACCCGCTTGATCACAAATGGTACAGTCCAGCGGGTGATTAATAAGTAAACTTTCGAGAACAGCTTCTCGCATCTCCTTGGTCTCGGGGCTGCTGGCATAAATTTCCATGCCGGGGACCAGGTCGGTAGCGCAACCGATCACACCCTTGGGAGTGGATCTTTCATAGGGTAGAACCATGGGGTCAATTTTCAGCGAACCATCCTCGTTCATCGGGGGTTTTCCATCAGGGCCAGGGCGTCCCGGCATACCCACATGTACGAGGCACATTCGGCAGTTGCCGGCTACCGGCAACTTGGGATGGTAACAGTAATGCGGAATTTCAATTCCGGCATGCTCGCACGCTTGCAGAACCGTGGTGGGTACAAGATTGTTCTGCCAGTTCGGCGTGAGTTTGGGTACATCAATCTCTTTGCCATCTACCTTCACGGTAATAGTTTCAACAGCGGGTGGCTTTTCTGTTTTTATTTCAGCAGCCATAATCAAGCAGATACTTTCTCCTCGAACTTATCCTTAAATTTATCGACAAAACTCAGTACCGGCCAGGCGCAGGCTTCGCCAAAGGCGCAGATTGTACGGCCTTGGATGTTGTGAGCGATGTGTTTCAAGTACTCGGTATCCTCCTTGCGGCCCTCGCCGTGAGTCAGGCGGTGTAATGCCTTGTTCATCCAGAGCGAACCTTCGCGGCAGGGAGTGCACTGGCCGCAGCTTTCATGCGCGTAAAACTCGGCAAGGTTTGCGAGGCATTCGATGATGTCGCGGCTATCGTCAATTACGATGATCGCGCCGGAGCCAGACATGGTTCCTACTTTCATCAAGGTATCAAAGTCATAGGGTATATCGAGCAGGTCGATTTCTCTGTCTCCAATTGAAAATGTTTCGCCGGCTCTTAAAACCTTTGAGGAGGACCCACCGGGAATGATCGCTTGCAGTTTATTTCCATCGCGCAGACCCCCACCAAAAACTGGTTCATTGATTAATTCGCCAAGAGTTACTTTGCCGGTTTCAATTTCAAAATAACCGGGTTGCTTCACGTCACCGCTGAGGCTAACCAGACGGGTGCCGGTATTATTTGGCGTGCCGAGCTTAGCGAATGCTTCGGCACCCATTTCTACAATATGTTTTATGTTGCAGAGGGTCTCTACATTATTGACGATGGTAGGGCACATGTAGAGGCCCAGTGCAGCGGGGAAGTAAGGCGGCTTAATGCGGGGGTAGGCACGTTTTCCTTCGAGGCTCTCGATGAGACCTGTTTCTTCGCCGCAAATATATGCGCCGGCGCCACGGTGGACGTGAATATCCAAATCGTATCCGCTGTCGAAGATGTTTTTTCCTAGGTACCCTTTTTTGCGTGCCTCTTGTAAAGCTTGATTGAGAATTTTAGCCCCTTCGGTGAATTCACCGCGAATGTAGATGTAGGCGAGGTTCACGTGGTTTGCCCAGCAGGAGATAATCATTCCCTCAATCAGCTGATGAGGATCTTTATAAATAATCTGTTTNTCCTTGAACGTGCCGGGNTCGGATTCGTCCGCGTTGCAGATGAGATACACTGGTTTGGGGTTTGGGTGTCGAATGAAACTCCACTTGAGTCCGCAGGAAAAGCCTGCACCTCCGCGTCCGCGTAGACCGGAGTCGAGTACACTTGTACGTAATTGTGCCTGGGGTGTGATTTCCTTATTATTGGAATCTTTTGCCGTCTTGATGGCTAATACTTTTNTGAATGCNTGATATCCGCCGTTACGTTCNTAGCATTCGATATCATTCGAATATCCCGGCTCATCGGCNTTTTTCAGGAGTAATTTATATTCCTGTGGCATCAGCTTGACTGTCTAATTGTTCTTATGTTTTATNTGCTCCAACGGTTTAACTGCCCGATGGTGTAACGGTAGCACGACAGATTCTGGTTCTGTTTGTCGGGGTTCAAATCCCTGTCGGGCAACCATGTTTTTNATTCGCATTTNCTTAAAATATCTTCGGCTTTGCTGTTGCTGACAGCTTCAAAAAAGTTGTCGTTACACATCATTACCGGGCCTGTGCCGCAGCTAGCCAAACATTCAGAGAATTCGATGCTAAATTTTCCATCTTCTGTGGTTTGTAATCCATGCGCGGCCGGGTCTAGCTTTAATTTACTGCAGAGATTTTTGTGCAAGCTCATTCCGCCGGCAAGGGCACAGCTGAGTGTGCGGCAAACTTTAAGTACATATTTACCCGCCTTCTCTTCTCTCAGCATTGGGTAAAAGGTAACTAATTCATATAGGTTCAGCGGTTTTATTCCTATTTCATTAGCAGCCCATTGCATTGCTTCTTTGCTTATGTAACCAGTCTCTTCCTGTATTGCGTGCAAGACCATCAACGATGCACTACGTTTCTCACCTTCAGGATAATGCGTGAGCAGTTCCGAGACTTCTTCCTTGAGATTGTTGGACGGGGTAAAGCTCATCGGTCACATTCTCCCATTACAAAATCTAGCGAGCCAAGTATCGCAACGACATCTGCCATCATGTAGCCTGGTAATAAATGCGAGAGGATGCTCAGGTTTACAAAAGATGGAGCACGAATCTTAAGACGGTGCGGAGTTCCGCCTCCAAGGCTGTTGATATAAAAGCCAAGCTCCCCTTTGGGATTTTCCGCGCCGAAATAAATCTCACCGGTCGGTGCATCCTGACCCTGTGTGACGATCATAAATTGGTGAATCAGTTCTTCCATACTAGTCATCACCTTTTCCTTAGTTGGTAGGACAATCTTGCCGTCATCCACGTTAATTGGACCATCTGGTATATCCTTGATGCATTGACGCAGAATTTTTACGGATTCACGCATCTCAAGGATGCGAATAGCGTAACGGTCATAGCAATCGCCCTTGGTGCCAACAGGCACCTCAAAATCAAATCGATCGTAGATCATATAAGGATGTGCTCTACGGACATCGTGCTCGACATTACTGGCGCGAAGGTTGGGACCTGATAAGCCAAAATCAATAGCCTCCTCACGGCTGATTATTCCGACATCTTGCGTGCGTTCCAAAAAGATGGGGTTACGCGTCAGCAACTTTTCGGTTTCATCAAAGTTCACTTCCACTTCATCTAGGAATTTGCTCAGCTCATGGAGCCAATCCTCAGGCAGATCGCGCGATAGCCCGCCCACACGGGTGTAGCTGGTGGTAAATCTTGCACCGGTTAGTGCCTCGATTAGATAATAAATTTTTTCGCGCTCGGTAAAGGTGTGTAGAAACACTGTGAATGCACCGGTATCCATTGCAAATGCGCCGAGCCCCAGAAGATGTGCTGATACCCGTGCCAGTTCGCAACAAATGGTGCGAATATATTGGCAGCGTTCTGGAATTTTTTCCTCCACGCCTAGTAGTTTTTCTACGGCCAAAACGTAATGGACGTTATTGGCAAGGGGGGCGAGGTAATCAAGTCTATCTGTGTATGGGATGAACTGATTATAAGTCATGTTCTCGGCGATTTTTTCATCGCCGCGGTGAAGGTATCCCACATCAGGCTCCGCCTTGGTGATCAGCTCGCCGTCCATCTCCAGCTTTAGGCGCAACACACCATGGGTTGCGGGGTGGGAAGGGCCCATATTGAGCACCATTTTCTCGCCTTCAACATCGGGCAATTTATCTGTAACACTGGCCGCATTGGCGGCAGTGTCGCGAAACTCGACGTCTTGGGTTGTGCTTGAATGGCTCATATATATCAGTTCTGCCAATCTTCAGGATTGCGGCGTCGTGGTTCGCGTCTTGTGGAATCTTCGCTGCTAGGCAAGGTTACAAACGGTCCACCTTCCAGCGGAGCAATGCCTGTGCTGGCTACGTCGGGTACTTCAGTTGGTTTGCCCTCCAGCGGAAAATCTTTGCGCAGCGGAAAGTAAGGATACCCCTCCCACATTAGGATGCGTTTTAGATTAGGGTGGTCGGTGAACTTTATTCCCATCATATCGTATGCCTCGCGCTCATGCCAATCGGCTGTGCGCCATACTCCGGTGACGGAGGGAATTTCACCACACTCTTCAGAAATTGTGGTTTTTAACCGCAAGTGTTGTGGATTTTGAATGCTACTTAGTTCATACACCACGGTGAATCGTGGATCTTCACCAAAATCATCGATCGATGAAATATCGATCAGGTAATCAAATCCAAGTTTGTGTTTTGCAAATTCACAAACTTCAGCGATGCGATCGGGGTTACTGATATAAAGGGTGATTTCATTGCGGAACTTGATGGGCTCGGATATTAAATCTCCAAAATGCTCTTTTAACCTTGAAGCGGAATCGATGGCGGTAGTCATTTTTAGTTAGGGGCAGTTCGTCGATTCTGTGGTCTTAAAATGTTTTTTCGACCAAGGTTCTTTCCCAACTTTAGATTGGAGTTTCATCAATCCTTCAAGGACGGCTTCAGGACGTGGTGGACATCCAGCAATATACACATTTACGGGAATAATTTGGTCGACCCCTTGAAGTACGGCATAACTGCGATACATGCCACCAGTACTCGCGCATGCCCCCATCGCAATTACCCATTTGGGTTCGACCATTTGGTCATAGATTCGCTTAACCGCAGTCGCCATCTTGTAGGTTACTGTACCGGCTACAATCATTACATCCGATTGTCGNGGGGAAAACCTCATTACTTCCGAGCCAAAACGGGAAATATCGAATCGGCTACAGCCTGAAGCCATTAGCTCAATACCACAGCAGGCTAGCCCCATTGGCATTGGCCAGAGTGAGTTTTTTCTAAACCAGTTGATTGCAGCATCGACCGTGGTGTGAATGACTTCACCCTCAACCTTNGAGTTATAGCCGATTTCAGTTTTTTTTGTCATGAAAAGCCCCCTGAAAGTACCAGANAAGGGTAGGGTCAGAGAGATTAGCTTACAAGTAATTTGTGAAATTTTTCACAAGCTTTTATGGGTGGTCTCTGGACAAGTGAGTGATTAAAGGCAAAAATATGTGTTGAAACGCGGGTTTTTTTTTGTTTTTTGGGGTTGGCACCTTGACGGATGGACAATTCAGCACCATATTCCCCGACATTTTTTGATAAATAGAGCAGAATAATGCCCAATAATAGCACTAAAAAAACGANGAAGAAGACTGCGGCGAAGAAGAAGACTGCGGCGAAGAAGAAGACTGCGGCGAAGAAGAAGACTGCGACGAAGAAGAAG
>PBEJ01000009.1 GCA_002719595.1 Verrucomicrobiales bacterium
GAAATTATCGATTGTTCCGGGCAAGTTATTTGCCCCGGTCTGATTGATTTACATGTCCACTTCAGAGAGCCAGGCCAAACGGCTAAGGAAGATATCGCCTCAGGTTCAGCAACTGCGGCGATGGGAGGATTCACCTCAGTTGTCTGCATGCCTAATACTTCCCCTGCCATTGATACCCCATCTACGGTCAAATTGATACAAGACAAGGCTCAGCATGAGGCATTAGTGAATGTCTATATAGCCGGAGCCATAACCGTAGGCATTGCCGGGGAAGAATTATCACCAATCGGTTCCTTAAAGGATGCGGGGGTAGTTGCCATCACTGATGATGGCCACTGCGTGCAAAACAATGAACTAATGCGGCGAGCCTTGGAGTATGCAGGCATGTTTGGCCTGCCGGTTATGGACCACTGCCAAGACTACTCAATGGTAACTGACGGAGTCATGCATGAGGGGTATTGGAGTACTAATC
Source organism: Verrucomicrobiales bacterium (assembly GCA_002719595.1). Lineage (GTDB taxonomy): Bacteria > Verrucomicrobiota > Verrucomicrobiia > Limisphaerales > UBA1100 > UBA1100. The sequence continues at coordinate 473 of PBEJ01000009.1, forward strand.
TTGGGTTAAAAGGCTGGCCGGCGGCCGGAGAAGATTTAATTGTATCCAGAAATATTGAACTCGCTCAACTCACCGGCACTCATATTCACTGCCAACATATTAGCAGTGCAAAATCCGTTGAACTCATCCGGCGAGCTAAACAAAACGGAGTTCCTATTTCTGGTGAAGCCTGCCCTCACCATTTTATCCTCACCGATGCAGCAATAGGGGGCAGTGAGCATTTCTGGGCTGAAGATGGACGCGAACTACAGACAGAATCACAAAGAACACGATGGGCCTCCTTTGACACTCATTTCAAGATGAACCCGCCACTCCGTTCAGCAGATGACCGCACTGCAGTAATCGAGGGTCTTGCCGATGGCACCCTTGAAATTCTCGCTAGTGACCACGCTCCCCACTCTGCTCATGAGAAGGATGTAGAATTTGACTATGCACCATTTGGAATCACTGGACTGGAAACAGAACTAGCTCTGTCACTAACCCAGCTTTACCACAACAAACACCTCTCACTAAGCGAATTGATCGCTAAATATACCATTAATCCTGCTAAATTACTCAACCTGGCAAAAGGCACCCTTACCATTGGCGCAGACGCTGACATAACAGTTTTTGACCCAGACACCCAATGGGTGTTTGATGTTAAAAGTAGCTCGAGTAAAAGCTCCAATTCCCCATTTAATGGATGGACACTCAAGGGCAGACCCACGCTAACCATAGTTGACGGCAAAATTATTAATCGGCTCAACAAGGAGAACGCATAAACCCCCGGGACTTTTGGAATAAATGGTTATTCACTAGCCACTCCAATAACTGACCCTCACCTTTTTTTGTGTCCGCTTGACCCCCGCGCGGTCTACCCCCTAGTATCCACCGGCTTTACGGCCAAATAATGGCGATTCTTGCATTAGAAGACGGAACTGTTTTTCAAGGCAATTCATTTGGGGCGGAAACCAACTCCTGCGGTGAAGTATGCTTTAACACTTCCATGACTGGTTATCAGGAGATTCTCACAGATCCCTCTTACAAAGGGCAAATAGTGACGATGACTTACCCTGAAATAGGAAATTATGGAGTTAATAATGAGGACATAGAATCTTACCAACCTCATGTTGCTGGATTTATTATTAGAGAATTATCAGCTGTAACCAGTAACTGGAGAGCCACCCAGTCTCTCGATGATTACCTAGAAAAACACGGTATACCGGGCATTGAAGGCATTGATACACGCGCACTGACAAAAAAAATACGCTCAAGTGGTGCATTAAACGGAATAATATGCACCGATAAAACTTCAAAAAAAGAGGCGATTAATTATGCAGCTAATTGGCACGGAATGCTCGGCAAAGACTATGCAAAATTAGTCACTCATGAGAAACCGTTTCGATGGAATGAACACGAGGAAACCAGCGAAGAATTCTCTCTCCCTCAAGGGAAGGAAACTAGTCCTCCATCTAAGCCTCTACCCGATACGGATATTCCGATCGTTGTTTACGATTTTGGAATAAAATACAATATCTTAAGGTGCCTTCGCAGGCATGGTTTCGATTGCCATGTCGTTCCGGCAACAACTAGCGCAAAAGAAGCCTTATCTTATAATCCAGCGGGGCTATTCCTATCAAATGGCCCCGGTGACCCAGCTTCCATGAACTACGCAGTAAAAAACGTGCAGGAGTTGATTAAACACGGAATGCCAACTTTTGGAATTTGCTTAGGACACCAAATCTTAGGTCAGGCCTTGGGAGCTAAAACCTATAAATTAAAATTTGGCCACCGAGGAGCAAATCAGCCCGTAAAAGAATTAGAATCTGGCCGTATCGAAATAACTTCTCAGAACCACGGTTTTGCCATAGACCCTAGCACCCTTGATGAAGATGTTTTAGTAAACCGTATCAACCTCAATGATAAAACTGTAGAGGGACTGAGACACAAGACCAAACCCATCTCCAGCGTTCAGTATCACCCGGAAGCATCGCCCGGACCACATGATTCGAGATCGCTATTTTCAGATTTTAGGGAAACCGTCACACAAGCCTAGCTTGACACACTACAGTTAAATAGTACCCTCAAATCGCCCGACCGAAAGGTAGGTAGCGTTGTTTGAGGCATGGCCACGCTGCTCTACATTATAACCGAAGGAATACAAGGTGGTCCCTTCGAGCTATCAGAAGGAACCCATGTAATTGGGTCTGCTGAAGGTAATGCTATCCTTATAGCCGACTCCACTATATCCGCACAACATGGTCAGTTTACAGTAGCTGATGGTCAGATAGTATATCAGGACTTAGGATCCCAGAATGGAAGCTTTGTGTCAGAGCAGCCTGTCACACAGCCAGTGGCACTAATTCCGGGCCATATTCTTCAGGCCGGAAACATTCATCTTCAGCTGGTTGACAACCCTGAAGTCGTGGAAAGCGTTAAACGAGAGACTGCAGTGATCTCCAACACGCCAAAAGCAATTGAGCCGGGCGATTTTGGATCCGTTGAACCTGGAGTATCAGCTTTTGAGGCAAAGAGTTCCAAGTGGGTTAAAACGTACGTCATTGTCGCCATTGTAATCGGAGCTCTGCTTGGCGGATTACTGGTCTACATGCTCATTATGTAGCAAGTTACTGACTCCAGTAATCGATTACAAAAACATCCTCGAGAATTGGCTTTAGCAATCCCACAAATTTTTTATGCTCAGGATGGGGCAAATATTCCTTACGCCCTTCCTCATTAGCAAAAGTTATCACAAAGCAATGAGTAAACCCCTTATCGAGTCCTTCAGGACTATTGTTTGTACCCATTTCAAAAGCCTTGATGGAGGAAATTTTATTTTTTAGATCGGCAAAAGCTTTTACCACCTTTTCCACCTCTGATTCCTTAGCAGAATCCTTAAACTTAAAGCACACGACATGCCGTAACACACGGCTCTTTTTTTTCTCTTTGGATTCCATAGTCTGTTGAGTTAGACCGAAAGAAAAAATTACCATCAGCCCCAAGACAAGCCGTTTCGTAAAGTTAACCATAACGCCCGAAGACTAATGACTCAGATGTTGGCTGGCAACTATTGGCTCCCCTATTTGATCCGGCCAGTTTTGCGGAATTGTTGCAACATTTGCGCTTTAGAGGCACGCGGGCGGTGCCGTACCGGCAGTGGCAAACACGTTTCCCGATCAAATTCATCAGGGGCTTCAAATTCTGGCTCCTGATCATGAGTGCGTTTTTGCCAAAGTTTCAACTGTAAACGCAAACGCTTAAGGTCCTCTGCATATTCTGGTCTGCCAGCCAAATTCACTAGCTCATAAGGGTCGTTAACCACATCATATAATTCCTCCACTGGTCGCGGCTTAATAAAGCAACTCATTTGGGCTGGGCTTAATTTGCCCGCATCACGCAGCACTTGCATTTTACGAAAAACAGGACTCCGTAATGCATCTGCTGAGGGAGTATTTGGATAATGCGGATAAAAGTTTCGTATATACTTGAATCGCTCATCCCTCACATACCGACACCGATCAGAAAAGTCGTGCCAGTTTTTTTCGCCGAAAGCATATGAACGAATTGAAACCTCGGCATCTTCAAGCATTGGCATAAAACTGTTGCCAACAAATGTTTCACCATATTTCGCTCCGGCCAAATCCATAAATGTACGAGCAATATCAACCGAGCTTACTAAGTTGGAATTCACGGTGTTGGGCTTCACTTTATCTGGCCACCGAACGATCCAGGGAGTACGTACTCCGCTGTCATATAAAGTGGTCTTGTCACGGGGCATCGGTCGACCATTATCGCTGATAAACATGACCAACGTATTTTTATCTACCTTCTGTCGCTTCAATTCAGCGATCACCATACCGACGAACCGGTCAAGCCGTCGAATTTCATCGTAATATAGGGCATAATCAGCGCGCACCTCAGGAGTATCGGGCACATAAGGAGGCAGTTTTACATCCTCTAAACCCGTGGGGTCATTGAGGATATTTTGGTCATAAGGGCGATGCGGATCTAGCGCTGCCAACCAAAAAAAGAACGGCTTATTCGTTGGCCTTTCCCGTAACGCTCGAACCCATTCAGTTGCTCCGCTTTTAGCATCACCTTTTGCGGATTCCTCAAACTTACCTTGCTTAGAGACGATAAACCCACTCGTATCTGCCTCTTTTACAACATCAAACCTGCTCTTCATTGCCTTGCCCATATGGAATTTCCCTACTAAGGCAGTCCAATAACCAGCCTCCATAAGTTTTTCAGTAAAAGTGACCTGATTGCCCGGAATGGGCCAGTGAAGCTGTTCGGCATCTGTCTGATGGGGATAACGACCAGTAATAATACTTGCCCGGCTGGGGCTACAGGAGCTGATTGTTAAAAATGCCCGGTCAAAACGCATCCCTTCTGCGGCAAGACGATCTATATTGGGTGTTGGGAGCCCCTTGTTTCCATACAAACTGCAATCATTCCAGCTCATATCATCAGCAATAATTATTACTATATTAGGCCTGCTGCCTGCCAGTTCGGCCCAAGCGGCAAAGTTTACCCAAAACGCAAAAGCCAAGGATATGAAAACTCGCATCTCCCATTGTTTGCCTTCATTTACGGATGTTTCAATTACAAAGAGTTGCACTTTGCCCTTTAATCCGTATTGATTTGCTCGCCGTGGAAGATACTAATCAACTTATCGAGCAAAGACGCACCAATCTTACCGCTTTAAACGAGGCCGGTATCGATCCGTTTTCCAATAAGTTCACACCTAGTGACGATGCTGCAACAGCAAAGAAAAACTATACAGAAGAGAAGCCTGTTGCGATCGCAGGACGATTGATGTCAAAGCGCGAAATGGGAAAAACCATATTCGCTCACATTAAAGACACCAGCGGCTCCATACAGCTTTTCGTCAGAAAAAATGATATTGGAGATGAAGCATTCAAAATATTCAAGAGCCTCGATCTTGCAGATTTCATAGGTGCCAACGGAGTTCTCTTTACCACTAAGACGGGAGAAATCAGTGTTAAAGTGAGCGACTTTGTGGTTCTGGCAAAGGCTCTTCGGCCTCCTCCTGGAAAATGGCACGGATTAGCCGATCAAGAAATTCGTTATCGAAAACGGTATTTAGACTTAATGTCAAACGATGAGGTAAAAGAAACCTTTCTTAAGCGGAGCGCCATTATTAGAGAAATGCGAAACTTCATGAATGAACGAGGGTTTGTCGAAGTTGAAACACCCATGATGCAGGCAATCCCAGGAGGCGCTGCTGCCCGCCCATTCGTTACCCACCACAATACCTTCGGAAGAGATTTCTATTTACGGATAGCACTAGAACTTTATCTCAAAAGGCTGCTCGTTGGAGGTATTGACCGAGTATTCGAAATTGGGCGCAATTTCCGAAACGAAGGCATTTCCAGACGACATAACCCTGAGTTCACGATGCTGGAAGCNTATCAGGCTTACGGGGATTATGAAACCATGATGGAACTCACCCAATCCATGATCTGCCATGTCTCCGAAAAAGTACTGGGAACCCTAAAGNTTGAACAAAAAGATAACGAAGGCAATATTACCAAAACCATCGATCTGACCCCTGACTGGAAACGNGCNAAATATAAAGATTTAATATGTGAAAAGGCAGGCAAAGATTGGTTTGATCTTACACCTGAAGAGCGACGCGAACGCGCCCACCAAGAACTAAAAATCGAAATAGATACTGAAGGAGAGGATTTTGAAGTAACAAACGCAGTGTTNGAAAAACTTATTGAACCGACNCTCATTCAACCAACATTTGTCACACACCTCCCAAAAGAACTGGTCCCCCTAGCTAAACTATCTCCTGAGGACCCTGATTGCGTCGAAGTTTTTGAGTGCTGCATTAACGGCCAGGAGATTGCCCCAGCTTACACCGAACAAAACAATCCAATTGAACAACGTGAACGTCTCGAACAACAAGCAGGCGGTGAACAACAAAAACTGGATGAAGATTTTCTAACAGCACTTGAGCACGGCATGCCGCCCGCGGGCGGCATCGGGATAGGCATTGATAGACTTTGCATTATGCTTCTTGGCCAAGAGAGTATCCGTGATGTGATACTTTTCCCCCAACTCAAGCCAAAGGAAGACTCGCCCAATCTACGGGCTGACTCAGATCCAGTTTAGGCAGGTCAATATTCACGCTTTCAGGATATTTCTGGGCTGCACCTGTATTAAATACTAACACTCGGTCATTGGGCTTAACCTTACCCTGACTCACAAGCTGATCAAGAACCCCTAGGCAAACAGCAGTTTCAGGGCAAACGGCAATACCCTCTGTCGAATTGGAAAGGTGCATCCACTTGGATATTTCCTTCTCCGGTGAACTCATTGCCAGGCCACCACTATCGTGAATGGCATCTAGAATCATAAAGTCACCCACTGCTTTAGGTACTCGCAGGCCACTAGCGATCGTACATGCATTATTCACTCGTTTAGCATGGCGCGCACCCGATTCAAAAGCCCTCACAATAGGTTCACACCCGTCACTTTGACAACATACCATTTTAGGCTTCTTCCCACTTTTAAGCCATCCTAAGGCCTCCAACTCTCCGAATGCCTTCCACATGCCAATCAAACCGGTGCCCCCGCCAGTTGGGTATAAAATCCAATCAGGCAATTCCCAGTCAAATTGCTCAGCAAGCTCGAGCCCCATGGTCTTTTTTCCCTCAATGCGGTAAGGTTCTTTGAGAGTTGATACATCAAACCAACCCATTTCACTCTTTCCTTCACCAACTAATTTCCCGCAATCATCAATTAACCCGTTTACAGCGTATACATTTGCCCCATGAAGCACGCACTCTTTCTGATTTATTATCGGCGTATCCTCTGGCATNAAAACCCAACTCTCAAGTCCAGCCCTTGCGGCATAAGCCGCTAAAGCTCCGCCGGCNTTACCTGCAGTAGGTACAGCAAGACGCTTGAGGCCTAACTCCTTAGCCATCGTAACCGCCATCGCCATCCCGCGAGCTTTGAAGCTTCCTGTTGGCAAACGACTTTCATCCTTGATCATCAAGTTCTGTAAGCCGAATTCAGACCCAAGGCGATCCACTGGGAGTATTGGGGTGATTGTTTCAGTTAGTGAAACAATGTTTAGGGGATTCTCAACCGGTAATAGTTCAAGATAACGCCAGAGTGTGGGAGGCCTCCCAAATAGTGTTTTTTTGGGAAACTCTCTTCGTATCAATTCTAAATCATACCGCACCCAAAGTGGTCTACTGCATTTAGTGCACAGCCCGTGCACTTCACCTGATGGATATTCAGTCTGACAATCAGCGCACTCAAGATGTGTCACAAAAGGCACTTAATAAAGGAAACCCCTGTCCTGCTCCAACTCAATGACAATCTATTCAGATGTCAGGCTTGTATCAATTCGCCGACCTAGGCAAGGTTCGCCCATGGCGAAAAAAATTCGCATGGGATTCATCGGAGCGGGGGCCATGGGCTACAGCCACCTACAGCTATTTCATGAACAATGTAAAAGACAAGCAATCGCTGTGGCTTTATGCGCAAGTAATCTCGAGCGTATCCGTAAGGCTCAAAAAATTTCCCCTGACATCAAATTATATAAGAAAGAGTCAGAACTCATTCAAAGCGATATAGATGCAGTCGTAATATCTTCGCCAAATTTCACCCATGTCCCACTTGCGCTAAACTGCTTAAAAGCAGGGAAACATGTATTTTTGGAAAAACCAGTTGGCATAACGGTCAAAGAATGCAGGCAATTGTTAAAAGCAACCCAAAAGAGCGACCGAGTTCTGATGATAGGTCATGAGTTGCGTTACTCCCCCTACTTCACAAGGATTAAAAAATTAATTAATCAGGGTGCCATCGGCACCCCTATGATGACCTGGTGCAAGGAGTTCAGAGGCCCCTTCCAACCCAAAAGCCGTGATTGGATTCAAGACAGACGAAAAAGCGGTGGCTGCTTGGTTGATAAAAACTGTCATCATTTCGATCTGATGAACTGGTGGATGGAATCCAGACCTAAACGTGTAAGCGCATTTGGCAGTAATGCTGTAAACCGGGTTATCCCAGGACCAAATCAAGTTCACGACCACGCTTCAGCAAGCTGGGAATACGCCAACAGAGCAAAGGGCACGCTCCATTTAAGTTTATTTGCCCACAAACCGCCGAAAGAAACTCTTGAAATGGGAGTTGTGGGCGATGAAGGGATTCTACAGACGGATCTTGATAATTTAACGCTACTCCATTGGAAAAAAGGACGGCGAAAAGAGGAACCTCGAATTATTCGGGTAAAAGCAACGCGAGGGGTCGGCTGGGGTGGTCATTTGGGCTTTGCTGAAATACACCCTGCGTTTATCAAAGCTGTGCAAACGGGCAAGTCTCCATTAACTTCCGTAAAAAACACCATTGATGGCACACTTCTGGCGATTGCAGCTGAGGAGTCAATTAAAACAAAGAAAACTGTCACCATAAAATAAATGAGTAAGCACCCTATCACTGAAAACCTTTTAAATGGAACCATAGCCAAAGAACCTGTTGGCGATGAACAAGGCTACTGGGCTGGTGCGCCTGGCTGGTATTGGGATAAGCAGGACCAAGTCAGCTACATTTGCTACAGAATCCGTCGCCCACGGGGCATCGAGCCGGATCGTGGTGGAGAATCACGAATAGCCAAGACCTCTGATTTTAAAACTTTTGAGGACGTATGGTCAGTGCATAAAGATATTTACGAATCCGCATCCATCGAGAAAAGCATCCTAAGGCGTGGCAATGATGGAGTTTTTAGATATTTAACGAGCTATGTAGCTCCGGAAGATGGAAGATGGTGCGTAACCATCAATAAGTCAGACAATATTGGATCACTTGATGCGGGAAAAACACAACGTCTCTTCACAGCAACCGATCTTGGCTTGGAAGGCATTAAAGACCCATGGATATTGGAAGAAAACGGAAAATATCACCTTTTCCTGAGCGTAGCTATCAATACTGCATCCACAAAGGACAGCTCTCATGACACGTTGGATATATTTAATACAGGTGAATGTATCAGTGCCACTGCACTAGCCACCTCTGATGATTTAGATAACTGGAACTATCAGGGAATAATCCTCAAGCCTGAAGGCGATAGTGCCTGGGATAAATATTGCCGGAGAATCAACAGTGTGCTCCCTTTGAATGGTAAATACTATGCTTTCTATGATGGAAGCGAGGGGCACCACCAAAACTATGAAGAACGTACAGGCTTGGCAGTATCCACCGATTTAAAGAACTGGGAAATTCTATCACCAGATGAGCCCTGCATTACCAGCCCATACGCAACCGGATCATTACGCTATATCGATGCGCAACATCATGAAAATGAAATTAGATTCATGTATGAGCTGACTCGAGCCAATGGATCACACGAAATGAGAACCACAAGCTTCTCAGCCGAAGGCTTTTCTCTCGAATAATTTATTCAGGTAAATCCTGCGCTTTTGTTTCTGGAGCCATATANGCAACCCAAACTCCCAANAGAAAAACAGGAGCCATATACAAAGACGCTTGATCCGCCTGCCAACCAATTTTTGCNACAATAAGCAAATATATGGCTGATCCTACCCGGCCCATATTGAAACAAAAACCGGTTCCCGTGCCACGCAAACGCGTAGGGTATAACTCTGGGAAATAAACTGCATAACCCGCATGCATTCCTAGTGTAAGAAAACCAAATATAGGTAAGGCTATGGTTAAAACAGTAGTTGATGCGCCATTAGGTATGAGCACCATAAACATCAGCAATGCCATTACGAACGCACCTAAATGATAAAGCATAAATGCGCCGCGACGACCCAGCCTGTTAGAAATAGACCCGAATAAAACCAATCCAAGCCCCCCTCCAATAGTATTCAAAGCCATGCTACTCATTTCTGCTTTTTTGATTGTTTCAGAATGTTTATCCAGGGCATTTTTACGCTGTTGCTTCCAATCACTTTTTCTTTTTTCAAAAGATTCCGCATTTTCTCCATCATTTTTTGAGGGCGCATTAAGATCTACCTTTTCTGCCANCAACGCTTTTGCCTGCGCAGATCGCATTAGGGCATTTTTACCGTAAATGTGACACCCCCAAAAAGTAACAAGACCAATGGTGGCTAAAGCAACTCCCAGAACCGTACCTCGGATATATTCTTTATTAAATATTTCTAATAAACGACCCGTAGCCTGAGACTCATCCTTTTTTTCTGCATCTTTTGCTTTCTTCCATCTTTCAGGCTCATGTAACTTCCAGCGGATCCACAATGTTAATAAAGCCGGCAGAATCCCGATTAGGAATCCCAGCTTCCACGTGCTCTCTCCCCATGGCTTAGCTGCAAGAATGAAATAACCCACCGCCGCTGCAAGCAGTGTCCCAAAAACACTCGATGCATGAAATATAGAGCTCATTACTGCGCGTGAACGTTTAGGCATAACTTCAGCAACCATAGCGCTGGCCACTGCCCACTCCCCTCCGACACCCATAGCAACAAGAAACCTAAGCACCACCATGTGCCATGCCTCTGAAGCCAAAGCCGTTAGGGCGGTGAAAACTGAATAAAACAGAATAGTGAAAATAAGAGTTTTAGACCGACCGATCCGATCACTCATCACCCCGAAAAGCACGCCACCAAACGCCCCGCCTAGTAAAAATGACGCGAATGAATAATTACTCCAGCTAGCAACTTCTGGATTATCGGCAGACCCCACGTTGAGAAGCTGAGGCATCGCATCTCGCATTGATGCCACAAATATTTGACCTTCAAAAATATCAAAAACCCAACCTAGCGATGCGATCAGAAGAACCAGCCACTGATATTTACTAATACCTTGGTACCATTTCTTTTGTTCGCCGTTTTCTTTGTTATCCATCATTTATTATCCTGCGGGCGTTCCAGTTTGAAAGTGCCAAAATCTATTTTAGCACGATAATTTATTTTAATTTTATCGGTAGTACCATTCCCGTCATACGTATAAACGCCCCCAGCCAACCATCCTAAATCTGCTTCTCCTTTGAAGTTAAACGCTCCGTTATTTTGTTTAATGACCATATCCATATCATAGGGATAATTAATGGTCAAAAACCCCAGCTTATACTTTGCATGGAAGTGAGTATGATAAACATACTTACCATCGTCTCTCTTCGTGATTAGGCATCTCAAAGGACCGTTATGTTGATTATAATCACTATACCAACTGCCAATCCATCTGCCTTCAACACCCTTAAAATCGACATCCCCCGCCTTCTCCCAAGCTCGATCAAAGGAAGAGCAGCCAACGGCAAATAAAGCCGCTGTAACCAACATAATCAATGCACGTATATTCATCTTTAAATAATTGTTGAGTGATAAATAATTAACTGATCTCAACTCCACAATGCGGACACAAACCTTTTTTATTTCCCTTAAGCCTTCCATTACATCCGCCACAAAAGTAATGCTTAGGCTTTATCACATACTGCCCCACCGTTGAAAGCACCATCCACGCAATCAGCACGATAACAACAGCCTTAATGAGCTCTGCTCGTGTATAAAAAACCAGGGAGTCCACCTTCAAGAAATTTAATTTCATATTAGCAACCAGACCCAGTGCAAGCAAAGCCACCAGGCTCATATAAGGCTGATATAATTTATTATCGCGCGACTCAATCATCACCCACGCTTCAGAGACTTTTTGGTGCACCGTTTGTTTTGCTACCTTAGTAGGGTTTGCCACTTTCGGAGGAGGCACTGGTGAAGCTTCTTTACCCAGTGTCTGAGGAGTGAGAGGTACAGAAGAGGCCATGCTACTTGCTGTCTTAACTCCGCCAATCCATTCCTCCACAGCAATAGCGCTGGACGGACGCTTTGCTGGGTCCTTGGATAAACATGCCATAATCATCGCNCAAACAGCATCAGGAACCTCATTATGTAGNCCCAGCTCAGACAACCTCTCAGAGAGGGGTTTTGGCTCTTCATGGAGCAACTGATGGGCAATATCACCCGAATAGAAAGGGGTTCGGCTGGTTAATAATTCGTAAAANGTGGCCCCCAGTGCATAAAGATCATCACTGGCACGCGGNAGTTCCCCTTTCATCTGCTGGGGGCTCATGTAAACCGATGTCCCGCTAATACTTCCCTGCATAGATGAGCGACTCAAGCTTTCAGCCATGGTCGCGGCAATACCGAAATCAGCCAACTTCAGATTGCCNGAGTGATTCACGAGCATATTGGATGGTTTAAGATCACGATGCACAATTCTATTTTGATGTGCGTATTCAAGTGCATCGCAAAGCTGTGTCATTAGCGGACGAAGATTCTCCCACTTAAAGAGTTGGCCNGGCTGCGCAAGCCTCATCGAGGCTAAGTCCTGACCATCAATATATTCTAGCGTGAGAAATGGCGGCTCCTCATCAGGTTGAACAAGATCAAAAATCCGGATAATATTGGGATGACTCAGGTGTCTGCTTTTTTCAACTTCCCGTAATAGATCATTCATTGCAACCGCATCGCCGGTGAGTTCACTGGGAAGGCGCTTTACCGCAAGCTCCTGATTGACTTGCAAATCATTAACCAGCCACACCTCCCCNCGGCCACCTCTGCCAATTTGGCGNATCAACTGGTATCTCCCAACAAGTACCCCCTCTTCATCTGACGAGACTGCTGAAACCGATTGTAGCTGCAACCAACGATCGGCTACCTGAATGGTTTGCCCTGAATAAATCTGTAACTTTCCAAGAACCGCCGCCCCGTCCAGATACACCCCTCCCGCAGTTGGGCCGCCTATATCCTCAATAGACATTTGCCCACTACTGACTTCCAGTCGTGCATGTTCTGAGGCGATGGAACCCACTTGAATCTGGCAACTCGAACCGGCTCCGATTAGATATACCCCTTCACCCAGCATTAACTCGGTAATAACCAATCCATCGGACTGAGCAATCAAAACCTTGATGGCGTTGGTGGGCATGGAAAGAAATGGCGGAGAGGGAGGGATTCGAACCCTCGTTAGACTTTACGCCTAAACCAGTTTAGCAAACTAGCGCGTTCGACCACTCCGCCACCTCTCCGCGGGGTCGGAGATCACCCTACTCANNTCTGGATTGTTAGTCAATGTAGAGGATAAAAAAGGGAGTTATTGCCCCCAGCGCATCAAGTCATTAAAATTATGCTGGTGAGGGCAATTGTTCTATTAATTTTAACGGCTAGCTTTTACTTGCCCTGTCACATAATCTGCAAGGAGCAGAGGCCTGTCTTAAACCTACAATTAGAACAGCTCACTTCAGGCTCAAAACATCATTTCTTCGGCTACATTGGTCAGTGCCAAACCATACCTTGGAACNGCAGTGGCCGCTATATTCTCTGTCTTGAAATTGACCAGATAGACAGAATGCCGAAGCCTAATGAAGCCGCAACCGTTTGTGTGATTGACACTCAAAACAAAAACAAAATCATCCCCATCGATAAAACCTACGGCTGGAACCCNCANCAGGGCACCATGTTTTACTGGCACCCGAGACATGCTGAGTACCAATTTTTTTTCAATGACCGGGACCCTAAAACTGGCAAAGTCTTTACCGTGCTCTATGACTTAAAGGCAAAAAAACGACTTCGTGAATATCGTTTTCCAGATACCCCCATTGCCAATGGCGGAGTTTCTGCCAATGGCGCATTTTTTATGGGGCTTAATTATGGCCGACTTGCCCGCCTCAGACTCGTAACTGGTTATCCTGATGCTCTCGACTGGTCTAAAGGAGAAATAGCACCAAGTAATGATGGCGTCTTTAAAATAGATATTGAAACCGGCAAAAAACAGCTTCTAGCTTCTTTTCGGGACCTCCATGAGCTTCTCCTAAAACAAAACCCAAATATAAATCATAGCGGTCTATTTATTAATCACACTTTGCTTAACCGTGATGGGACGCGACTTTATTTTTTTGTGCGAGGAGGTTGGAGCGGGCAAAATGGCGATAAAATCAATATCCCCTGCTCTATTCACACCGACGGCAGCAATTTAACCCTACACTCCAAACATATTGGCGGGCATCCTGAATGGGATCTAGGCAACGTACTAATCGGCAGGCAAAATAAAGATCAAATCCTTTATCATGTAGATTCTAAAAAGATTATTGGAAAAATAGGATCCGCAAAATTATTCCCCANGCCGGAAGGCGATATATCCCTCTCACCCAATGGNCAAATGTTTGTAAACGGCTACAAAAAAGATCGTAAAAACTTCTATTCTGTCTATCGAAAAACTGATGGTGCTTTCGGTCTCAGCAAGGGCCTTGATAAAGGTTCCTACTCAGGCGATATCCGTATTGATCCTGCCCCGCGCTGGAATCGCACAAATGATGTAATTTTAGTGCCCGGACTGACCGATAATAAAACCCGACAGTTATTCCTTATTCGTGTCAAAGACGGCAAATAAGACCCCCTATCCAATTACCTTGCCTTTTAACTAAACACGCCGGAATCTTGGGCCGTGGAGGTGGCTTTACCTATAGCTTTGTTTGTGGCCGGATTTGTCGTAGGCGCATTTGTGATTTGGAAAATCAAACAAAAAGAGATTCAAGAACGTCAACGCATGGAGGCGGAACTGGAAGANGCCTTNAGTAATCTTTCGCGACAAGCGCTCACAGACAACCAAAGTCAGTTTCTTGATTTAGCCCGTAATGAATTTAAAAAACTAGAGGACACTTCTGGCCAACAACTCAATCAAAAAAAAGANCTCATCGATAATAGTCTTAAGAATATAGCTACTTCTATTAAGCAGCTCAACGAAGGCACTTCTCGCCTCCATGGTCAGGTTGAACATTCAACGAAGCGTATTGAAAACCTGAATGATACCACCGACCAGCTGCGACGCATCCTTTCCAGCAGCCAGGCACGCGGCCAATGGGGGGAACGNATGGTCGAAGACATACTAAATCTATTGGGAATGCTGGAGGGCAAAAACTACGAGAAACAATCCTCCGAGGGAACAGATCGCCCTGATTTCACCTTTCTCCTACCAAAGGGCAAAAGGCTGAATATGGATGTGAAATTCCCGATCACCCATTACGAACTTTTTTTATCAGCTGAAGATGAAACAACGCGGGCAACTGAAAAGAAACAGTTTCTAAATGATATTCGGGGCCACGTGAAATCTGTAGCCAGCCGNTCCTATATCGATGCGGCAGGCGGAACAGTTGATTACGTCCTCATCTTTATCCCTAATGAATCCATTTATAGCTTTATCAACCGGGAAGATCACGAACTTATGGATTTTGCCATGGAAAAACGTATTGTCCTCTGCTCACCACTAACTTTGTACGCGATACTGTCACTTGTCCGCCAATCTGTATCCAGTTTTGCAGTCGAAAAACGGGCCGGCGACTTGCAGCAGCTGGTACAGCAATTCGCGGAGCAATGGAAAAAATACAGTGATAAAGTAGATGCCATGGGCAAATCACTGTCGACTACGCAAAAACATTTTGATGAATTGAGCTCTACCCGGACAAAAGCTCTGGAACGTCCGATGGATAAAATTACCGGCCTTAAGCTTGAGCAAACTCAAGCTCTCACTGACGATTCAGAACAATAAGCTTCTAATTGCCCGAATAAGAAGATTCTGGTATTGTCATAATGTTATGTCGCTTAGTCGCACTATATTGGCTTCAATCTTAATCAGCNTCCTGTTTGAGCCACTTGCAGCCGAAGAACTTCCCAAAACAGTTCTATTTAATCGCGATATACGGCCAATTCTTTCGAACAACTGCTTCCTTTGCCATGGACCGGACAAAGACCGACGAAAAGCTAACCTGAGACTAGATGTTGAGGAAGAAGCTAAAAAGGAAGCCATTGTCGCCGGAAAACCNGAGGAAAGTGAATTTTGGGCACGTATTATCTCAACTGACAAGGATGAGACCATGCCTCCACCAAAAACCAAAAAAACTCTCAACACACATCAACTTGCTCTAATAAAAAAATGGATCCAACAGGGAGCTAAATACGAAGGTCATTGGGCATTTACCTCTCCTCAGACACCTACCTTACCAAAAAATATAAATAAATGGGGCTACAACCCCATCGACAATTTCACCCTGAAACAGTTGGAAGCAAATGGCCTGAACCCCTCCCCTGAAGCCGCAAAAGAAATTCTCATCCGCAGGGCTACTTTCGATCTTACTGGACTCCCCCCTACCCTTCAGGAAGTTGACGCATTCTTAAGTGATAAAAACCCCAAGGCGTATGAAAAAGTAATCGACAGATTGCTCGCATCAAAATCTTTTGCAGAACGNATGACCCTNCATTGGATGGATGTAGCACGGTATGGAGATAGCAGTGTGCACCATGCAGACGGCCCCCGAACGATGTGGCCATGGCGTGATTGGGTTATTAATGCCTATCACACCAATAAATCATTTAAAGATTTTGCCACAGAACAATTGGCCGGCGACTTAATTCCCAACGCTAACAATGATCANAAAATTGCCACCGGATTCAATCGNAACCATGGAACAACCGATGAAGGGGGGTTAATTATTGAAGAATATCGTGTCGAGTATGTAGTGGACAGAGTTAAAACAACTGGAAATGTGTTCCTGGGCCTGAGCATCGANTGCGCCCAATGCCATAGCCACAAATACGACCCTATTTCACAAAAGGAATATTATCAATTTTTCGCGTTCTTCAACAATAACTCCGACAGCGGTAAACAAACTCGCGGGGGCAATGCTCCACCTATGGTTGAGGTGATTACAAATGCAAAACTCGCCAGAATTCAAGCAGCCGAAACNAAAATAAAAGAAGTAGAAAANAAGATTAGCGAATACAAAAAAAACGCCAGCATAGCATTTGATAAATGGGCTGCCGAAGCAGCTAAGAAAGTTGGCGNGCANCCCAAAGATCCTGCAGGANTGTATGCACATCTACCATTANACGAATTTAAAGACCGCAAAGGCACAGACCTCTTGAATGAGAAGAACGAAGTTAAATGGGAAGGCAATGGCCGCACGGTAAAAGGCAAACTNGGCAGCGCATTTCGGGTAGAAGGTAATGGCTACATTAATGCCAAAGGAATTAAACCACCTGAATGGAATAAGCCCTTTAGCTATGGCTGTTGGGTAAAACCAGACGCAGGCAATGTAAGTGCGGCAATATTCAGCAAAATGAATGAATCAGACTCCTACCGCGGCTTTGACCTATGGCTTCAAAATGGTGCACCCGGTACGCATATCATTCATAAGTGGCAAGACAATGCAGTAAAGGTCGTAGGCAAGACAAAAGCCAAAGCCAAGCAATGGTCCCATATTTTTGTGACCTATGACGGGTCAGGCAAAGCATCAGGCACAAAAATATATTTAAATGGGAAACTCGAGACTCACAATATTGAGGCTGACGGACTCAATGGGAGCATTCAAACACCCAATGATTTTCGCATAGGAAGACGCTCCAACTCGGCTTACGCCAACAATATTGAAATAGATGATGTCCGAATCTACCACCGTGCTCTAAATGCCTCTGAAGTGGCCTCACTAGTGGGCGCTGACCCCATTGCCCCCCTGCTCGCAATCGCCCCTGATAAACGCAATGCAAACCAAACCGCAACATTGCTTAATCATTATCTCAATAATATTGATAAAAATTTCCAAAAACTTACCGCCGAAAAGAACGCTGCTCAAAAAGAGAAAAGTGAAGCCAGCAAAAACAAGATTACCACTATGGTGATGGGTGATTTACCGAAAATGAGACCAACCTACCTCCTNGAACGAGGTCATTATGANCACCCAAATAAAGAAGAGGAAATAAAAGCGAATGTGCCTNATTTTCTNCCAGCCATGCCCAAAGGAGCCCCTGCAAACCGACTTGGACTCGCCCAGTGGCTAACTCAACCCGACCACCCGCTTACCGCCCGGGTTGCTGTAAATCGCTATTGGTCGCTCCTGTTTGGAAGAGGTATTGTCTCCACGGTTTCAGACTTTGGAACACAGGGCGAATGGCCAACGCACCCNCAGCTATTAGATTGGCTGGCGACAGACTTTGCAAATAATGGCTGGAATATTAAGCGCACAATCAAGCAAATGGTAATGAGTGCCACCTACCGGCAATCCTCAAAATTAAATAGAAACCTATACGCCAGAGACCCTCAAAACCGTTTATTATCAAGNGGCCCCAGGTTCAGGCTTCAGGGCGAATTTATTCGTGATAACGCCCTCTCTCTCAGCGGTCTACTTGTAAACAAAGTTGGCGGACCGGGTGTTAAGCCTTATCAACCCCCCGGCNTATGGAATGAAGTTAGCCTCAGTGGCAATGTCCGCTTCAAGCAGGATACTGGTGAAAACCTTTACCGTAAAAGCATGTACACCTACTGGAAAAGATCTGCGCCCGCTCCATCTATGACAATTTTTGATGCCCCTACCCGGGAGAAGTGTATGGTGGAAAGACCGCGCACAAATACGCCTCTGCAAGCCTTGGTCACGTTAAATGACCCACAATTCACTGAAGCATCCCGGAACTTGGCAGAGCGCATCATTAAAGAAGGGGGTAAAACACCCAGAGAACGTGTCGCATTCGCCTACCGCTTGGTCACATCAAGAAAGCCAAAGCCAATTGTTCTACAAATACTTATAAGCGCATATAATGAAGAACATACCAATTTTAGTAAAAATTCAGAAGCNGCNAATAAGCTCTTGGCAATCGGCGAATCAAAACGTGACGAGTCAATTAAAACAGCAGAGCACGCTGCATGGAGCATTGTTGCCAGTATGTTACTTAATTTGGATGAAGTAATTACAAGACTCTAGCTAAATCATGGACCCTATATACGAAAACGGACTCCTACAAACCCGGAGAGAGCTTATTTTTAATGCGGCCAAATGCCTTGGTGGCGCAGCCCTAGGATCCTTAATGGCACCTAAAACAATCGCCGCACCAAATACAAACCCGTATGGCGGATTGCCCGGCGTCCCTCACTTTGCCCCCAAGGCTAAGCGAGTCATTATGTTATTCTTTTCCGGTGGGCCCAGTCATATAGACATGTTTGATTATAAACCCGCCATGAGGGGTTTTCATGGCCAAGAACTTCCCGATTCAGTTCGTAACGGACAACGTCTTACCACGATGACTAGTGGCCAGAAATCATTCCCCTGTGTTGCTCCCATGTTTGAATTCAAACGAATGGGCGCCCACGGNACATGGGTTAATGAAACNCTACCCCATATAGGAAGCATCGCCGATGACATCACTATCGTTAAATCGATGCATTCAGAGGCCATTAACCATGATCCTGCCATCACCTATATTCTCACCGGCACACAGCAGTTGGGTAAACCCAGTTTTGGATCATGGATTAGCTATGGCCTTGGCAGCCCGAATAAAAACCTGCCTTCCTACATCGTAATGATCTCCCGAGGCTCAGGAGCGGCCAACCAGGCCCTCTATTCGCGCTTGTGGAGCAGCGGCTTCCTCCCAAGTAAGCACCAAGGAGTGAATCTAAGAAGCGGAAAAGAACCGGTTCTTTATTTAAAAGACCCTGATGGAATCGACCGCAACCTGCGACGTCGAATGCTTGATGGAATATCAAAAATAAACCAGGAACAATTTGAAGAATTTGGAGACCCGGAAACCCAAACGCGTATCTCTCAATATGAGATGGCCTTCAGAATGCAATCGAGCGTTCCCGACCTTATGGATATATCCACTGAACCTAAGGGAGTAACAGACCTTTATGGTCCGGACGCCAACCGNGCAGGATCTTTTGCCCGCAATTGNATCCTTGCCCGCCGAATGGCTGAGCGTGGCGTACCCTTCATTCATTTGTTCCACCGAGGCTGGGACCACCACGGAGGGCTTCCGGGTAAGTTCCCCAAGCAATGCAAAGATATCGATCAGCCAGCTGCAGCACTTGTTAAAGACCTTAAACAACGTGGAATGCTGGATGAAACACTTGTCATATGCGGCGGAGAATTTGGCCGCACCATCTATTCTCAGGGCAAACTAACTAAAACCAATCACGGACGCGACCATCACAGCAGATGCTTCTCAACCTGGATTGCTGGCGGTGGATTTAAAGCGGGTTACGAACACGGAAAAACCGATGACCACAGCTATAACATTGTTAAAGACCCAGTGCATATCAATGATCTGAACGCCACTTTACTACAGCAAATGGGAATTGACCACGAAAGACTTACNTACCGTTTCCTAGGCTTAGACCAGCGACTGACGGGCGTTGANGGAGCTAAAGTNATCCCGCAATTGGTNGCCTAAANCTCAANACCCAGCCCCTTNAGGAACAAGCTTATCATCAGAGCTACCTTCTTCAGGCTCATCGCCATCAGCCTCCTTCATTACTCCATCAACAATTGCTGCACCGACTGAATCTCCGAAGCAATTAACTGCGGTACGNAATCTATCCAATAACCAATCGACCATAAGGATTAAGCCGATCGCCTCCACCGGCAGTCCAGCTGCGTTCAGAACAATCAGCATTGTGACCAAACCAGCCTCAGGGATACCTGCCGCCCCAATAGCCGCCAACGTAGCAGTTACAGCTATTGTTATTTGAGTCATCATTGTCAATTCCTGACCGGTAATTGGAAAATATATTTGGGCAATGAAAATAGCAGCCGCAGCTTCATAAAGCGCCGTGCCATCCATATTTATGGTTGCACCTAAAGGTAAGACAAATTTGGTGGACTTCTCAGAAACACCCGCTTTATCAACCGCACACTCCATCGTGATAGGAAGTGTAGCTGAAGAACTTGCCGTGGAGAATGCAGTCAAAACTGCTTGCGACATATTCTTGAAAAATGTCCAGGGGTTTTTGCCCGTGAACACCCTATAAATCAAAAACAACGTTACAAAAGCATGAAAGCCAAGCCCTAACAATATGGTAATTATGTAAGAGCCCTGCTGCCCCGCCATCTCTGCCAATTTGCCTGCCTCCTTGGCTTCACCAAACTTAGAAGCCACTAAACAAAAAATCCCAATGGGTGCGATATTCATCAGCAGCATAACAAATGACATAAGAGCATCGTTAACCTGATTAATCATACGGGTAATAGCAAAAACCTTTTCCCCCATTGTGGTAAGCATAGCAGCAAAAATAATGCTAAACACAATTAAGGGCAGAAGATTCATCTCTCCAGCAGCTTTGATCAGATTATCTGTCACCAGCATAAGAAGAATGTTTTCAATTATATGCCAAATGGTTTTCTCTTCACCAGCCGCCTGCTTTTGCGCAACGGCTTTAGCATAAGCCTTCTCTGCGGTATCCTTAGCGGCTAAAGCGTTTTCAACTTTTGCCTTTAGAGCTTCGTCGTCCGGATTACCGGACAACTCACTTCGTGCTTCCTTTAACGCAGCTTCTGCCTGTTTTTGATCTTCCTTTGCAGACGCAAGTTCACCTGCAGCTGCTTTACGCTTTTTCTCCTCCTCAACCGCGTGTGCCGCCTCTTCATTATTAGCCGCCGAATCATCTAATTTTTTTTGTATGGAGGCTTTAATCTCATCTAACTCAGCTTGGGCTTTTGCTTTTTCATCGTCGTTTTGAGCCGCTTCAACTTTATCCTGAGCNGCGGCTAAATCCTTATTTACGCCTGGCTCCAGAATATTAACCGCAATAAGGCCAACTGTTACGGCCAAAACTGTGGTGCACATGTAATATCCCACCGCGACACCACCTGGCTTACCAAGCTTACGGACATCTCCTAAACCAAGAATCCCACTCATTACCGAGGACACAACCAAAGGCACTACCATCATCATAAGGAGACTAAGAAAAACTTCACCGCCAACCTTGAATTTGATGGCTATCTCAGGTGCAAAATAGCCAGTTGAAATCGCAGCAATGATTGCCCCGATGATATAGTAGGTCAGGTTGCCATGACCGTCAGGTTTTTTTTCGCTCATAAATGGATTTTTAATAAGCGTTGGGTAATTGGAAAATAACTACGCGTATTGAGAAGCGCAATTATTTTCCCTTCACGGACCCGAGGCAACCGACTGGAGCCGAATGCTCCGCCACCTCATTATCGCGATCTCCTTCATTCAATTTCTCGAATTTAGGAACCAATAAAATCGCCAATACCAANTGAAATAAATGATATAAAACCAAAGGAACTGCCCCATAAGGGTTGGACTGGAAAAAGTTNTTCCAAATGTAAATACCATTAGGAAGTGTTTTTTGAGAACCACAAAAGATCACAGCTGTTTTTTCCGGCCATCCGAGTTTTAACATATTTGAAATTAATAGGGTAAATCCGAGCAAAATCAAATGCAGCAGAATACATGCAGTTGAAAACCTTACCACCAGAGACCCATCTGTTATCAGCTGGCCAGCACCGGATGCAAAGCCGGTGTATACAAAGAGTAAGATTATTATTTGGGGAATTAATTTAATTGCCGGCATGATAAANNCGACTTNTTTCNAAATAAATTTTCTTAAAATTTGCCCTATTAGAACCGGCAACAATACGACCAGAGCCATTTTAGAAATCATCTCATAAACCTGAAATTCAACATTGGCATCAACNGATATCCTNAATATNTANGGGGTCAGAACCACCGTAGTTGAATTGGATATCAGGGTGCAAACTAGCGCCAGCTCCCTATTGCCACCGGACATCATGGTCAACGCAATGGCAGAGGCGAGACTGCTGGCCTGCGCTGCCATTATCATCATAGCTGCAACAAAATGCTCATCACCTTCAGGTGCAAGCAAGCGTGCTAAAACGTAGGCAACAGCAGGGCTGAGAACATAGGTGCAGAAAATAACTGGAGCAATTGCACGTATATTTATCGACTGTTTTGCCAACATAGAGGTATCCATGGTAAAACCTGCAATTCCCAGCATAGCTCCAACGCACACCGGAACAGCCCATTTGTTTTGTTTGATCGAAACGCCGAACTCAGGCAATAGGAGCCCAATCGGAATAAGTACAATTAAGCCAGCGAGAAACCAATATCTGCCAAGGCCACCACGATTCATCTGACTCCCATAATACGATAAATCTCACGAACCAATATGGTCATGTTCGGGGGGCGTTTCTCGGGAATAAAGTCCAGACACTT
>PBEJ01000010.1 GCA_002719595.1 Verrucomicrobiales bacterium
GCGGCGAAGAAGAAGACTGCGGCGAAGAAGAAGACTGCGGCGAAGAAGAAGACTGCGGCGAAGAAGAAGCTCACTCGGGCACAAATTACCCGTAATAAATCTAAGCTTGCTAAAAAGGATTTTCAGATTGAAGAAGTTAAAACTGAATCCGGCTTCGATCTGACTGGCAAAATAAAAGAACTTGTCCTTTTAGCTCAAGAACAAGGTTACCTGACCCACGATGATGTAGCTGAGCATTTGCCCAAAAATAAGGTTACGCCTGCTGATATAGATAATGTTGCTGCGCAATTTGAGCAGTTGGAAATAGCTGTGGTGGATCAGGCTGAGGTTGATAACGTATCTCCAATAAGGCGTGGAGATGATGACAAAACCAAAGAGGAGAAGACTAAACTAGATATTTTAGACGATCCGGTTCGTATGTACCTCAAGCAAATGGGCCAGGTGCCTTTGCTTACCCGTGAACAGGAAGTGGAGATTTCTAAGCGAATCGAGGATGCGGAAAATGAAGTCAAACGTATTATTTATTCCTTCGGGTTCACAGGTAAGGAGCACATCGCCCTTGCAGAAAAACTCATTTCCGAGCCGCCTAAGGAGCGATTTGATCGTGTTATAGTAGATAAAAAGATCGATAGTCGCGAACAGCATCTTAAGGCCCTGCGGAGGTTGGTTAAGGATGTCAGGACCGCGGACCATAAGGTTGACGAAAAATATATATCCAGCCTTAAAGCCAAGAATCAGGCCGCACGTACACGTGCAGGTAAAGCCTTTAATCAATTTAATGCCAAGCTACAAAAATCATTTCCCAAGTTCTTTTATAAACAAAAGGTTATTGAGGAAATGTCCGTTGTAGCTGAGAACGTAAATGAAAAAATTATTGGAAGTATTGAGGTTATTAATCAGGCCTCCAAGGGTCGAAAAAAAGCAGCCGACAAGCAGGTAATTGATGGGGAAACCCGAAAGCTTCAGGCTTTGGAGATATTCTCTCGCATGACTTCAGATGAGTACGTCGAGTCCTTCAAGCAACTAAAACACTTTGGCAAAAAAGCTCATCAGGCGAAGACCGAAATGGTGGAAGCTAATTTACGTCTGGTTATATCAATTGCCAAGAAATACACCAACCGTGGCCTGTCATTTCTGGATCTCATTCAAGAGGGAAATATGGGGCTAATGAAGGCGGTGGAGAAATTCGAATACCGTCGAGGTTATAAATTTTCGACCTACGCTACATGGTGGATTCGTCAGGCCATTACTCGATCTATTGCTGATCAGGCCCGAACTATTCGTATCCCTGTGCACATGATTGAGACCATTAACAAGCTTATGCGTGTTCAAAAGCAACTGGTGCAAGACTTCGGTCGGGAAGCGACTCCAGAGGAAATTTCAGACGAAATGCAGTTACCGGTCGAACGAGTGCGCGCTATATTAAAAATGGCTCAGCAGCCCATCAGTTTGCAGAGTCCGGTTGGTGATAGCGATGACACCAATTTTGGAGATTTCATTGAAGATAAAAGTGCGGAAAATCCGAGCGATATGACTAGTTATTCGCTTCTTAAGGATAAACTCGGGGATGTGCTTACGTCTCTTACTGAACGCGAAAGAAAGGTATTGGAGCTGCGTTTTGGTTTGAGCGATGGTTATAGCCGCACCTTGGAAGAGGTGGGTAAGCAGTTCAAGGTGACCCGAGAGCGCATACGTCAGATCGAAGCTAAGGCTTTGCGGAAGATGCGCCATCCCACACGCCTGCGCCAATTACAGGGATTCTTGGACAGCGAGGCTATCGAATACTTAGCTTCGGCAGGGGCAAATTAGTAGGGTTTCGAATTAAGGCGCAGTGTTAATTGTGTGTTGAGCCTNTGTTCTTTATTGGTATGATTCCATACCTGCACAACTGCATACTAAGTTGCGGTCTCCCCAAACGTTGTCTATTCGCCCAACCGAAGGCCAGAACTTTTGGTTCCGTGACCATGCCGTAGGAAAAACCGCTTCTTCCCGGCTGTAACTGTATGGCCACTCATTTTTGCAAATCATGTCCGTTGTGTGTGGTGCGTTCTTTAAAAGATTTTTCTCTGCATCCACTTTTCCTGTTTCAATGGCATTGATCTCAGCGCGAATAACAATCATTGCTTCGCAAAAGCGGTCCAATTCCTCTTTGGATTCGCTTTCGGTTGGTTCTATCATCATTGTGCCTGAAACGGGCCACGACATAGTCGGTGCGTGAAAACCAAAATCTATCAACCGCTTTGCGACATCTTCCACTGTAACTTTTTTGAATTGTCGCAGGTCGATTATACACTCATGGGCAACGTGACCATTGGTCCCTTTGTATAAAACCGGATAATGTGGGTTGAGGCGTGTAGCAATATAGTTAGCATTAAGAATTGCATGCTCAGTTGCCGTTCTCAACCCATCGGATCCCATCATTGCAATATACATCCATGAAATAGGAAGAATGCTTGAACTTCCCCAGGGAGCTCCGCTCACTGCTCCAATCGGGTTTTCTCCTCCTAAATTAACTACCGGATGTGCCGGAAGAAAATCGACAAGATGTTCGGCGACGCCAATCGGGCCCATACCTGGACCTCCTCCTCCGTGTGGTATGCAAAAGGTCTTGTGTAGATTGATGTGACACACGTCTGCGCCCAGAGCACCCGGTTGAGCGATGCCAACTAGTGCATTGAGGTTCGCACCATCAAGGTACACTTGGCCCCCCGCTGAATGGACGACCTCACAGATTTCCTGAATGCCTTCCTCAAATACACCATAAGTAGAGGGGTAAGTGATCATCATTGCTGCCAGATCATCGATGTGTTTGTTGGCTTTGGATCGTAAATCTTCCATGTCAATATCACCCGAATCGCTGCAATTTACAGGGACCACTTGCATCCCTGCTAAGACTGCGCTGGCAGGGTTGGTTCCGTGTGCGCTAGTGGGTATAAGGCATATCTTTCGATTAGATTCATTTCGGCTTTTGTGATAAGCACGGATAACCAGTAGCCCGGCATATTCTCCTTGTGAGCCGGCGTTGGGTTGCAAAGAAACGCTCGCAAAACCTGTAATTTGAGCCAGCCAATTTTCCAGATCAGAAAACATTTGCTGGTATCCGCGTGATTGCNGCAAGGGGGCAAAAGGGTGTATGGAGGAAAATTCAGGCCAGGAGATTGGCTTCATTTCAGATGCCGCATTAAGCTTCATGGTGCAGGAGCCCAAAGGGATCATACTGTGGGTTAATGATAGGTCGCGGTTTTCGAGTCGCTTAAGGTAACGCATTAACTCTGTTTCAGACCGATGTTTGTGGAACACTTCGTGTGTGAGGAAATCACTTGTACGGCGTAGGGTTTGAGGGACAACTTCTGCTGCTGTTAGATCTTTTTGTTTAAAAGAGATTTCGCGATCTTCATTTAAAATCTGAAGCAATTCAGCAATGTCTTCTTCTGTGGTTGTCTCATCAAGCGCAATGCTGATAGTTTTTTCATCTAATACACGTAGGTTGATTTGATGATCTAAGGCAATATTTGATAAATCTTTTGCGCTTAAAGAGGTATGTGAAATTGTCAGCGTATCGAAGTAAGCTTCATGTTTTAATTCATGTCCCAATCGGGCGATGCCTGCGGCAAGAAAACGTGTCAGACTGTGTATGCGGCCAGCTATTTTACGCAGTCCCCTGGGCCCGTGATAACATGCGTACATCGCTGCCATATTGGCCAGAAGGGCTTGAGCGGTACAAATGTTACTCGTAGCTTTATCACGACGTATATGTTGCTCACGGGTTTGCAATGAGAGTCTGAAGGCAGTTTTTTCTTGGCAATCCCTAGATACGCCGACAATGCGACCCGGCATTTGGCGTTTGTGGATATCTCGGGTGGCAAAAAACGCTGCGTGAGGGCCTCCATAGCCTAAGGGCACACCGAATCGTTGAGCATTGCCAACCGCAATATCTGCTCCCATTTCGCCGGGAGCTTTCAGTAAAGTTAGTGCCAGTAGGTCGGTAGCCATTACCACCATAGCACCAGCTTCATGAGCGCTTTCTATCAGATCAGAGTAATCACAAATTGCTCCTTCAGTTGTGGGATATTGCAGAAGTACTCCAAAGACTGTATCGTCAAAGGTTAGCTCTTGGGTTGGTTTGCATTTGACATTTATACCTAGTGGGTTGGCGCGAGTTTGTAATAATTCTATGTTTTGGGGATGACAATTATCAGCAGTCAAAAAAACATTCCGTTTTTCTCTTCCCTTGACCGTATAGCACATTGTCATTGCTTCAGCACATGCTGTGGCTTCATCTAAAAGTGATGCATTTGCAATCTCCAATCCGGTAAGATCTGTTACCATAGTTTGAAAATTTAATAGGCTCTCTAATCGGCCCTGGGAAATTTCTGCCTGATATGGGGTGTATTGTGTGTACCATCCGGGATTTTCCATCAAGTTGCGTTGAATGACTGGTGGCACAATACAGTTCGAATACCCCATGCCAAGGTAGCTGCGGTGGACCTTGTTTTCAGACGCAATCTTACTGAGGTGGTTTAGTGCAGCATACTCTGACAAGGCTTCGGGTAATGAGAGTGGTTGGGAGCTTCTAATGGATTCGGGAACTACCGCTTCCATGAAATCCTCCATTGAATCAAATCCTAACTCCTCGAGCATAGCGCGCGCTTCCCCGGCATCGGGGCCTATATGCCGATTAACAAAATGATCGGGGTGGGTTGGTGGGGCTACAGATTTGGCCACAGTTTTATCGGAGCTTTCAGGCTTTTTTTCGCGCACCAGCATATGATGGAAGCTAGACAACGTATGTTTTATGGGACAAGGCGGAGTTGTTGGAAAGCTGGGTAATCTTATTCAAACGATGTCAGTATCATATAAATCACAACGTATGTTTCTTTCGTAAAAATCTTGTACAATCATATAATACAGTTTATTCTGTAATGACAGAATTTGCAAATGATCAGTTTATCGCCCGTGCAGCAAAAATTTATTCTTCACTGGGGTGAGATGGGAACCCGCTGGGGTATAAATCGTACAGTTGCCCAAATACATGCACTACTCTACATCTGGCCAGATCCACTAAATGCGGATGATATTCGCCAGACCCTGTCGGTTGCCCGATCTAATGTGAGCAACAGTCTTAAGGAATTAAATGGATGGGGTCTTCTCAGGACGGTTCAAAAAATTGGTGATCGAAAAGATCACTATCAAACTATGGATGATCCCTGGGAAATGTTCCGAATTGTCGGTAACGAGCGCAAACGCCGGGAGATGGATCCAACCGTGGCTATGCTAGCCGAATGCCTTGAGGAGCAGAAAAATGCCCGTAAAACAGATTTGTACACTGAAAAGCGCTTATCAGAGATGAAGGAGTTTTTTGACAGTAGTTCGGCATGTTTCGAGAAACTCAATTCGTTACCGACTGCCACTTTACGTAAGTTGTCTAAAATGGGGGACAAATTGCTGAGGCTGTTATCCATTTAATTTAATCAGAAACACAAATTCAAATAATGAAAAGGAAAACTGGAAAATGACCACGGCCGTCTATATCTACATCGCCTACACAATCGCCAGCATCGCCATGACTGTTTGGGTGGCGCGCACGCTTCACAAAAATGGGCGTATTTTTCTTTTGGACGCCTTCAAAGATAAGGAGGAAATGGCTGACTCGGTTAACCATCTTTTGGTGGTAGGGTTTTANCTCATTAATGTTGGTTTCATTCTATTGTTCCTGCGCTTTGGNACAAAGCCTGAGACATTGGTNGAGGGTATTGAATATATCGCGACNAAGCTCGGTGTGGTGTTATTAGTCTTAGGGTTTATGCACTTTTTTAATATGTTTAATTTTAACCGCATGCGAAAGAAGGGGCGCAGTCACGCAGTTGTCGGAGAAATGCCTCCAGTAATNACGCCAGTCGNGAACCGTAAAACAGATGAACCTTAAACATAGAGGTAAAGTGGTTATTGCCGGAGGAACCGGNTTTTTAGGNCTTAATCTCGCAANCCATTTGATGGATGCTGGCAATGAGGTGGTGCTGATTTCGCGTAACCNTCCCAAGGTCAATGGTCCATGGACCCATTTAAAGTGGGATGGACGTACGGTTGGNGACTGGGCCGAATGTTTGGATGGAGCGTTCGCATTGGTGAATCTTGCCGGTCGATCGNTTGATTGTATTAAAACACCNGATCATTGTGATGAAATATTACGTTCGCGAGTCGATTCAGTNCGGGTTTTAGGAGAAGCCTTACGGAATACAAAGAATCTNCCTNCTGTATGGGTNCAAATGGCGACNGCTCATATCTCCGGAGATCCTCCNGAGGTGGTATGTGACGAGGATTCAGAATTCGGCTATGGTTTGGCTCCCAGTGTGGGGAAAGCGTGGGAAGAGGCTTATCAAGNATGGGTTCCTGATGAAGTGCGGCAAGTTGTTTTGCGTACGAGTTTTGTTTTGGGCAAATCCGGTGGGGCCTTTCCTAAGATGAAAATGCTCGCACGTTTAGGCCTTGGTGGTCGGGTAGGGCATGGTAAACAGGGAATTAGTTGGATTCACGAAAAAGACATGAATTGCCTNATGGAACGGGCAATTACACAAGAATCGATGCNGGGGGTATATGTCGCTACTTCACCCAACCCGGTTCCACAGGAAGAATTCATGAGAAAGCTACGGCGAGCTATTGGTATGCCCATTGGTTTGCCAGCAACTGAATGGATGGTTCGTTTTGGTGCACATTATCTGATGCGCACTGACCCAGAGTTGATTCTTTACGGGCGTTATTGTATCTCGCGCCGCCTGGAAAAAGAGGGTTATAAATTTAAATTTCCNGAATTAGGGGAAGCTTTCGAGAATCTTTGTGAGAGGTGAGTTAACCTCAAGGCTTGGCTTGCTNTAGTCTTTGNTCTAAAGCTTCAGNGNCCTATGGCCGATCAGTCAAAATCTAAACCTAAAATTCATTATNCCAAACTGGGNGTGTGTTTATTTATNGGTTTTATTATTTGGTGGCTGCCCGTCCCCAATTTGCCTGATGGATTGATTCTTCCTGATGGAGCTGATTTTACCAAAGGCTGGTGTGTGTTCGCAGTTTTTGCTGCCACTATTTTGTGCTTTATTTTGCGTCCGATGCCAATGGGGCCCACCGTTCTGCTTGCTTTGGTTGTTTTGGCGGCCACTAAAACTCTGGGNGAAACGGGTAAGGAGTCATTTGCNGCAGCCATGGCAGGTTATGGAAATACGACGGTNTGGTTGGTGGTAGGTGCNTTTTTGATTGCTGGAGCAATGATTCGCACCGGATTGGGGAAACGTATTGCCCTCGGGTGCGTTGTTAAATTTGGAAAGACCACTTTGGGATTGGGGTACGCTACCGCTGCTGCAGAATTTATTTTGGGTCCCATTATTCCATCCAATACAGCGCGAGGAGGAGGCGTTATGGCACCGGTTGTCAATTCTTTGGCGAGAGCTTTAGGNTCCACTCCAGAAGGGCAACCNAAACGCGCGGGGGAGTATTTAATGCTTAATGGAGCTCATTTGAACTTAATTACTGCAGCAATGTTTCTAACGGGTATGGCCGCCAACTCGTTAGTTGTTGACTACGCTTTTAAGGAAGGGGTGAAGTTTGGTTGGTTAACGTGGCTCAAGGGGAGTATTGTTCCAGGTTTGGTGAGTCTTTTTCTGCTTCCNTGGTTTTTGTTTAAGCTGCTCAAGCCGGAACTCCAAGATGCAAAGGCAGCCCAAACCAAAGCAANAGAACAGTTGTCTGAAATGGGGGTTTGGACACGCGGTGAAAAGATCATGATGGGAGTTTTTGTTTCGTTACTGATTCTTTGGGTGTCGGGGAAAGCTCATGGGATGCATACAGGTGTTGTTGCTNTTATTGGGGTGTTNGTCCTGATACTAACCGGTACNGAAAAATGGGAGGATATCACCGGCAATAAAGAAGCGTGGGATGCGCTGATATGGTTGGGAGGCATGGTTTGTATGGCGGGTCTGCTAAAGGATCATGGTTTCATTGCTTGGTTTGCCAGTTCAATGGAAGGGCAGGTTTCGGGGCTTGGNGCATTGGTTACAGCTCTGGCCTTGGCCTTAGTCTATTTCTACTCTATGTATGGGTTTTCCATGTTAACTGGACATATTGCCGCTATGGTTGCGGCTTTTCTGGCGCTGGCAATAT
The DNA here is from genome assembly GCA_002719595.1 of Verrucomicrobiales bacterium. Classification (GTDB taxonomy): domain Bacteria; phylum Verrucomicrobiota; class Verrucomicrobiia; order Limisphaerales; family UBA1100; genus UBA1100. The sequence goes on from PBEJ01000010.1 coordinate 8,149, forward strand.
CTGCTGGAGCTCCGCCTATGTTGATGGTGGCGCTACTGGCTTATTTTTCGAATCTTTGNGGGTGTCTCACCAACTATTCAACAGGGCCGGTGGTTATTTANTCAGGCTTTGGGTACGTGCCAGTGGCCCGGTGGTTTAAGGTTGGATTTATCGTCTCCCTCTTCCATTTGGTAGTGTGGTTGGGAGTAGGTTTGCCCTACTGGAAACTTTTGGGCTGGTGGTAGAAATCNCTAAAGGNTCTACTTTACGGAGATAACGGTGTAATTGCGTTTACCTTTACGTAAGAGGAGATATTTTCNAAAGAGCAGAGCTTCANANGTGATTTTAGCNTGTGCATCAGATTGACGTTCGTTGTTGAGATTGATTCCTCCNCCTTGCAGATCTTTTCTTGCCTGTCCATTGGATTGGCACAGACCACCCACAACAAATAGTTCCAAAATCGGTATTCCATCACCATCCAGTTTCGATTTCTCAATTTCTACGGTTGGAACTTCGCCGACGATTTCATTGAAGGTGCTCTCGCTGATACCCTGCAGTTCTCCCCCGAAAAGAATGCGGCTAGCTTGTTGTGTTTCTTTTGTTGCGCTTTTTCCGTGTATTAGGTCGGTCATAGCCACAGCTAAAGCAGTATGAGCTTCACGTGCACCGGGGTTTTCTTCGTGGCACTTCTCAAGATCTTCAATTTGCTTCCGAGATAGGAAAGTAAAATATTTAAGGTAACGGATTACATCACGATCATCGGTCCGCACCCAAAATTGATAAAACTTATAGACGCTGGTGCGTGCCGGATCTAGCCACACCGCACCTGCCTCAGTTTTACCAAATTTGGTCCCATCGGTATTGGTGATGAGCGGTAAGGTAAGNCCATAAACTGTTTGGTTTAGTTTACGGCGGGTTAACTCAATTCCNGCTGTGATNTTACCCCATTGGTCACTGCCGCCGATTTGCAGCTCACAATCATGTTCTTTTTTGAGATGATGAAAATCGAAAGCTTGCAATAGCATATAGGAAAACTCGGTGTAGCTAATACCCGCATCCCGATCCTCCATGCGTGCGCGAACACTTTCTTTAGCTACCATACTATTGACAGTGAAATGTTTGCCAATGTCGCGCAGAAAATCCAGTAGGGTGATGCTGTCAGTCCAGTCCGCGTTGTCGAGAAGGTGAGCAGGGTTATTGGCGGTGTCAAAATCCAGCAGTTTGCACAGCTGTTTTTTTACCGAAGCAATATTTTCCTGGAGTTTCCCCCGGGTGATTAGATTGCGTTCGGCTGACTTACCACTTGGGTCACCGATGGCTCCAGTTGCTCCACCAGCTAGCGCGATAGGTATATGACCTTGATCCTGAAACCGTCTCAGACCTATTAGAGGAACCAAATTACCCACATGTAAGCTGTCGGAAGTGGGGTCGAAACCGCAGTAGAGAACGATTGGCCCTTCATTTAGGCGTTTTGATAGGTTTTCTGAATCGGTGCAATCGTTAACCAATCCTCGCCAAGTCAGTTCGTCCAAAATGCTCATGCCAAGTGAGTTAATATTGATGGGCTGAGGTCAGGCGGGGGGGGAACTATTTGGCTTTAATCAAAGTCCTCAAATGCTCCAGTGATACGGTGTTTTTAAATACCATTTGTAGGTTATCTTTGATGCCGTCTTTTTTTACATTGTAGTATATACTTTGAGTGTTGTTTACGCTGGCTATAACTGTGCCATACTCGTTGAAAACAGGTGAGCCACTGGATCCTTTGGCAAAGTCAGCAGTAATGGAGATCATTCGTCTTGGGCCTTCTTTGTTGGTACTATCCAAATATTTCCTGGATATGATCCCCTCACTGAGCACATAAAAGTGACGGCTGGGATGACCGAACACGTGGATTTTTTCGCCTATTGGTGCATCCAGTGGATTCATGGTTACAGGTAAGGGGGTGAAGCCTTTTCCTTTGGCTTTAAGAATGGCAAGATCCGTGCGCTTGTCTGCTGCCAACACTTCAATCACTGGAGCGATCCGTCCATCGCCAGTCATTATAAAAATCGAATCATTCTGCTTATTATCTACAACATGATAACTGGTGCAAAACGCGCCATCCTCGGTCAGCATGAATCCACTAGCTGCGCCACTATGCCATTCGGGGCAGCGATTGCACTTATACAGGCCAGAAACCACTAGTACTCCTTTTCGGGTGCGTTCGGCAATTTCAGCGGTTGTTAGTTTCTTTTCTCCAGGCATTTGTAAAGCCAGCTGGCATTGCTTGCGATTGAGTTGTTTGAGGAGTTCAGCGGCTTTAGGTATGCCGTCCATTTCTCGGAGTTGTTTGGCGTGAAAATTTATCTCGCTAAGTAGCTTTTTGTCATCGATCAAACCACCGGGTAGAATACCACGGTTGATGCGAAGTTCTTCAGCCCCCAAAAAAGTAACAAATAAAAATAAGCACAAAATCGTACGCATTGGCTGATCATCAGCAGAAGGAGGGGTTTGTACAATAAAAAAGGCGGCCTTGTTAAGGCCGCCTGTAATTGATTAGGTTTTACGCGTTACTCGCTTTCCTTCTTGTCCTCGTCTTTGTTAAGTTCAAGGTTATCAAAGGCGTGTTCGAGGGCGACAAGATCTTCTCCAGGCATAAGCTGGTCGAGTTGCTCTTGCTCCTTCTTTATTTGTTCCTCATCATATCCAGCAGCCTTAATGGAAAGGCCGATTCGTCGGTCTGAACGATCGATTTTAATAACCCGAGCTTCCACCTCTTGGCCTACTTCAAGAACGTTTTTGATTTTATCAACACGTTCTTCGCTTACTTGAGAAATATGAACGAGCCCGTCCATGTCGTGATCTAGTCCGACAAAGGCTCCAAAGCTAGCGAGTTTGCTGACTTTGCCTTTAACGAGTTGGCCGACCTTATAGATTTCATCAATCTTCTCCCATGGATCTGTATCGAGTTGTTTAACGCCAATAGATATACGCTGATTTTCCCGATCAACTTCGAGTACTTGTGCCTTAATCTCGTCCCCTTTTTTGATAAGTTCGGATGGATGATTGATTTTTCGAGTCCAAGAAAGATCGCTTACATGAACCATGCCATCCAACCCTTCTTCAAGCTCAACAAAAGCTCCATAGCTGGTGAGATTGCGTACTTTTCCAGTTACCTCACTTCCAATTGCATATTTTGTTTCTGCGGCGTCCCATGGGTTGTCTTCAAGCTGGCGGATACCCAAGCTGATCTTTTGTTCGTCTTTGTTGACTCCGAGCACTACGGCTTCCACATCTTGGTCTTTTTCGAGGACTTCTGATGGTTTCGTGTGCTTTTTGGTCCATGAAAGTTCTGTAACATGAACCAGACCTTCCACGCCTGGCTCCAATTCCACAAACGCACCGTAAGAGACTAGGTTGACAACTTTACCCTTAACTTTTGTGCCCAGGGGATATTTGCTTTCGATAAGTTCCCAAGGGTTTTGAGTTTTTTGCTTGAGGCCCAGTGAAACGCGTTCCTTATCTTTGTTAATGTCGAGCACTACGACATCAAGTTCCTGCCCTACTTGGACCATTTCACTTGGGTGATTAATGCGCCCCCAACTCATATCCGTGATATGAAGGAGACCATCAAGCCCATCGAGGTCGATAAAAGCTCCAAAATCAGTGATGTTTTTGACCTTACCCTTGATTATAACTCCTGGGTTCATGCCTCCTATCATTTCGGCACGTTTTGCCGAGCGTTCTTCCTCGATAAGCTCGCGGCGGGAGAGAACAATATTTTGTCTCTCCACGTTCACTTTCACGATCTTGAACTCCATCTTTTCACCGACCAGTGCATCAAGGTTATGCGGTTGAACTACATCGACCTGTGAACTGGGGAGAAAGGCCTCTACGCCGATGTTGACAATAAGCCCTCCTTTGACTGCGTCTTTGATTCGGCCGGTAACAATTCCCCCTTCTTCGCAGATTGAATTGATTTTGTCCCAGTTCTTTTTGAATTCGGCCCGCTCATGAGACAGCTCCACCTGACCATCTCGGTTTTCCAGAACTTCAATGAGAACCTCAATCTGAGAACCCACCTCCGGGCGGTTATCCTCGTCAAATTCGTTTAATGCCACGTGGCCCTCACTTTTATAGCCGATATCGACTATTACTTCTTTGCCCCGTACATCAATGACGGTGCCATTTACAATTTCTCCCTGAGAAAAAGTCCTCAGACTCTTCTCGAAAGCTTCTTCCATGGTCAGCATAGCTTTTTTGTATTCTTTGCGGAAAACAAGGGTTTATGAAAATATCCTTGTTTGAAAACCGCTGTTTTTTCAGTTCCGATTGGTGATAAAACTAGCGGGTTTAATGGTTAATAACCTGTTAACATAGTGTTAAAGCCCTATGTGAAACTCCGCACTCACGGGTCTCGGGCGAACGGGGAAATTACGCATGAACCCTGACAATGCAAGGTTTTAATGGGTTTTTATACTGTTCGGCCGAATTTCTTTTCTAGTTCTGCATAGCTCATCTCGATGAGAGTTGGCCGGCCATGTGGGCAGGTATAGGGCATGGAACATTGGCGTAAATCTAATAGCAGTCCTTCAAGCTCTTGGTCGCTCATGCTGTCATTGGCCTTTATCGCTTGGCGACATACGGTTTTGGTGACCACATCCTCGCCCAATCTCATGGAGTTTACACCTGATCCCACCGCCTTTAATTCGTCAATCAAGGTCAGCAAAAATCCCTTCGCATCCTTTACTTTGGTAAAAGGGGGTAAGGCATCCAGCAAAAATGTGCGTTCACCAAACACACTGATTCCCACGCCTAGTCGGCTTAGTGTTTCCACCTGTTCTCTGAGAAAAGCCGCATCAGGCGCGGTGAGTTCAACGGTTTCAGGTAAAAGGAGTTTCTGGGAAGCAGTTTGTTTACGCTCCATTTGTTCGAGGAGCTGCTCATACAAAACCCGCTCATGGGCCGCGTGTTGATCCATTAGTACTAATCCGCGTTCTGATTCCAATATCACATAGAGTTTACCCACCACCCCAATAATCTTTAAAGGGACTGAGAGTAAAGGTTTTGGATCTTGCTGGTTAGTATGGGGGGGCGCCTGTGGGATTAATGGCGAGGCGTCATCTTTTGGAATCGGTGCGGGCGGTTCCCTGAAACCCATGTCCAGTGGCTTTTGTTGGGCAATAGGTTGAATTGCTACATCTTCTGCAGCCAGTCCAAAACTATCTGCTGTGGTAAACGGAGCTATGGTTTCATGGTTTGTGGGTTGTTGAGTGTGGTAGTTTGCCAAGCCTTTTTTGACCGCGTCGGCTACAAACCTACGAACCTCGCGTTCGCGGTGAAATTTTACCTCACGCTTGGATGGGTGGATGTTTACGTCCACTTCACCNGGCTCAATTTCCAGAAATAGGCAGCACACGGGATATTTCCCCTTCATGAGAGCGGTGTGATAGCCCTCGCGCAGGGCCATGCTCAGGCCCACATTATCAACGGGCCGTTGGTTGACAAAGACATGTTGATTATCACGGTTGCTGCGACTGATTCCCGGTGCGCCAATGAATCCCCAGATACGAATAGAGGTGNCTGGAGTTTCCTCTTCATCAAAAGGTCTTTTGGGTAGAATACCTTCAGTATCAATGGAGACCAATNGCAGGCCATCACCCCAAAGAGCGTTGAGTCGACGTTCCAGAGGCGTGGCTCCCTCACCGNTTTCGGCCGGTAGGCGCCATACTTCTCGGTCGTTATGGCGGAAGGTAAAGGCTACCTCGGGATNACCCAGAGCCATCAGGCTTAGGGTATGCTGCACATGGGAGCGTTCGGTTTCTTCAGTGCGCATGAATTTTCTTCGGGCAGGCAGGTTGTAGAATAAAGAACGTACCTCCACTTCAGTGCCGGCTGCGGCGCCTGCTTCCTGAACGGAAATGATTTTCCCACCGTTAATGGTAATTTGCGTGCCGGCTTTGGCCTCCACTTCGCGTGAAATCAGAGTAAAACGGCTGACACTGGCGATGCTGGGTACCGCTTCACCCCGAAAACCCATGGTGCTGATAGAGGATAAATCCTCTGCGCGCNTGATCTTACTGGTGGCGTGGCGCTCAAGACTCATTAAGGCATCATCACGACTCATACCGTGACCATCATCAATGACGCGAATACGGCTACGTCCACCAGCCTTTACTTCTACAGTTATCTGAGCGGCTCCTGCATCTAGCGCATTTTCTACTAACTCCTTCACTACGCTGGCCGGGCGCTCAACTACTTCACCTGCAGCAATCTGGTTNGCAACCTGTTCAGGGAGTAGTTTAATNCGGTTCACTTCTGACTCATTTTTCCGCTGGTATCGGGGTGTGTCNACGTGAACTTGTGGACAGGATAGGGTGGATTTACTGACACTTGACCTCAAAAATGGAAGTGGGTAGGGTGCGGTGTTTCGACGGTGGTCGTAGCTCAGTTGGTAGAGCCCCAGATTGTGGTTCTGGTTGTCGCCGGTTCAAGTCCGGTCGATCACCCCATTTTTTAATCATGAAACATATTTTTTACCTCCCAATTATATTGTTTCTGTTCGGTTGTGTGGTTATTCCGAGCAAGAGGGTAACATTTAATGATATCAAAGTCGGTATGCCACGCGAGGAAGCGGTTAGCCTGCTTGGAAAGCCTCANCGTATTTCAGCAAAGGGCAATGAGGAGAAGCTCTATTATAATGAATCGGCTCTATATATTGGCATCTTTGGGGTAGGAAAAGTAAAAGAGGCAAACCGTGAATACAGGTTACACCTAATAGATGGTAAAGTTGATTCTTTCGGTTTGGTGGGCGAACACGGTGCAGAGGTTGAAGCCGAAAAAGGGGACTAAGAATAGTTTCGGGGGATATGCTTGGGCTACCGCAAATAGACCAAAACATTGCCAAGGAAATGCAGTAGGTTATTGAGGCAAACCAATAAGAGTTTGTTTTNAGTTATCTAAAACGCTGCGCTTCTGGGGGCTCTTGGAAACGGAATCACATCGCGTACATTTGCCATGCCNGTGGCATAGATAAGCGTGCGCTCAAAGCCTAGACCGAAGCCTGCATGAGGCACAGTCCCATATTTTCTCAAGTCGCGGTACCACCAGTAGTCAGATTTGTTCAAATTCATTTCCTCTAGGCGTGCGTCGAGGACATCTAGTCTTTCCTCGCGTTGGGAGCCACCGATGATCTCGCCAATGCCTGGAGCTAGCACATCCATTGCCGCTACCGTTTTNTNNTCATCGTTCATNCGCATGTAAAAGGCCTTAATANCCTTGGGGTAATTCATTACGACTACGGGTCTACCAATGTGTTCCTCAGTCAGCCAGCGTTCATGTTCGCTTTGCAGATCCATGCCCCATTTCACNGGGAATTCGAACTTGTGCCCTTCATCAACCACTTTCTGAAGCCTAGTTATGGCCTCCGTATAATCCATACGCTCAAAGCTAGCCTCAACAAATTTCTCGAGCCGCTCGATGCAGCCCTTATCTACGCGTTGTTGAAAGAACGCCATGTCATCAGCCCGTTCATCCAGTAACCGCTTGAAAATNTATTTAAGGAAGGCTTCAGCCAGATCCGCATCATCCGATAGATCTGCAAAAGCAATCTCTGGCTCGATCATCCAAAACTCTGCCAAGTGACGAGAGGTATTAGAGTTTTCCGCNCGGAANGTGGGNCCGAAGGTGTAAACTTTGCTTAANGCCAGGCAATANCTTTCCACGTTTAACTGNCCAGACACTGTTAGGTTGGTTTCTTTGCCAAAAAAATCTTGGGTGAAATCTATCTCACCTTTTTTAGTGCGGGGCAGATTTGACAGGTCAAGGGAACTGACCCTAAACATTTCACCGGCTCCTTCACAGTCGCTACCGGTGATAATGGGAGTGTGCACCCAATAAAACCCATTCTCATGAAAATATTGGTGGACGGCATTGGCCAAGCAGTGCCGGACCCGTGCCATGGCTGAAAAGGCGTTGGTACGTANGCGCAGATGGGCCTGTTCACGTAGGTACTCAAAGGTATGTCTTTTAGCCGGCANGGGATAAGTCTCAGGATCATCCACCATGCCNACTGGTTCNATTCGTGAGGCCATTAGTTCNACGCTTTGNCCCTTGCCTTCTGAAGCAACCACTTCGCCCTCTGCTATAATTGAGCAGCCGGTGGTAAGATGCGTTACGGTATCTTTATAATTTCCGAGTTCACCCGGGGCCACGACTTGGGCCGGGTCGAAGCACGATCCATCGTGCAATTGAATAAAAGAAAGACCTGCTTTGGAGTCGCGGCGTGTGCGTACCCAACCCCGAAGCTGTACGCATTCTCCTACTGCTATGCCTTGCTGTTTCAATAATTGATTGACCGATACTAATCGGGGTTGCTCGCTCATGCCTATAGAGATAAACAGTGTATGGCCCGCTATTCCAAGGGAAATTATTCGCTTTTGAATGGTTGGAAAATCGGTTCCAAGCTATNGGAATAATAATTTACACCGATGCCAGTCATAGGAAGTAACTAGAATTAGTCAGCACGAATTAAGAGTATGTAATGGCTGCAGATTGCTTTGACCTTTTACTAAAAAGCTCTTATTTTGCGCTGTTCTAACGCTTTTTTAGAATGATCGGTTTAATCAAAAAAATCTTCGGTACAAAAAACGAACGTGAGGTAGCGCGTATTCGAAAAACGCTGGTTCCCATGGTTTATGCATATGAAGACCAATTGAGCGCCATGAGTGATGAGGAATTGCGTGCACAGACCAAGGCGTGGCAGGAAGAGTTAGGCGTCATTGAGGATGATGAGCAGTTGGCTCATCGTTTGGATGAGCTGATGCCCATGGCTTTTGCTTTGGTCAAAGAGGGAGCTAAACGATTGTGTGGGAAATATGTCGAGGTTCGCGGTCATGAAATAATTTGGGAGATGGTGCACTTTGATGTGCAGCTTATCGGGGGCTATGCACTTCATAAGCGAAATATCGCCGAGATGGCTACAGGTGAAGGGAAAACGTTAGTGGCTACACTGCCTGTTTATCTTAATGCCCTGACTGGTCGTGGAGTGCATGTGGTGACGGTTAATGATTATCTTGCCGCACGTGACTCCGAGTGGATGGGAGCTCTATATACTTTTCTTGGGCTAACGGTGGGCTGTATTCAGCACGATCAGGATCCCAGCGTAAGGCGCGAACAATATCATCAGGATGTTACTTATGGAACTAATTCAGAATTCGGTTTCGATTATCTGCGAGATAATGGTATGGCACAAAGTGAAGCCCATCAGGTGCAGCGGGGACATTATTTTGCTATCGTAGATGAAGTAGACTCCATTCTTATCGACGAAGCCAGAACCCCNTTGATCATCAGTGGCCCGGCTATGGTTAAACAGGACCAGCGCCTATACGGCGAGCTCAAACCGCGTATTCAGGACTTGGTTCGTCAGCAAAAGCGTTTGTGTGAAAAGTACCTCGCTGAGGTGAAAGAGTTATCGGCTAAGTTGGGAGATAAAGAGGATCCGGATATTGAACACCAAATTGGTCTTTTGCTTTATCGAGTGCAGCAAGGTCAGCCCAAGCATCCTGGGCTTTTAGAGGCGAAGGTTGATCCTGCCAATCGGCGCAGATTGGAAAAATCAGAGATGGAATTGCACAAAGACCAGACGAAAAAGGAGCTGTACGCGCAAAAGGAATACCTCTTTTTTGCCATTGATGAGAAAGGCCATGATGCGGATCTTACTGAAAAAGGGCGGTCATTTCTCAATCCTAACGATGCGGATGCCTTTATGATGCCTGATATTGTGACGGCACATCATGAGATTGATGCAAATGAAAAGCTCACATCGTCGGAACGATTGGCTGAGAAGCAGCGAGTGCAGCAAAATGCAGAAGCCAAGGCCGAACGGATTCATGTAACTTCTCAGCTGGTTAAGGCTTATTGTCTTTATGTGAGAGATACGCAGTACATCGTGCGAGAAAATAAGGTTGTGATTGTTGATGAAAATACTGGTCGACCGATGGAAGGGCGGCGGTGGAGTGATGGGCTGCACCAGGCTGTTGAGGCCAAGGAAAGCGTTAATATCGAGGAGGAAACTCAAACTTACGCCACTATTACTATTCAAAATTATTTTCGCCTCTATACGAAGCTTGCGGGAATGACGGGTACAGCCGAGACCGAGCAGGCCGAATTCTTTGATATATACAAGCTTGGTGTTCTCATTATCCCATCCAACCGGCCATGTTTAAGGGATGATAAGGATGATTCCATTTACCTCACTGAAAAGGAAAAATACAAGGCGGTAGTTAATGAGGTCAGGGAAGTTCATGGTCGTGGACGTCCAATTCTTGTTGGAACAGTAGCGGTGGAAACAAGTGAAATGCTCTCTAGATTACTGCATAAGGCGCATATTCAGCATAGCGTGCTAAATGCAAAACATCACCAGCAGGAGGCTGAAATTGTTGCTCGGGCAGGTCAGCGTGGGACTGTTACCATTGCCACGAACATGGCGGGTAGAGGTACGGATATCAAGTTGGCTGAAGGCATTGGAGATTTAGGAGGTCTACATGTCCTCGGAACAGAGCGTCATGAATCGAGACGGATTGACCGGCAGCTGCGTGGACGTTGTGCTCGGCAAGGGGATAATGGAAGCTCTCATTTTTTCCTTAGTTTGGAGGATAATCTCATGCGTCTTTACAGCAATAGTGAAAAAATGACTTCAATGTTGCAAAAAGTGGGAATGCAGGATGATGAGGAAATTGCCCATCCCTGGCTGAACCGTTCAATTGAGACAGCCCAGAAACGAGTGGAGCAACATCATTATCAAATGAGGCGCCGGACTCTTGAATACGATGATGTTATGAATAAACAGCGTGAGCAGCTGTACGGATTTCGTAATGAAATTATTCGTGGAGAAGATGTTCGCGATCGTATGTTTGATATCGTTGAGGAAGTGGTCATTGACCGCGTGCTTGATTATATACAGGAAGATTTAGACCCTGAATTAGGATTGGATTACCGTGGTTTATCTGAGTGGGTAAACCAAACTTTCCCGGTTGGCTTAAGTGAGCAAGATTTGAAGTCAGCTGCGGAAAAAGCCTCCAATGATCCACAAGAGGGCAGTGTTTATGACGGTTTAAGTAAACAACAGTTCGCTTTGTGTCAGGCTGTGATTGGGGCAGTCCAAGATATTTATGACATTAAGGTAGATTCTGAAAATGATGAGGAGACTTTGGCCAGCCAAGAACGTTATACCATTCTAACTTCCATAGATCGCATGTGGCGTGAACATTTATATGCGATGGATGGTTTGCGCCAATCGGTGCACTTGCGTTCTTACGGGCAAAAGGACCCTCTGGTCGAGTACAAGACTGAGGCTCGTGACATGTTTCAGGAGTTGATGCGTAATATTAAAGATCAGATATGTCGTAGTCTTTTTATGACTGCTTCAAGTCTTGAATCTGTAAAAAAACTGATCAGTAACCTTCCAACACAGGCAAGTCACGCTATGGCCAGTGCTTTTGGTTTTGATCCGTCAATTGCAACGGCTGGTGACATGGTGAGCGAGGCCAATGCTGAGGTTAGTAATGAGGTTAGACGAAGACCAGATCGGGTTGGTCCCAAGGTCGGTCGAAATGATCCATGCCCTTGCGGTAGTGGTAAGAAATACAAAAAATGCTGTGGCCGATAGCTTGATCGATCCAGTTTCGATGATTCGGCCGCGACGGAAGATTCGTGGCATCTCTGCGATCCTACTCCCGTTTCAGGAAAACGGGGATCCCGATTGGCCCGGATTTTCTGCGCATGTACAGCGCACTGTGTTAGCCGGATTGGCGCCGGCGGTGAATATGGATACCGGCTTCGGTAATCTTATTGATGATTCCATTCGCCGCCGTGCATTGGAGCTAACGCAGGCGGAGACCGACGATTTTGTGGCCGGCGCATTTGTCGGTGATCAACCAGGAGCGGCATTCAATGATAGCGAATATCTTCGCCAAATGGAGATGGTCCAAAGCCATGGTGGGACGCCGGTAATCTTTCAATCGTTTGGCCTCACAGAGCAACCGGATGAAGCTATTGTTGCCAGTTACGCGAAGCTCGCTGAAAATGCAAATGCCATTATTGGTTTTGAGTTGAGCGATGTCTTTGCACCGTTCGGTAAAATCTACTCGATGGACGTTTATCGCGGATTGCTGGGTATTGACCGGTTGATTGGGGCGAAACATTCCTCGCTCCAACGTGAATTGGAATGGGAGCGACTTTTGCTGCGTGACGAACTGCGGCCAGATTTTCATGTGTTTACTGGAAATGATCTCGCTATCGATATGGTTATATACGGTAGCGATTATCTGCTCGGCCTCAGTACCTTTGCTCCAGATGTGTTTGCTAGGCGCGATGCGGCTTGGGCGTCAGGGGATCCGGCCTTTTATGAGTTAAACGACTGGCTGCAGTATTTGGGATTTCTTACCTTCCGCTCTCCCGTTCCTGCTTACAAACATTCGGCAGCGATGTTTCTCAAACTGCGGGGACACATCGATTGTGATCACACACATCCGCAATCGCCTAAGCGTCCAGATAGCGACCTGAATATTTTAAAATCCATAGCTGATCGATTCCCTTTTTCGGGCGCAATATCCTGACTATTCAACCAGTATGATAAAATATTACGAAATTAAGGATCGAGCACGTTCTTATGACAGTTGAGCCACTTACTGATTACTCGCGATTGTGTGTTCACACTATCACTACCAAAGGATGGGAAATAGAGGAAGCAATCGACTGTTATAAAGAGGCTGGTGTTTCAGGTATTACAGTTTGGCGTCAATGGCTAGAAGGGCATAATCCAGATAAGGTGGGTGATCGAATTCGATCTGCTGGACTAAAAATTGTATCACTCTGTCGGGGAGGTTTCTACCCGGCAATTAAAGAAGCAGCGCGCGCAGAGGCGATTGATGATAATAGGCGGGCAATTGAGCAAGCGGCTGCCTTGGGAGCACCACTTGTTGTTTTGGTTTGTGGAGCTGACCCTGGGCAATCTCTAGTTGAGTCCCGTAAACAGATAATTAGTGGTATTGCTGCAAATTTGCCCTTGGCAGAATCGCTCGGTATCAAGTTGGCCATTGAGCCTCTGCATCCTATGTATGCTAATGACCGATCAGCAATAAACACTCTGGCTTCTGCTAATGACATTTGTGATGAATTAAACCATCCATTGGTAGGTATAACCTATGATGTTTATCATCTTTGGTGGGATCCTGCTCTAGAAGCGGAAACTATCCGTGCTGCTAAAGCGAATCGATTGTTCGCTTATCACGTTTGTGATTGGCTGACTCCAACTACTGATTTACTTAATGACCGAGGGTTAATGGGGGAAGGTTGTATTGAGCTCCAGCGCATCCGTGGATTGGTAGAAGCAGCTGGATTTAAGGGTATGATCGAAGTAGAGATTTTTTCTGACCGCTGGTGGAAGCAGTCGACTGATAAATTTTTGGAATCCATTAAACATTCTTATTTAAATTACACTTAAAAAGTGAAAGAACACAAACTTGGGATCATTATGAACGGCGTCACTGGGCGCATGGGAACTAACCAGCACCTGATTCGCTCTATTCTTGCCATTGTTGAGCAGGGTGGGGTTCGAGTATCTGGAGAAGAGGTTATTACAGTTAATCCGATCCTTACAGGGAGAAACGAGATTAAGTTAAAGGCTTTGGCTGAACGCACTGGGGTTAAGCAGTGGACAACAAATTTGGATGCGGCTTTGGCTGATTCAAATAATCAGATTTTTTTCGATGCCAGCTCTACCTTACACCGGGCTCGTTTTGTCGAGATGGCTGCCGCGGCAGGCAAATCCGTGTATTGTGAGAAGCCAACTGCCATAACCTTTAAGGATGCACTCAGATTGGCAAAGGTTTGTGAAGATGCCCAAGTAAAAAACGGGGTTGTGCAGGATAAGCTATGGTTGCCGGGTATTATTAAGCTTAAAGCTTTGATCGAGCAGGGTTTCTTTGGGGAGATTCTCTCGGTTCGTGGAGAATTCGGGTATTGGGTGTTCACTGGGCATGAAGAAAATCGTCCGGCGCAGCGTCCGAGTTGGAATTANCGACANGAGGATGGNGGTGGTATCATGGTNGATATGCTTTGTCATTGGCGNTACTTAGTTGATNGTGTTTTTGNNCCCATTAANAGCATTTCCTGTTTTGCGGNTACTCATGTTGCNGAGCGAGTTAATGAGCAGGGNCAAAAATATAAGTGTACGGCAGATGATTCTTGTTACGCAACAATGCAGCTTGAAAACGGTATTCTCTGCCAATTTAATAGTTCNTGGACGGTNCGNGTACGCCGGGATGATCTTTTTGTGATGCAGGTGGATGGAACGAGAGGATCTGCTGTAGTCAACTTGAGAGGTTGTAAAATTCAAACGCTGGANGAAACGCCCAAGCCGGTTTGGAANCCAGACATTAAACAGCCCATTAATTTTTATGATGGTTGGGCTGAAGTGCCTGATGACGTTGTTTACGATAATGCCTTCAAAGCACAGTGGGAACTTTTTCTCCGCCACGTGGCGCTCAATGAGCCTTTTCCGTACAATTTGCGATCAGGCGCAAAGGGGGTTGAATTAGCAGAAGCGGGGCTTCGATCTACGCGAGAACGGAAATGGATCGATTTGTAATTCAGCNGCAAATTCGNCCTTNANTCAGAGANTGAGGTGTTNGCTTTTTGCTCAAATTTCTAATTACCACCAAGTATAATTGGGGTCAGGNGCAACCATGTTTGCGTGAGGTGGTGGGGCTATCCACTGAAGCATTTGCTCGGTGGGNGGAAANACAAATTCTTCAACGTGCATATCTCCGTAAAGCATGATGTGCCTAGCTTCCCCTTCAGCGCCATGCCAGGTATCTTCACGGTCATACGGCCAATTCCAATCACCTTGAATAATTTTATTGTCCGTACGAATCATATCTGACTCATGCATTGAATCAGCTTCATAGCTNCCCTCTTTTTCGGTTTTCTCACCGAGNACTCGTTTGACCCGGAACATGTCATCAGCGACTTGTGGCTGATAACTGTTGCCAAATGATTCCCAACANCTTTGCACGTTATAGGCTCCTCCTCCAATATCACTGGGATCATGGAATACTTCAGTGCTGCCAACATGGTCATTTAGCGGGCGTTCTTCCTTGGGGACACTGGCTCCGTACAGTTGTGCGACAATTTTAGGTAATGGCCCCTTTTCGCCCATNGCTGTTCCNGTGTTTCCTCCCACTCCNGCAGGTCCTTGAACGACAGGAAACCATCCTTCGTTATCACTTAGATAGCTTGTATAGCCAATTGCGATTTGGCCCTGGTTGCTCTTGCTTTTAACTTTACGTGCTTTGTGTTTTCCCTTGGCTAAAACAGGGAGCAGTAAACCCATTAATATGCCGATAATGGCGATGACAACGAGCAATTCAATCAGGGTAAAGCCAGATCTATTGATTTTCTTATGCATGGATCTTTTCCTCCTACAGATCGTTTTCTTAACATAGACCAAAAAACCCCCGTGGTAAAGTGAGAACCCGGTATTATCTTCGCGTATTTTTTGCTGTTTGACAGCCAACTGGCACATCATTATAACGCGCGTTCAACCCAATAAATAAGCAAAACACTATGTCAATTGAAGTAGGTTCTAAAGCTCCCGGTTTTTCTCTTAAATCCATTAATGGTTCAGGCGAAAAGGATAATTTCGGTCTCAGTAATGTAAGTCTTAGTGACAATAATGGGCAGAAAAACACTGTAATTTTATTTGTCCCTCTTGCATTCACAGGTGTTTGCACACAGGAATTATGTGATGTGAGTTCTGGTTTATCTGCCTACAATGATTTAAATGCCGATGTGATCGCGATCAGTGTGGATAGCCCTTTTGCTCAAGGACAGTGGGCTGAAAAAGAGAATATAGGCATTACTTTGGCCAGTGATTTAAATAAGCAAACAGCCAGAGATTATGGTGTTTTGCTTGATGATCTGATTGGAGTTGGGAGCGTCAGTGCAAGAGCAGCTTTTGTGGTGGATAAAGAAGGCACCGTGCAATATGCTGAGCAAACTGAAACACCCAAGGATTTACCAAACTTTGATGCAATCAAAGAAACACTCGCAAAGCTGAACTAAAGTACGTGAGGTGTGAATCGCTATGGAGGCCTGCGGGCCTCTTTTTTTGTGAGTTGAAAAGGTATTTTTGATAAAACGCCATTTTAAAAGAGTAGCTCCCCTTGACACAAACGGCCTTTCTCCCGCATTTTTGTTGTTCTGGATGAGTGCACTTAGACTATTTAATTCATTACTGGGTTTAGGTTTCTGCTGTAATGTCCGGTTTAATTCTTTCTCCGGTAAAATTTGGTAACTGATTTAGCATGAGTAAATATTCAGAATATATTCAGGAAATTGACCAAAGAAAAACTCAAGGTTTAAATCCAAAGCCAATTGATAGTGATGTATTAACTGCCGAAATAATTTCACAAATCAGGGATGTTGATAATCAGTGCAGGGAGGATTCTCTTCATTATTTCATATATAATACACTGCCTGGAACAACGAGTGCTGCAAATGAAAAGGCGAGTTTTCTGGAAGAGATCATTCTCGGTGGTGTAGAGGTTGATGAAATTCCACAATCGCTGGCCTTTGAATTGTTATCTCACATGAAAGGCGGTCCCTCTATAGAGGTGCTGTTGAATCTTGCTTTGGGTGAGGACGCTGCGATTGCTAGGCAAGCGGCGGCAGTACTGAAGACGCAGGTGTTCCTGTATGATGCTGATACTGAGCGGTTGGATGTGGCGTTTAAGAAGGGGAACGCAATTGCAAAGGAAATTCTTGAAAGTTATGCGGCTGCTGAGTTTTTTACGAAACTGCCGGACGTGGCCGAAAAGATTGAGGTAGTTACGTATGTTGCCGGGGTAGGGGATATTTCTACAGATTTACTTTCGCCCGGTAATCAGGCGCATTCTCGATCTGATCGGGAGTTGCATGGTCAATCTTTGATTTCAGAGGCCGCGCAANGCGAAATTAAAGAGCTGCAGAAGGAGCACCCCGATAAGAGTGTTATGTTGGTTGCAGAAAAGGGGACAATGGGTGTGGGTTCCTCCCGAATGTCCGGAGTGAATAACGTCGCGCTTTGGACTGGAAAGCCTGCGAGTNAATATGTGCCGTTTGTTAANATTTTTCCCATTGTGGCCGGCACCAACGGTATTTCGCCAATTTTTCTGACTACCGTAAGCGTTACTGGCGGCATNGGTATNGATTTAAAGAACTGGAAAAAGAAAAAGGATTCTGAGGGTAATACCGTGATGGATGANAATGGGGATCCGGAGTTGGAGCATGTNTACTCTGTAGATACGGGAACNGTGCTTACTATCAACACCAAGGATAAAAAATTATACCATGGCGACCGGGAGTTGATTGATATTTCTAGGGCACTTACGCCGCAAAAAATGGAGTTCATNAAGGCTGGNGGCTCCTATGCAGTAGTCTTTGGAAAGAAACTTCAAAGTTTTGCTGCNAAGGCACTNGGAGTGGAATTAAAGCCNGTGTTTGCACCTTCCAAAGANATTTCTCATGAAGGGTGNGGNCTTACTGCGGTGGAAAAGATTTTTAACCGTAACGCTGTTGGGGTAGCCGATGGNGTTGTGTTGCATGCTGGGTCAGATATTAGAGTAGAGGTGAATATNGTCGGCTCNCAGGACACAACAGGGNTAATGACATCNCAAGAGCTGGAGGCNATGGCGGCAACNGTGATTTCNCCNATCGTGGATGCTGCATATCAATCCGGGTGCCATACCGCATCGGTTTGGGANAAAAAAGCACAGGCTAATATNCCCAGGCTCATGAAGTTNATGAGCGAATTTGGGCTAATTACNGGAAGAGATCCTGAGGGAGAATATCACGCTATGACNGATGTCATTCACAANGTNCTGAATGACCTCACNGTTGATGAATGGGCGATCATCATTGGNGGTGATTCGCANACTCGCATGTCCAAAGGNGTGGCTTTTGGTGCGGACTCTGGAACAGTTGCGTTGGCTTTAGCCACCGGTGAAGCATCGATGCCGATTCCTGAATCTGTAAAAGTTACGTTTAAGGGTGAGCTTAAATCGTACGTCGATTTTCGTGATGTAGTGCATGCTACACAGGATCAGATGCTCGACAAATTCGGTGGTGAAAATGTATTTCAGGGTCGGGTGATTGAAGTGCACATTGGAACTTTACCTTCGGATCAGGCGTTTACTTTCACCGACTGGACCGCGGAAATGAAGGCAAAGGCTTCCATTTGCATTTCTCAGGACGATACGTTGATAGAGTCATTGGAAATCGCCAAGCGTCGGATTGAGATTATGATTGAAAAGGGGATGGATAATGAGAAACAGGTACTTCAAGGGTTAGTCAATAGCGCGACCAAACGGATTTCTGAAATCCGGTCCGGTGAAAAGCCTGCTCTTACTCCGGATGCGGATGCCAATTATTATGCGGAATTTGTCGTGGATCTCGATCAGGTGGTTGAGCCGATGATAGCCGATCCGGATGTTCATAATGAAGATGTTTCTAAGCGTTACACGCATGACGCAATCCGTGCGCTTTCTTATTATAAGGGAGAGAAACCCGTGGATCTTGGGTTTGTGGGTTCGTGTATGGTTCACAAGGGAGACTTAAAGATCCTCTCCCAAATGTTAAAGAATTTAGAAAAGGATCAGGGCCACGTTGAGTTCAATGCGCCCTTGGTAGTGGCTGCGCCCACCTATAATATTATAGACGAGCTTAAGGAAGAGGGTGATTGGGATATTTTGCAGGAGTACTCTGGTTTTGAGTTTGACGATGACGCCCCCAAGGGTGCTGCGCGATTAGAGTATGAAAATATGATGTATCTTGAACGACCCGGTTGTAATCTATGCATGGGTAATCAGGAAAAAGCGGAAAAAGGCGACACAGTTATGGCCACTTCAACTCGTCTTTTTCAGGGTCGTGTTGTGGAGGATTCTGATCGGAAAAAAGGGGAATCTTTGCTTGCTTCTACCCCGGTCGTGGTGCTGTCGGCGATTCTGGGCAGGACGCCAAGTTTTGAGGAATACAAAGCTGCAGTGCAGGGGATTGACTTGACTGCTTTTGCCCCGCCTCAGGAAGAGATGGTTGCTTAACTGTTTCGCCGACCAGGAAGAGAGAAGAGGGCCCGTAAGGCTTCCACCATAACGTAGCTGAAAAGGAAGTATATAAAGAGGTAGACCGGAATTTTGATGGCCATCATTAGGACTGATCCTTTATCTAAATATTTAGCTGCTACTTCTAGTGGTGAGTCTTTGAAGTAAGTCACGACATCGGCAAGCGTTTCTTTGCTTAGGTTAGCCATTGATTCAAAAATACCTTCCTTGGTGGTCGTTTCTGTTACTGCAGGCGTGTCTGAAATAATAGGGATGTCATTTTTGGCTACTAGTTCCATGAACGCAAAGAGCAGGCAAAATATTAAGGCCATGCCATAGATAATCGGTGCCACTTTAAGCATTGTTTTGGAGAAGAGTGCCATAATTCCAAGCGCTTCATCACCGGCTGTATTTCCAGCGCCAATNTTTATGTTAAGTTGTGCAGGCTTTAACCAAAGTCGTGCCAGTGAAGCACAGAAGAGGTAAACCAACACGCCTCCGCCTATTTTGCTTAGCACCTTAAGCCAATTATCACTGAACCCTTTTGTAGCATCAATAATTCCGTAGACAATGCCAGCTGTGCCTGCTGCAAAACCTGCTAGTANCATGACCAGGGCCATTGCTTTTAGGAGTCCACTGGCTGAAAGCCTGCTTGGGGTAGACTTGATCAATGCATCACCCGAATTAAATAGAACCCCAGTTAAATAATGCAGAATTAATATAAAGGCGATGGGTAGGACACCCTTGAAAAGCATTGTTACGAGGGACACAATCTTTTCTGAGTCAATAGNTGCTTTTGGCATGTTGGCTCCCCCGTTAATCCAATCACGAAATGCTTTTTTTTCATCGTCGTTAAGTTTTTTGGCATTCTGCCCTTTTGGCATACTATTATCATCAACTCGCTTAAATAGTTCACTATTGTTGGGTTCATTTTTTTGGACTGAACTTAAAAGACCGTTTATTCCCGTCTCAGAATTATCTTCCAGCGTACTCAGGTCGAGGTCTCCATCGGCTTCTTCTCCAGAATGGCAACTATAGCANCGTTCTTTTAAAAGAGGTTTTATAGTTTTGGAAAATATGGCTGCATTGGTGGCATCTTTTTCGGCTTCCTCAGCATCTTCCTCCGCTGCTTCTGCCATCTCTACAGCGTCACCTTCACCACCCTCTTCCTCAGCCTTAAGCTCATCCCATGCGCTTGTTCCTAGCCATAGTACGGCGACAACTAAGAGGCAAATGTCCCCTACGAGTTTAAACCTTTGTGAGCTGATCCCCAAAAAAAAGCTGTTGGTGGTTGTTCGAAGTTGCGCCATTTTTTGATCAATGATGCGAGCCAGGAAGCCNGAGGAGTANCTGCCCGCTTCAGGTTCATCNAAAACGGCATCTTCCGGNGCTAAATTNGANTGTTCGGATGACGGAGGCGGAGGGCTAGAACTTACTGAAGATGGCGGCGGCGGGGAGGCAGATGATTTACTGCTTCCCGAAGGTGGTGGCATGNCATGAGACTTACTAGCAGGGGGAGGTGCTACNCCTGATCCGCCTGAGGCTTGGGGAGCTGGAGTGTTGCCTATTTGTGTCGGCTGGCTCGCGGGAACTCTGACTTCGGCTTGGCAAGCAGGGCAGGCAAATACTTGTCCTGCGGCAGTATCATCCACAGTCAGCGGGGTTTTACACGTTGGGCATGGAAATTTNAGGTCCATTCGAGCGCCGAGTCAGAGTAAAATGCTAATATAAAAACTACCTTAACTCAATACCGCAGTAAACTGGAAGAGCTTCTAATAACTGCCATTAGCAGAATCACCGGATACAATTGCTATTCCATTTGAGGTGCCTATTCGAGTAGCTCCGGCTTGGATCATGGCGCGAGCATCCTCGGAGTTGCGTACGCCACCAGCGGCTTTCACTCCCGCAAATTGCCCAACAGTTTCACGCATGAGTCTGACGTGTTCCAGTGTGGCTCCAGCATTTCCGAAGCCTGTGGAGGTTTTGACAAAATGCGCNTGTGCCTGCACCACGAGTTTGCAGGCCTTTTCAATTTGATCGTTGGTAAGCAGGCAGGTTTCGAGGATTACTTTTACGACACGATCATCAGCAGCTTCCACCACATCGCGAATCTCACGCACGATATAGTCATGTTCCCCATCTTTAAAGCGTCCGATGTTCATTACCATGTCAATTTCATTGGCGCCNGCATCGACCGCAGCTTCTGTTTCGTATCGTTTGGCATCAGCATCCATTGCACCCAACGGAAAGCCCACTACGGTGCAAACTTGTACATCGCTCTCTTCCAATAGGGAATACGCTAACTCTACTCGGCTGCCATTGACACATACGCTGGTAAACTGATGTTCCGCCGCTTCGGTGCATAATTGCTCAATTTGCTCCCGAGTGGCATCCGGCTTGAGCAGAGTGTGATCGATGTAGCTGGCCAGTTCCGACATGGTTGCTAGCTGGGTATTAAATNGGACACTAAAGTTTTCTCTTCTTTGAGCTCATTCACCGTAGCATTAATCTTCCCTTGGCTGAAGTCATCAATAGGGATGTNCTGCACGATACTCAACNCTTCGCCAGTGTTTCGCATGGGGAAGGANGAGATGAGNCCTTCTTCCACGCCGTAGCTGCCATCAGAGCAAATGCACAGACTGTGCCAGTCGCCTTCATCGGTGGGCTCGGTCACTGAGCGGACGCTATCTACAATGGCGTTGGCAGCGCTGGCGGCGCTGGAGAGACCTCGTGCTTTAATGATGGCCGCGCCGCGCTTTTGGACGGTGCTGATGAATTCGCCCTCAAGCCATTCTCGATCGGTAATGGTATCAGTAGCGGTGGCACCATTAATTTTGGCGTTGGTGAAATCTGGGTATTGGGTGGCCGAATGGTTGCCCCATATACAGAGGTTGGAAACGCTGCTGACGGGCANACTGGCCTTTTGGGCGAGTTGTGTTTTGGCGCGGTTTTCATCTAGGCGTGTCATGGCAAAGAATCGNTNATCTGGCACGTCNGGTGCGTTATTCATNGCGATCAGGCAGTTNGTATTACAGGGNTTTCCAACTACCANNACACGCACGTCGTTGGCGGCGTTATTATTGATGGCCTGNCCTTGTCCGGTGAATATTTTGCCGTTTATGCCCAGTAAATCTCCTCGTTCCATTCCGTCTTTACGGGGAACACTTCCCACGAGCAGAGACCAGTTTGCACCATTAAAACCGGTGTTCAAGTCAGCCGTAGCGACGATATCTGTCAGGAGCGGAAAGGCACAGTCATCCAGCTCCATACATACGCCCTCAAGCGCTGCCATGCCCGGTTCAATTTCGATAAGGTTTAATGCTACAGGTTGGTCCGGGCCAAACATTTGGCCCGAGGCAATCCGAAAAAGTAGGGCATAGCCGATTTGGCCGGCGGCACCGGTTACAGCAACACGAATGGGTTCTTTACTCATGGGGACGCGCATTATGCCTGCAGAGTTTTATCGACGCAAGTCGTTGCCTGATTATAACGTGATTTCGATCAATTTAATATAAGCTTGAAGTGCTTCAGGTCCAAAAAATGCCGTGAATATTGCGCCAAAGGTTAATGCAATTCCAAATGGTGTGTATTGAGGAGGTGCGTTCATTAAAACGATGAAAAGAATAAAGAAAATAAACATGGGGTTTCCAAGGGAGTCCATCCAGCGTTTGTAGGATGGAACGAAATTCCCGAGAATGGAGGATCCATCCAATGGTGGGACAGGAAGTAGGTTGAAGAGGCCCAGGGCAATGTTAATATAGGCAAATACGAGAAGTAAGGATTGACCGTTCAATCCGGGCCCCTCGTTTGCAACACCTTGAGTGCTTAACCAAATGGCTAGTACCGATTGGGCAATAAATGCGAGTAGGAAGTTCATCGCTGGACCTGCAGCTGATACGAGTGCATCGCCATATTTACTCCGAAAGTTCCGTGGGTTAACGGGCATGGCGCCAAATGCTAATCCAACCAGTACAAGCATTAGCAGTGAAAAGCCGCCCATATGGACCAATGGATCAGGAGTCATGTGGCCCATTACTCGCGGCGTGTCGTCGCCCTGCCAGATGGCTGCCCAGCCATGGGCAAGCTCGTGTAAAACAATGGAAATTACGACCGTAACAACAACACATCCGAAAAATAGTTGCTTATCGGGCTCAAATAGATTCTGGATGAAGAGGTAAGCCAGCACGCGCGGCAAATCTTATGAATAACTCAGGCAAATACCAAACCCAAAACCGACGGGCGATTATTGATGTGGGTAGCAATTCGGTAAAGTTACTGATTGCTGAGGTGAATGATGGGGTTGTGGAATCCCTTGCTCATGAAGGAGAGCAAGCGCGTTTGGGTCGAGGCGTATTTGAGACGGGTAAATTAGAACAAGAGGCGATCAAACA
>PBEJ01000011.1 GCA_002719595.1 Verrucomicrobiales bacterium
CCACCAGCTACAACAACATCGGGGAGGTGCACCATAACAAGGGCGAGTACGACGAGGCACTGGAGCATTACCAGAAATGCTTAGCCATCGAACTCAAAAAACTGGGGCCGGAGCATCCTTCTGTGGCCGGCAGCTACCACAACATCGGGGCGGTGCACNNTAANAANGGCGAGTACGANAAGGNNNTNGANNATTNNCAGAAANCACTGGCGATTGATCTCAAANAACTGGGGCCNGAGCATCCTTNTGTGGCCANCNGCTACNACAACATGGCTNNTGTCTACAAANCCAANAAGGATCTGGCCAAGGCCAAGGANTATTGGGAGAAAGCCTATGCGATTTNCCTCAANANACTGGGCCCGAACCATCCATATACCAAGGGTACCAAGGCCGAACTGGATGAGTTAAAAGAGTGATGAGTGTGGCGAATGGGTGGTTTAAGAAACAAAACCGCTTGGCGAAGCATCGTGTGGTGACTAGCATCAGAGATGCAGATTTTCTCCCGGGTTGCTCTGGTATTAGTCGCCTTTCTCTACTCATTGGCCACCGCCAAGGAGCAGCGACCGAATGTGTTATTCATCCTCACCGATGATCAGGCACCGTGGGCGTTNGGGGTTTCAGGGCATCCGAATGCGGATACGCCNNATCTGGACAAGCTTTTCAAGCAGGGGATGTATCTCAAAAAAGCGTATGTGGTAACGCCGGTTTGCAGTCCCTCGCGCACCAGCCTGATGACCAGCCGGTACGGCAGCGAACTGGGGATCACTGACTGGATTCATCCACGTAATGAGCCACAGCTGGGGCTGCCACCCAAGACGGTGACTTGGACCGAAGCCATGCAGGCAGCGGGGTATCACACCGGACTGGTGGGCAAGTGGCACCTCGGCGTGCCGGACAAGTTTCACCCGACCAAAACGGGTTTCGATTATTTCATGGGTTTTCGCACCGGCGGTAATAAAGTCACCAACCCCACTCTGGAAGTAGAGGGAACCAATAAAAAAGTTGATGGCTACACCTATGACATTCTCACTGATGACGCCCTGAAGTTTATTGAACGCAACCAGAAGAAAACATTTCTTTTATGCCTCCACTACCGTGCCCCGCACACCGCATGGCTGCCCCAGCCGGAGAGTGACCGTAAGCCCTTCGAGAATCTGGACCCGCAGATTCCCAATCCCGATTACCCGAACCTTGATGTAGCACGCGTAAAACGGATGACGCGCGAATATCTTGGCAGCGTGAAGGGGGTGGACCGTAACGTGGGCCGGGTGTTGAAACTGCTGGATAAGTTAAAGTTGGCTGACAATACCATTGTGGTTTTCACCAGCGACCACGGCTACAGCATGGGTCACAACGGCATTTGGCACAAAGGCAATGGTCATTGGGTGCTAAAGCCGCCACCGGCCGTCACCAACAAAAACATCCCGCGTAATCAACGGCCGAATATGTACGACAACTCCATCTTCGTGCCCACCGCCGTACGCTGGCCCGGCCACGTTGCACCGGGAACAGTGCTGGACCTACCGGTAAGTAACCTTGACTGGTATCCCACGTTGCTGAAGTTAGCAGACGTAGCAGCACCCAAGGGTGAGATCATTCGTGGACGTGACATNAGTGGGACGTTACTCGGCGAAAAAACCAGTTGGCCGGACGTGTGCTACGGCGAATACAGCACCCATCACCAGAGTAAGACGCACATGCGTATGATCCGCACAACAAACTGGAAGCTGGTGCGCGATTTCCTGAACCCGGAACGTGATGAGTTATTTGACCTGAAGAATGACCCCGCCGAATCGCGCAATGTAATTGCAGAAAAGAAAAATGCAACTGTGGTGAAGGAGCTGCACGGCATGATCCTAGCCCGAATGAAAAAAATAAAAGATCCAGTACTGAAATAACCATATCATGGATACCCGCCGACAATTTCTGAGAAATTCTACCGTCATTGCAATAGGCTTTGGCGGGTTGCAAACGCTGAGTGCGCGCTTGGAAAAAAAGGATTCTCTACGCACTGAAGGTTATGGGCCTTTGTTGCCGGATAAAGCCAAGGTATTGGAACTGCCCAAGGGNTTTTCCTACAAAATCATTTCCAAGGCGGGCGAGAAGATGGATGACGGACTTATCCTCCCCGGCAAGCCCGATGGCATGGCAGCTTTCCCCGGACCAAACGGCACGACGATTCTCATTCGNAATCATGAGATCAATCCCGCCGTGAATCCTTCCCTCGGAGCGTTCGGTAAACAAAACGCGCTGCTGACCGATACTATTCGTGCCAAAATGTATGATGCTGATACAAAATTGAAAGAAGGCTCAACGGTAGCCTGCCTCGGGGGGACCAGCACCATGGTGTACGACACCAAAAGCCATAAGGTAGTCCGTCAGTTTCTCAGCCTCACCGGCACTCTTAGAAATTGCGCAGGCGGTCTGACCCCTTGGGGCAGCTGGATCACTTGTGAAGAAAGCACCGACCGAACCAGCAAAACATTGGCGCAGGATCATGGCTATAATTTTGAAGTACCCGTCACTGCTGAACCCACACTGACCAAGGCAGTGCCGCTTAAGGCAATGGGCCGGTTCAATCACGAGGCAGTGGCGGTTGATCCCAAAACCGGTATTGTTTATGAGACGGAAGATCGCGGTGATGGCTTGATTTACCGGTTCATTCCCAAAGNAAAAGGACAACTCGCAAAAGGCGGGAAACTTCAGGCACTGGCCGTGGCTGGCTTGCCGTCTCTGGATACGCGTAACTGGGAAAAACAAAGCGTAGAGGTGGGCGTAAAGCTGCCCGTGCAGTGGCTGGATATGGATGATGTGGAATCACCGAAGGACGACCTGCGCCAACGTGGCTTCAATAAAGGGGCGGCACAATTCGCCCGCGGTGAAGGCATATGGTATTCGCGCGACTCAATTTATTTTGCCTGCACCAACGGTGGTAAGAAAAAGGACGGGCAAGTTTGGCGGCTTACCGGTGACACACTGGAACTGTTTGCTGAACCAAACGACGAGGCACTGTGTGACAATTG
This sequence comes from Verrucomicrobiales bacterium, assembly GCA_002719595.1. GTDB lineage: Bacteria > Verrucomicrobiota > Verrucomicrobiia > Limisphaerales > UBA1100 > UBA1100. The sequence continues at coordinate 3,024 of PBEJ01000011.1, forward strand.
CGACAACCTCACCGTCGCCCCGTGGGGAGACCTTATCCTATGCGAGGATGGCGGCGCCGAACAGTTTCTCATAGGTATCACGCCTGAAGGAAAATTCTTCAAACTCGCACGCAATGCTAAAAGCAACAGTGAATTTGCCGGGGCCTGTTTTTCTCCCGACGGCACAACGCTATTCGTTAACATCCAACATGCCGGCTTTACCCTGGCTATCACCGGCCCTTGGGCAACGAGGCAATAAACCGATCAATTGTCGGCTTACCCTTCAACCAACCGAGCTTGGCTAAAAATTCATCGGTACGCCTCAGGGTGGCTACAAACATTTTGTTTTCTTTACGGCCAAAATTAAAGAACCCGTGACCTTCCCNGGGGTAAGCAGCCAGCTCGGCTTGGTTGCTCATCTTTTGCATTTTTTCCACAAATACTTTGGAAGTCCAAAAGGGTACGGTGGAATCCGACTCGCCGTGCAANACCAGCGATGGCGGAGCGCCTTTTTCTACATTGTGCCAGGGCGAAAGCCTCTCAAGCGCCACTCCCATTCGTTCGCGCAAGCCGGCAATATTCGCTTCATTTAAGTAATCTTTATGACTGGGGATCGGAGCCAACACACAAGCTGGATTGTATAGAATCATTGCATTAGGTACCGAACTGATTTTTGTTTTCTCTACCTTTGCCTCAAACCCCTTCACCACACCTGTACAGGCAGCCACATGTCCCCCTGCCGAACCACCGCCGGCGGCAATCCGATCCGGATTTACTCCGAGTTTCGCTGCATGACTACGGATCCAGCGAATGGCACTCTTGCCATCCTCTACACAGGCCGTAGCCAACGTGCCGTGTAGATTGCGAATCCGATACTCGGCAGTAATTGCCACCATGCCCCGACTGGCAAAATAACGGCACTGCTGCTCAAACTGAAGCGGAGTACCTCCCTTCCATCCTCCCCCGAAGAAAAACACTATAGCTGCCGCATTATTTTTTTGTTTTGCGGGATGAAAGATATGTAAGTGTAATTTTACTTCACCGATGGTTTTGTAAACCACCTTCTCGGAACCTTTAATGGCAGCGGGCCATTCCTTTTGGCGCTGGGCTGAAACTGTATGAACCAAAATTACCAGCAATAAAAACATGATGTGCCGCATACGAAATACTCTGGCAGAGAGTTTCAATATGGCAAATAAATTGGCCTCAGCAGCGGAATATGAAACACTCTCTTTCACGAATGATAGAAAAGAAAACGGTGTTGGTCACCGGCTCAGCTGGCAGGGTTGGGCAAGCGGCAGTCATTGGCCTTCTAGAACGAGGCCATAACGTTCGGGGATTTGACCGCGCGCCTTCNCCACACTTGCCCAATGCCACCGTAGCCGACCTCTGTGACTTGGATTCGCTCACCAAGTCAATGGAAGGAATTGATGTCTTAGTTCATTTGGCCGCCACGCCTGATGACGTGGACGATCCGGTGAACAATCTATTTCCGCCCAACATCACGGGACTGTATCACGCTCTGGAACTCGCACGCGAAGCGGGCGTGCAACGGCTCGTGCTACCCAGCAGCGGTCAGGTGAATTGGTTCCGCAATTTCGAGGGCCCCTGGCCGCTCGATGAAACCGTGCCGGTCTCGCCCAAGGGCTGGTACGCGGCCACCAAAATGTTTTTGGAAAGCATCGGGCACAGCTACGCGGCCACGCATGGCATGAGCGTCATCATCGCTCGATTGGGATGGTGCCCGCGTGATGCAGAACAGGTGCGCGAGATTGCCGACGAAACCATTTATCAGGATGTTTACCTTAGCCCCGATGACGCAGGCCGATTCTTTTCCGGTTGTGTGGAGGCTGAGGAAACTGTTTCGCACGCCATCTTGTATGCCACCAGTAAACCCGTGGTTAAACAGCGTTACTGCCTTAAGTCCGCGAAAGAAATTGCTAATTTTGAACCGCTAGAACAATGGCCAGAAGGCACAGAGATCATCATAGGCAAACGATGGGAAGGCTAATAGCGATCCCAAAGATTCTCCGGATGACCAACTGGGTGGCCAAATCCGAGTTGGTTGATCTCACGTGACTCCACGTGCCCATCCACAAAACCCACATTAGCTCTACCCCCATGTCGGGGTATTACGCGTGTCGGAATCCAATCCCAGAATCGATCGTGAGGTGTACGAATCGTCCACGAGCCCAGAGGCCTTGAAGTATCCTCCTGCCATTCATTCATGGGACGATGCATTGTCTCAGGGGTAATAAAGGCTGAATCAGCGAAATAAATGGTAAGCGCGGGATTCAGTATGCGCGATGCATGGGGTGCTTTTACTTCCGACTCTNCCACGAATTCTCCAGCCACTCCCAAATTCATACCAAACCCAATTCCCCGACCTGGATCACATTTCATACAAGGACAACGGAATGCCCGCCTATCTCCTACATAGGTCTCCAACAAATCTGGCCACATGGTCATTTTACTATTAGGAATGATGGCGTTAGGAGAAGGTTTGCGGTTGATCGCATGAGGCACAAGATGGTCATCATGATCCTGAGTATATAGGATTTGGCCTATCGAGACATTGCGAAGATTGTTCATACAATACGTCTCTTGAGCCTTAGTTAGAGCCTTTGCCATTGCCGGTGCCATCATTGAAACTAGCACTCCCAAAAGGGTGATAACCACCAAAAGCTCGACAAAGGTAAACGCCCGCAAGCGCCTTCGACCGGTGTGTTTCCAGCCCGAGATCATACTAAAGTAGACGGCACGAACTACCACCAGTTACACAAATCTCGCCATTTCGAAAGATAATTGCTAGGGTTACCTATGATGGATAACGAGCTGGAAACTCAGTCAAAGGTTAATCACAAATCCAGTCCTGAGCTTAGCCAGTGGCGTTGGCCAATTGTGCTNNTGGGCATCACGGCCATGGCATCCATCGCCTACATTTATTCTGTCAAAACAGCAAAGGATATTACAGAGAACACGGTGCGTAAAACCCAAGAGGCCATCGTTGATATTAAAGAATCAGCCATTACTATCGCCGAAAATTTTCAACAGTCAAAAATTACTCATACCTTTACTGAATCACTACCAGAGGCCAATGATGCGGGCGAAGGTCGTCTTGAAGTTGCGACCTTGGAGAATACCAAGCACTTCAAACGAACAAATAAACGCACGATCCTCTGGGATAAGATTAGCTTGGGAACTACTGTTACTGAAATCCGAGTACCTGCTACTTTTCGCTACCATATNAAACTNTCTGATCCGTGGAAATTGGAGGTGCGAGATCAACAGTGTTTTGTCATTAGCCCAATGATGCAGCCTACTACTCCAGTTGCCATCCACACTGATGGGATCGAGAAATACTCNGAACGCGGCTGGGCTCGTTTTAATAAGGAAGAACAAATGGATGGACTAATGAAAAGTATCACTCCGCGCCTCACTTCACACGCATCATCTGACAGCCATGTAAACCTTGTTCGCGAACACGCACGCAAAACAGTGGCCGAGTTTGTTCGGCAGTGGCTAATGAAAGAGGACCACTGGAGAAAAGACCGGTTTCTTACAATTACTGTTATTTTTGCGGACGAAGCGGCATCTGAAGATTTTCCAGCGAAGCCAACGCTTCAGTTGAACTAACCCGGGCTTTTTCCGCCGGTGCTTCACTGGGTTTATCAGGTTTCAAAGGCAGAATGGTAGCCATTACCATCACCTGAATGATGCCCGCCACGCCGATGGCCGTGAGCATCACCGTCCAAGTCTTCAGNGTTTCCTTTTCGGTAAACCCGCTCATGCGCTGCACCACCCAAAATCCACTGTCGTTCATCCACGATAGCGGAAATGCACCGAAGCCGATTGCGAGGCAAAAATAGATCGGGTGACAATCCACCGCGCCGCTGGTCACGATACCAGCCATGATGCCTGAGCCGGTGATCATTGCCACCGTCGCCGAGCCCTGCGCCGCACGGATCACCGCTGTGAGCAGCCAGGCCATGAATAGCATCATCGCCGAGCTACCCTCGTCCACCCCGATACTCTTGATGGTATCGGCAATGCCCGTGAGCTTAATCATGTGGCCGAACGCGCCACCGGCACCGGTGATCAAAATAATCACACCGGCCGTTTCCAGTGGAACCCCCATTGAGTCACCCAACTTTTTCAGCGTCCAACCGCGCTGCTTCGCCAGAGTATACATGGCGATTACCGCTGCGATAAACATGGCGATGTTTTTGTCGCCGATAAATTCCATGATCGACTTAAACCCAGCNGGCANCGTAACGCCAAACTTGGCCGCCAACCCCATGAACGTCACCGCCGAGATCAACACGACCGGTAGGATCACCGGCATCAGCGAGATACCAAAGCCCGGCAAATCCTTCTCGTCCTTATTCACGATCTTTTCCAGATCGGCCAACGATGCCCCCTTGGTTTCACGTAGCGGAATGTCGTACTTGTCATTAAAGCGCTTGGCCAGCCACATAACGATGGCTACCGGGATAATGGCCGCCAACAGCCCAGCAATGATTGCGTTGCCCGCCGGCTGACCGAGATACTCCGCAATGGTCAACGGCCCCGGGGTAGGCGGCACAATAGTGTGTGTAATGGCTCCCGCACCGGCCACGGCGCAGACGTAAAGCGTGTAGTTTTTTCCCGTGCGCAACGCCAGCGCACGCGCCAGCGGGATGATGAGAAAAAAGACCGTATCAAAAAACACTGGAATCGATAATACAAAGCCGCTAATCAACATCGCCCACGCCGCGCGGTCCTCACCCAGCGACGCCATAAGCCGCCGCACAATTTTATCCGCCGCCCCGCTCTCCATCATACACATGCCGATGATCGCCGCCATCGCGATCACAAAGCCAATTCCGCCCACTAAATTGCCAAAGCCGATCATCGCCTGTTTCACCGCCTTACCCAGATGATTCTGTCCGAGCAAATCACCGTCCCCGCCAATGTTCAGTTCCTTCAGTTTTGCTGATTGATTGGCATTTGGCGCAGCAGGATTCGCGCTGAAAAGCTCGTTCTCCTGCGTCAACTCACTCTTAAACGACGCCTGTTTGCGATCGGCTACCCCAGGCAGCGAAGGCGTAAGTAAGCCCACCAGAATGGCTCCAAGCGTCAAGCCGAGGAACGGATGTAGGCGCAGTTTAACAATGCTAGNGATGACAAAGACCACGCCTGCGGCAAGAATCCAAAAAGGGGTATAATCGGGAGAAACAGTAGCTAGGAGATTCATAACCAGTTATCTACTCAGAGGACTGAAGGAAAAAGCAAGCAGCCCACTCTGTCGATTTTATTCTAGCCAAAGTTTCCCTAAAACTGGCCTAAGAAGGCTAATCAAATGATTGATGTGAATAAAACAATTCGGTTAGTTTATCGGCTTGCCGTTGCACAGTTCCACTTTTTTTGTCAAATTGTGTTCGGAGTATTTCCTTAAAAGGATGTTTATGATTTTCCGCCCGTCAAAATATTTGAATTTTATAGTTCTCATAGGGCTACTTGCTTCNGGAGAAATAGCCCCCGGAGCGGATAATATTCGGAAAACACCCGTAGTTCAGGCGGTATCAAAAACTCTATCTTCGGTTGTGAATATCCGAACCGAAACCGTGGTAGAGGTACGCGACCCTTTCACTGAATTATTTCAGGATTTTTGGAACCCCTATTACCGTCAGCCAAGGCAGGATGTCAGGCGGAGTCTTGGTTCTGGTGTCGTAATCCACGCGGAGGGTTATGTTCTTACCAATGATCATGTGGTNCGACGTGCCACCAAAATTCGAGTTAAATTTGCTGATGGACGTGAATTTGAAGCAGACCGAGTAGCTTACGATCAACGAAGTGATTTAGCCTTATTAAAAATTAAAGTCCCAAAGGGATTGGATAATAAATTCCAAACTATTAAATTTGGAAGAGACAGTGACCTTCTATTAGGAGAAACAGTAATTGCTTTGGGTAATCCTTTCGGGTTAGGGGGATCGGTAAGTCAAGGAATCCTCAGCAGTCGCGACCGTCAAGCTCCGCGTGAAAGGGAAATATTAGATATTGAGAACTGGCTACAGACAGATGCCGCAATCAACCCGGGAAATAGTGGTGGGCCTCTCATCAATCTAAACGGCGAATTAATTGGGATTAATGTTGCTGTTCACCGAAAAGGACAAGGCATTGGATTTGCGATCCCTATTGCAAGAGTTCAAGAATCTCTTGGTGAATTTTTTGCCCCCGAACAATTACGGGGACTTTGGTTTGGTGCCCGAGTAAAAATCGAAGGTAATAGCCTGCGCTTGTCTCGGGTAGAACCTAATAGTCCAGCAGCCCAAGCTGGACTACGAACGGGTGATAAAGTGGTGCAAGTAAACGAGCGGGATGTAACCGATTTCGTTGGCTGGGCCAAAGAAATATGTGGTCGTGAGCTCAAAACTGTTCGAATAAAGATATTTCGTGGAGGCCGTTTTCTTACTGTGCCCGTTACTTTACTAGCCGAAGAAAAAGTTTTTAATTCTGAAGTGATTCAGGAACGCCTTGGAATCACCGTCCGCACGCTTACCCAAAATTTAGCGGAACAACTAGGAATGTCTTTCTATGGAGGGTACCTCATTACCAAAGTCGAAAAACAAAGCCCGGCCGATCGAGCAGGCATTGAGTCAGGCGGAGTAATTCAAAGAATAGACGGGCAACAGCTCGAAAGCCTTGTAGCTTTTGCCAAAGATATTCTATCGCGTCGAACTGGTGATCTGGTTCAACTTAGTCTGGTATGGGAAATCCGACGAGGAGTTTTTCTGCAGCGACAGTCTGGAGAGGTAAAGGTGAAAATACGATAATATGACTGATNCACAGNNAGACTCCGAACTAATGATTGAGGTGCAAAATCTCACCAAATATTACGGAGCAAAGGCAGCCATTAAGGACCTCTCTTTTTCCATCCCAAGAGGTGAAATAATCGGTTTTCTTGGACCCAACGGTGCCGGCAAAAGCACCACCATGCGTATCATTGCCGGTTACCTGTCTGCCTCTAGCGGCAGTGCTTGCATAGCTGGTTTTGATATCACGAAGAAATCAGAAGAAGTGCGGCGCAGGATTGGATTCATGCCGGAAAACAACCCACTCCATGAAGACATGCGTGTACGGGAATACCTAAAATTTCGTGCTCGTATTAAAGGGCTAACATCCCAGAAAAGTCGAAACCGTGCTGAAGAAGTGATTGAACAATTTGATTTATTTGATGCCCGTAACTCGATTATCGGTGAACTCTCCAAAGGATTTCGGCAGCGGGTGGGACTAGCTGACGCACTTATTCATGAACCCGAATTACTTGTACTAGATGAACCNACTATTGGTCTAGATCCTCACCAGATTCGAACAGTCCGGCAACATATTAAGTCTATGGGAGGGCAACACACTATCCTGATGTCCTCGCACATCTTACCAGAAGTAGAAGTTACTTGCTCTAGAGTATTGATCTTTCACGAAGGAAATATTCGCGCTAATGACACCCCAAGAGCGTTGGAAAATTCCATGGGCGAAAGGCATAAAATCACTGTCGAATTGAAAGCATCTCTGGAAGATCTTAATCAAACATGGGAAGAAATGGCTGAAGTGGAGTATCATCGTGTTTCTCCCGCTGAAGGGGATTTCTTNCGAAGCATCTTAACTCCGCGTGACGNTGAAGACTTACGCCCTCGAATATCAGCCCTTGCAAGGGCTAGAGGCTGGCCCCTGAAGGAACTAACAAGAGACCGACACACATTGGAGGATATCTTCATTCATATTACCCGATCAGAGGAAGAATTCTAATGTCGGCAATCACCACATTAACCCGTCGTGAATTATCCGGCCACTTCCTTTGCCTTCGAGGGTATATTATCCTCTCTGGAGTTCAGTTATTGATGGGAGGAAGTCTGTTGACTGTGGTATATCTCTTGAACGGTAGAGCTTATGATCTTCCGTTGACCGAAAAATTTCCGCAAACAGAATTTTTCTGGTTAGTGCTTTTGATGATTTCACCAGTAATCACAATGCGTACATTCGCTCAGGAAAAATCAAGNGGCACTTTCGAGACGCTAATGACCACTCCGGTATCTGATATACAGGTAGTTTTCGCNAAGTTTTTGGGCTCATATTTTTTCTATTTAACCGCATTCCTCCCAATGCTTTTATANCCATTCATACTAGAACGTTATACCCATGAATCCGTTGCGGTGGANGCTGGCGCATTGNTGAGTTTAGGCTTAGGAATANCCTTATTCGGGTCGTTTTTTATGGCCTTGGGTTGTTTTGCCTCNTCGCTNACACGCAGTCAAATCGTAGCTGCTGTATTGACCTTCGCTATCGGCACTTGTTTATTTATGCTCGGATATTTTGCCGATCTCCAGCCACCGGAAATGAAATGGTGGCATTANATCTTTCAGCACATTTCCATGTTAAAACACATGGAAGATTTTTCCACGGGGATCGTAGATAGTAGACANATCCTATACTATCTAAGTCTGACAGCTTTATTTCTATTCCTAACCACCAAATCCATAGGTAGCCGAAAATGGAAATAATTCAAGATCAGGAGGAAGGCTTCTCAGCAAGGCATCGTTGGGGCGGTTGGGTTAACATATGGTTCTCAATCGTCTCAGTACTAGTTTTAGTGATAGCCTTAAACTACTTTTCCCATCGCCATTATCAAAGAACTTCGTGGACAGATAATCTTCAGCACAAACTCTCTGCACGCACCGAACAATTGCTGAGCGAAATGACAAATGAAGTAGATATTATCGTTTTTTATGACCGCACTGAATCAACGTACAAAATGGTAGATGAACTGCTCCGGAAATATGNACANATTAATAAAAATCTCACTATCACCAGTATCGATCCATTACAACATCCAAAGCTAGCTCGTAAGATTCAGGCCAAATTTCGACTCAGTGAAGAACAGAATAACGTGGTTATTTTTTCAGCNAANAAAAGGCATAAAATTATTTCCCAAGGGCAACTTTCACGGGTAAATGTAAAAACAATGGAAAGGTCGGATTTTCTTGGTGAGCGCCTATTTACTTCCGCACTTTTAGCAGTATCCAACAGTGAGCAACCCATCGTCTATTGTCTAACAGGGCATGGGGAGCACAGCATCACTAATTTAAATAGCAGTGGATATGGCGAATTCGGGCAATTGCTGGGTGAAATGAACACACGAGTTCGCGATCTATCGCTCCAACAACAAACAACCGTACCCGGAGACTGNAGGCTCCTCATTATTCCAGGCCCAAAAACCGAACTTAACCTTGAGGAACAGAGAAGTTTAAATCGATATCTGGATAAAGGNGGCCGACTCTTAGTCTTACTTAATCATCGTTCCAATGGAGGAATAAAAAGTCTGCTTAGGTTCTGGGGAGTATCCATAGGTGATAACACAGTATTGGACCCGGATAATACATTGGGTGACGGCTCCATAACTCTTAAAAATTACGTTTACCATCCGNTTGTTCAAGCACTTCAAAAAGAGAGCCTCCCTGTTCGACTCCTATTACCNAGAACCGTAAGCCCCCTGCCTGAAAGTGACCCTTTAGCAGCTAAGCAAAAAATGCAGCCTCTTATCCAAACCGGGCAAAAAGGCACTGCCTACCGAAATTTTTTAAATAATGAAAATGACTCCAAGCCTGTTGTCGAAGCTGGCCCGGGATCACTCCCTGTAGCTGCCGTGGTGGAGCGTGATACCCTAGCAGAATTAAAAACAGATGATCTGGCCCGGATTATAGTAATTGGAGATTCACTGTTTCTTAGCAATCAGATGATTGATAAGGAAGGCAATCGGGAACTGGCATGGCATTCNGTGAATTGGTTATTAGACCGATCAAACCTATTAAAAACTATAGGACCACAACCCATTAAAAATTATCGTTTTGAATTTAAGGCAAACGAGTTCAGCCGTTTAGCCCTAATTTTAATTGGGATCATGCCATTAGGAACATTAGCAATTGGAAGTTTAGTTTGGCTTCGCCGGCGCACATAGCATGATAAAGAAAGAAACATGGTGGTTAATTTGCATAGCGGTAACTTCTGTTGCTTACCTTTATGTATTTGAATTTGATCGAACCGATCAACCTGAATCAATGCCCGGGTTTTTTCAGCCTTTCACAGCTGATGAAATTGTCGCAATTCAGATTACTTATAACGGCACTAACACAGTAAGAACAGTTAGGACCTCTGAAAGATGGATGCTAGAAACACCCATCAACTACCCAGCGATAGCAGAAGGTCCAAACGCAATGCTGCAAGAGCTTACCAAACTCAAACCATTAAGTTACCACCGACAGTCAAAAACCCTATCCAGGTTTGGCTTTGACCCTCCTCGCGTTAATATCAGCCTAGAAAAAAATGATGGAAAAATAGAACTACAGCTTGGAGATTTTACTCCGCTAGAGGACAAAGTTTATGCCCGAATACCCGATAAAACAGGCGTTTTTACCATCAACCGACAGTTTCTCAGTGTTTTACCGTTCACTGCAAACCACTGGCGTGATCCTAAGCTTTTTCACCTTGAAACCAGCCGTGTAGATATTGACCGAATAAGCATTCGTTCAGGCCCCAGGCAAATGTTACTCCAAAAAAATACAAATAGTATTTGGCAAATTACACAGCCCGAACCTACCAAACGCGCAAACCAGACACGAATTAAGCAAACACTGGTAAAATTATGGAATTGGAGTGCAACTGCTTTCGAAAGTGATGATGTCAAAATAGACCTGCAACGCTATGGACTACATTCACCTGAGGCGGAATTGATACTTGGCCAAGGAACTAATCGCCTAGCAGTAATTCAATTTGGAAACAGCCCCACCAATCAGCCCGGACACGTCTATGCGCGCCGGCTAAACCACACAAATATAGTAATAATCCCAAACCCATGGCTAAAGGATTTACGTGCACGAGTATGGGAATATTGTGATCACCGTATGGTAGACAAATTCGATCCCAGCCCGGATTCTCTATGGAGAATAGAGGTTGGATCCGTAGAACCATTTATGTTGGAGCAAACAACCAATGGGGTTTGGAATATNAACCAACCTTCAACNTTGCCGGCTGACAACGAACTGGTTTTTAATTTTTTGGAAAAATTGAGNTCATTAGAAGCCATNGCCCCAGAAAGGGAGGTGGTTGGAGATTACTCNACTTATGGATTAGATCAACCTTCAGGACAATATACCCTCAGACAACGCGGGGGCACCAATGCCATCATTTCAAGGATTTCATTTGGCTCTCCAACAGGTGAGAATGGCAATAAGACCTTTATCAAACGTCATGATGAAGGAACTGTATATCTCATTTCACAGGCAGATCGCAGAAGTCTTCCAGTTTATTCTTACCAGTTACGCAACCGAAAATATTGGAATTTTTCTGAGAAAGAGGTGGTTAAAATTATTATAAACCAAGGAGAAGAAGTTGCCGAAATTACCCGNAACACCGATGGAGTATGGTCATATACTGATAGTCCGATTACAGCAGAAAAGAGCAAAGANATTTCAACTGCTTTAAATGCCCTAGGACGCCTTCAGGTTACCAATTGGACTGCTCGGGGAGCGGATAAATTAGCAACATATGATATACTCAAACGTAAAAAATCAATTACTCTGGAAATAAAACGTGAAGGCAAAACTTNTGTACGTAAGGTGCAGTTTGGAAAGCAAACTCAATCTTTAAACTTTTATGCCTACGCAACCGATCCACTTGAACAGGAACCAGTGGTTTTTGAATTTCCACTGAACACCTACAACGCCTGTGAAATTATTCTCTTTCCCCTATTANAANAGNAGAAATCNAGCGNATAAGGACTAACGACGATGGCGCTTGGCCTTGAGCTGGGCTTCGGANTAGAGNATGGCTTGTGCCAGNGCNTTAGCTTCGTCCTCNGAAATATCGCTGCCTTCCTCNAGCCGTTGCTGGGCTTTTGCCTTGGCTTCCTCGACCGCAGCCTCGTCTATGTCAACGCTGTCCGCAGCGTTGTCNGTNAGGATAGCCACATGGTCNCCGGTGATTTCCACGAACCCGTGCCCCACTGCGAGAATGGATTCCTCACCACCTTTGCGGGCGATTAGTTCNCCAGCCTTTACCTGCGCCATCAACGGCGCGTGGTTTGGATAGANACCAAGCTCCCCCTNGGCGCCGGGCAGGCGCACGGAGTCTACGTCGTCGGAGTAAACTTTNGACTCCGGGGTCACGATCTCAAGCTTGAGGGTGCTGGCCATGGTCGTTNAAAATCCGCTTAGCCTTGAATGTCCTCGATGCCGCCNTTCATATAGAAGCTAGCCTCGGGAACTTCNTCNTGTTGACCGTCCAAAATCTCNGCNAACCCTTTCACCGTGTCGGCTACATCCACCTGTTTNCCCTTCGCGCCGGTGAANACTTCGGCCACCGAGAAAGGCTGCGAGAGNAANCGTTGAATCTTCCTNGCGCGGAACACAGTTTGTTTATCNTCCGGCGAAAGCTCGTCCATNCCGAGAATCGCAATNATNTCCTGCAGCTCCTTGTAGCGTTGTAGCACGGCCTGTACNCCNCGGGCNACNCGNTANTGTTCNTCNCCNACNATNTCNGGNGTCAANGCNAGNGANGTGGAGGCCAGNGGATCCACCGCGGGATATATACCCAGCTCAGCGATAGAGCGCTCCAACACGATGGTGGCGTCCAGATGGGCAAAGGTGGTGGCCGGAGCTGGGTCGGTCAAATCGTCCGCCGGCACGTACACAGCCTGNAAGGAGGTGATGGAACCCTTGGTGGTGGAGGTAATGCGCTCCTGCAGGTCACCCATNTCTGCGGCCANTGTGGGTTGGTAACCCACCGCCGATGGCGTACGGCCAAGCAGCGCGCTCACCTCGGAACCGGCCTGTGAGAAACGGAAAACGTTGTCCACGAAGAGTAGCACGTCCTGGCCCTTTTCATCCCGGAAATACTCGGTCACCGCCAGTGCCGACAACGCCACGCGCATACGGGCTCCGGGTGGCTCATTCATCTGACCGTACACCAGTCCAATTCGTGATCCATCGGCCAGCACTGGTAGTCCCTTGTCGTTATATTTGGTGTGACCGTTTTCGTCCTTTTCGGTCTTGATCACATCGGCCTCGATCATCTCATTATAGAGATCGTTACCTTCACGGGTTCGCTCACCCACGCCAGCGAACATGGAAATTCCGCCATGCAGTTTGGCAATGTTGTTGATCAGCTCCATGATCACAACTGTCTTGCCGACGCCCGCGCCACCAAACGCGCCCACCTTGCCGCCCTTCAGGAACGGGCATATGAGGTCAATCACCTTGATGCCAGTGCTGAGCACCTGCGGTGTGGTAGACTGATCCTTCAGCTCCGGAGCCAGACGGTGAATGGGGTTGTAAATGTCGTTTCCATCGGCGTCTTTATCAGGCTGCACGGGGCCCTGTTCGTCCACGGCATCGCCGGTCACGTTAAACACGCGGCCCATCACCCCTTCACCTACAGGCATGCTGATCGGCTTTCCATTGTCGGTGATGTCCATGCCGCGTTTCAAACCCTCGGTGGAACTCATGGCTACGGCGCGCACCCAGTTGTCGCCAAGATGCTGCTGCACCTCGAGCGTCAGCTTGGCGGATTCGCCCTCCAATTCGTAATCCACCGTGAGTGCGTTGTAGATGGCGGGCAACTGCTCGGTGAACTCCGCGTCCACTACGGGGCCAATAATCTGTACAATCTTGCCTTTATTCATGGTCGTAAAATCGTCGTCTATAAAATTAGTTATTATCGGTTAATTACCTAGGGCCATCTGGGCGGTGGTGATCTCCAACAGCTCGTTGGTAATCGCCGCCTGGCGCAGTTTATTGTATTCAAGGGTCAAATCCTTTATCAGTTGGTTGGCGTTATCCGTGGCGTTCTTCATCGCCACCATACGCGCGCTGTGTTCGCTCGCGCGGCTTTCCAAAAGAATCTGGTGCACCTTGAAATTAATGTAATGCGGCAGCAATTGCCCCAGCACGTCGCCCGCGTTGGGCTCAAACTCAAACTCAGTCGCCCCACCAGCCAACGCTGTGGAAGTTTCCTCGCCCTCCACACCGGCCTGCACACCTTCGATCTCGGCAATCGGCAGCAACTGCTGCACTTCCGGATTTTGCGTGATGGTATTCACGAAATTGGTAAAGGCAATGTCCACCTGATCCACTTCGCCGCTCTCAAACAAATCCACCGCCAGCTTGGTGATCACGCGCGCCTCTGCGAAGGCGGGCGGATCGCCGAAGGAAAATTCCGCGGCCAAATCCCAGCCGGACCGGATCGCATGTTGCGCTCCCTTGCGACCGGCGGACACGATCTTCGTGTTGTCGGTAACAAATTCATCGCTGACCATGCGAAGCAGATTGGTGTTGAGCGCACCGCACAGACCCTTGTCTGTGGTCACCAGAATCAGCGCCCGACGATCACCGTCACGCTGAACCATGTAGGGATGCTCAAATTCGCCTGCATGCGTCACCACCTCCGACAACACCCGGTTCATCACCTCGGCATAAGGTCGGCCGTTCAATGCGGCCTGTTGCGCCTTAGCCATTTTGGCCTGCGCTACCTTCTCCATCGCCTTTGTGATCTGGGCGGTGTTCTTGACGGACTTGATTCGCCGTCGAATGTCGCGGGGGCTGGGCATTTGAGTTTACTTGTTCGCGGCCTTATACTCGTCCAACGCGCCCTTGAGTTCAGTCTCAAGCGCGTCATCCAGTTTGCCAGAATCCGAAATTTTCTTAATGATCTCCGCCTTGCGATCAGTCATGTATTCGCCGATCGCCTCCTGAGTGGCTTTCAAATCGTCCACATCCACATCGTCAAAGTACCCGTTCTGCACGGCCCACAACGTTACCACCTGCATCGGCACGCTCACCGGCTTGAACTGCGGTTGCTTGAACACCTCCACAATTCGTTTTCCGCGCTCGAGCTTAGCTTTGGTGGCGTCATCTAGGTCGCTGCCGAATTGTGCGAAGGCGGCTAGCTCACGAAACTGTGCCAGCTCCAGCTTCACCGTACCGGCCACCTGTTTCATGGCCTTCACCTGCGCGGCGGAACCTACGCGACTCACGGAGAGACCCACCGAAATCGCCGGACGCACGCCCTGATAAAAGAGGTCCGTCTCCAGGAAGATCTGGCCATCGGTGATCGAAATCACGTTGGTCGGAATGTACGCGGATACGTCGCCAGCCTGTGTCTCAATAATCGGCAATGCGGTAAGTGAACCACCGCCGGCATCAGCGCGCAGACGGGCCGCGCGTTCCAACAACCGGCTGTGCAAATAGAACACGTCACCCGGATACGCCTCACGACCGGACGGGCGCTTCAGCACCAGCGACACCTGCCGGTAAGCCACCGCGTGCTTGGATAAATCATCGTACACAATCAGCGCGTCCATGTTGTTATCCATGAACCATTCGCCCATCGACGCACCGGAGAATGGCGCAAGATATTGGTTAGTNGCCGAGTCACTCGCCGTGGCAGCAACCACNATGGTGTGCTCCATGGCGCCGGCATCNGTTAGGTCCTGAATCACCTTGGCCACATTTGCACGCTTCTGGCCCACGGCCACATAAATGCTGTAAACGGGGCGAAAGCCTTCGACGCNCTCGTTCTCCTTGTTGATGCGAGCGTTATTGATGATCGCATCAATCGCCACNGCAGTCTTGCCGGTTTGGCGGTCGCCAATGATCAACTCACGTTGACCGCGTCCAATCGGGATCATTGCATCCACCGGCATGATACCCGTTTGCAGCGGCTGATCCACCGACTGACGNCTCACGATGCCGGGCGCGATTTTTTCCACCGGATAATTCGTCTCTGCGGCTAAGTCACCCTTGTCGTCAATTGGCCGGCCGAGCGCATCCACCACGCGGCCGAGTAGCGATTTGCCCACCGGCACNGANAACAGCTTGCCGGTCGTACGCACCTCCTGGCCCTCGGCGATGCCCGTGTGATCACCGAGGATCACCGCACCAACCTCAGTTTCCTCGAGGTTTAACGCCAAGCCAGTCACGCCGCTGCCGAAATCCAGCATCTCGTTCATCATCGCGCCNGTCAGGCCTTCGATCTTGGCCACACCGTCACCGATCTCGCGCACCACACCCACGTTTTCGCGCGCCACATCGGTCTTGGCGCCGGCGATTTGGGCTTCAATGTCCTGCAATAGATTGCTCATGATTTATCGTTCTTAAATTGGGGTTAGAAACTTTCAGCCAACCGGCTCAAGCGCGTCTTCACACTGCCATCATACACATCGTCACCGAGCTTAACGCGCATGCCGCCGATTAAGTCGNCATTCTCGGTAAATTCCACTTCCACGTCCGNGCCCTTCAGGCGACCGAGGCTGGCNAGCACTTCCTGCTGCTGCGCCTCGCTCAAGGCCACCGCGCTTTCCACGCGAGCCGAACGGCTGTTTACATCCAGCTTCACCAACCGCTGCAGCTCTTTCAAGGCACCGAAATACCCGCGCGGTTTCTTTTCTATCAANAGCGTCACCGCCTGCCGCACGCGCGCCTCGTCCAACGCGCCATTCACCTGACAAGCCTGGAAGAGCTGCTTGGCGTCACGACGGGATTGCTTGTTGCCTTTCATGAAATTAAGCGGCCAATTCCTTATTGGTCTCGTCGATTAGACGCTGCTGATCTGCGTCGCTCAACACCTTGCCACTGACCTTGGTCGTGGTCTCCACCACCAAACGTCCGATCTCGGCCTTGAGCTCGGCCATCATCGCGTCGCGATCGGCCTCACTGGCCTCGCGTGCCTTGGCAATAATCTCCTCGGCCTGCTTGATGGCCTTCTGNTTCTCCGTCTCGGTCACCTTGGAGGCGGCCTCACGGGCTTCCTTGATCAACTGTTTGGCGTCGTCGTTGGCTTGGCTCAGAATCTCATCCTTTTTAGTCTGCGCCTCTGCCAACTCGGCCTTGATTTTTTCCGCATTCTCCATGCTTTCGGCAATGCGCTGCTTGCGGTCTTCCAGCACCTGCAATACCGGGCCGTAGGCAAATTTCTTCAACGCAAACGCAACGATTAGAAAAGCGATGCACTGCGAGATAAAGAGCGGCCAATTGACGCCGAAGGTCTTGACGATTTCCCCTACCGGGCCTTCGCCACCACCGGATGCTTCCGCTAACAANATCAAGTTTTCCATGTCTGTAAATTCAGTGTGCCGGGCGGGACATGCCCGCCCGGCAGGTTAAATGCTTAATTTCCTCCACCGAGGAAGATTGCAATAAACACCACACCTTCGGCCAACGCAGCGAAGATGATCGCCTGCGTCCGGATTTCACCGGCGGCATCAGGGTTGCGGCCAGTCGCTTCAGCTGCTTTCATACCGATGATGCCCACGCCAATTGCGGATCCAATCGCGGCCATGCCAACGTGAATTCCACCGGTCACTGCTCCAAGTAATGCTCCCATTGTCTTGTCTTTCTTTTATGTTTTAGTTGTTCCCAGCACCTCCACGGTTTGCCCATGATCCGATGCCGAAATTTTCTAGTGCGCGTGTTCCTCGTGTTTCTCGCACATCAAAGCTGTGAACACTGCACATAAGAGCGCNAACACCAACGCCTGCACCAAGCCTACCAGAATTTCCAGTAAGTAAAACGGCAGCACAGCCAGCCAGCCAAAATACAAACCGCCCATGGCCATCACCGTTTCTAAAATATTTTCGCCGGCAAACACATTACCATAGAGACGGAAGGTCAATGCCACCGGCCGCACTCCGATGGACACCACTTCGATCATTCCTACAAATATAAAGACGACCACTAGGAAGGTACCCAGCAACCCGCCACCATGACCTTTCACCGCAAAAATGTGGCCCACAAACCCTCCTAAACCCTGCTCAGTCAAACTCCAGTACAACCATAAGCACATGAAAATTGCCGCCATACCTAGGGTCATATTCAGGTCGGCGTTTACTCCGCGCATCAAGGGCTCTGTGATGTGTTCGTTATGATGCCCCGGCTCCGCCCATCCAATGGTGCCCAACCCGGGAATCAATCCGAACCAGTTAGCAAAGAGAATAAAAATAAAGGCAGTGGCTAGGAACCAAAACGTACGATGAATCATATGGTCTCCAACCACGCTGCGGAAAAACTCGAATAATCCCTCAATAAGCAACTCCACGAAGTTTTGTAATCCTTCGGGGATCAGAGCCACATTACGCGTAGCCATTTGCACCACGATGATAATACCCAGCGCAACCACCCAAGTAACAACCATGGAGTTGGTAATCGGTAGAGGGCCAATTTTGGTGAGTTCAACCGCATTGGGAGACAGACCGTGATGCCCTCCTTCATGATGACCCTCACCGTGATCTCCTTCATGATGATGGCCGACTGCCTCAGATTTCTCTNAGCTGATAGACCCTCCCTCGTCAGCCAAAACGAAGGGACCGGTGATCATTAAAAACAGGGCAATTAAAATTTTATGCAGTTGCATTAAGCGGCCAATTTGAGCCTCAAAAACAGGGTTAAAAACTGTCAGGCGGAGGCCCAAAATAGGACAAGTGATTTTTTTCACAAGCCTTTTCTTCGGCAAAAACAAAAATATTTTAATCCCGAATTTCGTAGATGACTTACGGGCTGCAGATCGCCAATCAGGAGATCAAACGAACCAAATCACGGGCTTTATCTTCTGCCCCCCCAAGAATTGAATCCAGCGCCGGTTCTTTAATCTGATGGCGTGTCATAACCTGATCCTTAAAATGCTCTTGCCATGTCTCATTGGATTGAACTGAAAGATCACTCACGTAATACACTGGGTCAGGTCGAAGTTCACTATTAGGTTCATTTTGNGCACTAATGGCAGCACCGATATCCTCGGGCAAATCCCANTCATTACAAACCAAGGCACCTAATTCCGCATGGTCCCACCCGAATTTTTCCTGTTCTATTTCATGGAGAGGNTTTTGANCTTCAATTGAGGTCCGATATACCTCCACATACTCATTACCCTTGCTAGCAGCAATAATCGGCACACTTAAATCCTCCAAAAAACCGGATGAAAAACAGAGTCCAGCTCGAGGAGGATCCACCAGGTTTGCCAAGTCACGGGCAATAATCGCCCGGAGACTGGCATCAAGCCAAAAAGAGCTCAAATTCAGATCGCTGGGAACATGGGTTGGGATAGCCACTTTTGCCCCTACCATCATAACGACACGTTCCAATTCCGACTTACCCAACATGGTGACTGCATGATCCAGACCCTTGATTGGTATTTTGGGGGCGTAAGCCAGTGAATTAACGGTTCGCATGACCTTAGAGGTAAGGTCAGCATCCATACTCATCACTTCAGCAATATCTTTGGAGGTGGCNTTAGGATCACGTAAACGACTTANGGTTTCAAAAATTGTTTTGCGGAATCGCGGTAGATCATATTCACCCAAAATCTCACGGAGCCGGGCATGAGGATCTTTTTGTTTCAGGAAAGAAAACATAACTCAGTTTCCACGGGAGGCGAATTTGGTGGCCAAAATGGATAAAAGNGCACCCAAGCCCANGTAGCCNATNGTGATATGTGTNATGAGTACAACTTGTCCTGCAACCGTCACTGGAGACACATCTCCAAAACCGAGGGTCGTAAAGGTCACTACACTAAAATACAAATAAGGAATAAACCCCCCTGGCAAACCTGAGTCACCACCAATTCCCTTCAAATGACTGTCTAAGCCCGCAGGAGTCATCCATTGATCCATAGCCCAATAGACACAGGAAAAAAACAAAATATTTAGCGCTANGAAAAGCCCCCAACGGGTCATGCTTCGTCCGCATTTTGAAGTAACATTCCATCCCCAATACAAAAACCGGTGTAGTTTATCCTGATGGCGAAATTCATGCAGAAAGTTCTCGTCAATGACATGCCGACGAACCAAATAAGCCCCCGAAAAATCAATGTCCCGGATATCAGTTCCTATCCAGTTGGCACTCTTAAAATTCCGAATATCTCTCAACTGGGATCGCTGTAAGCTGGCGTTATAAAAACTCACCCCTTCCACATTTGTTTCGCGTAAATCCGAATCTTTGAGCTCTGCCTGAGAAAAATCCGATTGCTTCAAATCTGCCCCAAAAAAGCGGCTTCGATCCAGTTTGGCAGCCCGAAAATCAGACTGAATCACTTGGGTTTCCACAAAAGTAGCATCCTCTAGGTTTGCATCAAAAAAATTAGCAGAACTAATCACGCTCATGCCGAATCCAGCTTTTTTTGCTGAACATCCCGACAAATTAGTCCCCTTAAACGTGGCNCCAAGGAATTCGCCCTCATCGAGCTTTGCCTTNTATAGAGTTGCTCCATCGAAATTTGCACTCGGACATTTGGCNTGAAACAAATTACAACGACTCATCTCACAATCGGAAAAATCAAACCCAGCCAAATCCAAGCCCGATAAATCCTGGTCTGTTAGTTTTAGGCCTTTGAGATTTTTACAATCANCCCCTAAAGGTTCGCCCAATTCCTGAGCTCTCCTAATTGCTGCTATGATCTCACTGGGCGATTCCTCTTCCATGGATTTAGGATGCCTCCTTCTCGCTAATCTAGTTAAACAGTGCTTTTTCTCAAGCAAAATGCGCGTTGCCACAATCAATTGTAATACATAAAATAAAAGTGTGGCCGGAACCCCAAGCCAGAGCGCAGAAGACTACCTTGAACGCATCCATGAACTCATTGAGAGCAAGGGTACTGCTCATGTGGCAGATATTGCCCAGTCTCTGGGAGTCGGAAAACCCAGCGTCACAAGTATGGTGCAAAAACTGGCCGATGAGGGCTATCTCAATTATGAGAAATACCGCTCCCTTACGCTAACTGATAGTGGTCGTTCGATCGCCAAGCGCATCCGTGATCGACACAAGGTACTCGCTGAATTCTTCACTCTCCTGGACTTGGATGATAAAACTCAGGCGCGTGATATTGAAGGTATCGAGCATCATCTAAGCAGTGAAACCCTTGACACCTTTGCCGATCTCTCTGAATTTTTTAGACAGAACCCAAAGGTACTTGAACAGTTCAAATCTAAACGCCCTACTCATTAGAACTTTTTCAAGTGCAGAAAAAATCCTGGATAGATATCAGTGTCCCCGTCCGAAATGGGATGGTTCATTGGCCTGGAGATCCCAGCTTTGAATCGCGTCTCGAAAAGAAAATAGGCGATGAAAATGGCAGCCCATGTAACCTAACTCGCCTCAACCTGAGCGCCCACACCGGCACACATATGGATGCCCCCCGCCATTTCATTGCCGGAGGCGATACCATGGAAACGATGCCGCTAGAAGCAGTCATGGGCCCATGCCGAGTCATTGAAATCCGTGATTCAACCGCTATCACATCTTCCGAACTGGAGGCTCACCAACTTCAAAGGAACGAGAGAATCCTATTTAAAACACGTAACTCCAGCCGGAGTTGGGCAAGTGACGATTTCGATGAGGATTTTATCTATATCTCACAAGATGGCGCCCGCCACATCACAGCCCGCGGAGTCCAGACTGTGGGGGTGGACTACCTCAGCGTGGGTGGTTTTAAAAAGGATGGAGTAGAAACACACGTGGAACTACTTGGGGCCAAAGTGTGGATTATCGAAGGGCTGAACCTAAGTGAAATTGAACCGGGCAAATATGATCTAGCTTGTCTGCCCCTAAAAATTATTGGCAGCGATGGAGCCCCCGCTCGTGCCGCCTTGCGGCCTCAATAATGCGCATTCTTATCCTTGGCTGTGGCTATGTTGGACAACCTCTGGCAAAGGAATTAATGAAATTAGCCAACGAGGTGCACGCCGCTCGTCGTAGCTCTCTGAGTATTGAAGGAGTAAAAACCCATCAGGTTGATATAACTCAACCTGACTCTTTCGAATCTCTCTCCCGTAATTTTGACTGGATTATCTTTTGCGCTTCTTCAGGACGAGGTGGTGCTGAAGCCCACCGCGCTGTGTTTGTTGATGGGATAAATAATCTCATCGACTGGCTGGGTGAAACTTCTACACGGGTTCTTTTTACCAGCAGCACCAATATCTACCCCCAGACTGACGGTAATTGGGTAGCTGAGAACACCCCCCGACAACCGGTAACAGGAACGGCTCAAAATCTTGTCGATGCTGAAACTGTATTAATAGAGTCTGGCATCACTTACTCCATTCTTCGGGTGGCGGGCATTTATGGTCCTGACCGTGGATATTTTTACCGTCAACTACTCAATAATGAAGCGGTGATTACAGACAAGGGAAAG
>PBEJ01000012.1 GCA_002719595.1 Verrucomicrobiales bacterium
CGGCTGTTAAGTGTTCACCGTGAAGATAGTCAATTGGCCCAGGCCAACGCGGGGGGTGTGGTTAAACCTGAATTGAAAAGCGTTTTGAATCACGCCCTTCAGATATCCCAGCAAACCCAAGGGGCATTTGATCCCACCGTTCGGCCTCTTGCTAATCTTTGGGGGTTTATTAAAAAGGAAGGGTACCGCTTGCCCCGTTCTGATGAGTTGAAACCCGTGCTGGACCGGGTGGGGTACCGGAAAATTTCCATCAAAGCAAATAGACTTGAATTTGCCGTCAAGGGAATGTCGATTGATTCAGGGGGCTTCGGTAAAGGCTATGCGGTGGACTGTGCAATAAGCGTTCTGAAAAAAGCGGGAATTAAAAATGCAATGGTGAAGGCAGGTGGGGATTTGCGAGTTATGGGATTACCTCCCGGTAAAAAATATTGGACAGTGTTCATTGAAGATCCCCAAAAAAAAGGAAACCGACCAGAAGTGCGTTTGAGGAGCGGTGCTTTGAGTACTTCAGGGAACTACGAGAATTTCTTTTTCGAAAAAGGAAAGCGCTATGGCCATCTGCTTGACCCCAGAACCTGACAGCCTGTGGAAGGGATAGGAAGTTGTACGTTGGTGGCCCCGACCTGTTTGGAAAGTGATGCTTACACAACAGCGGCTTGTATTCTTGGCGTCCAAAAGAGCCGTGAGCTTTTGTCACAACGTTATGGTATGAGGTTTATTCTATTGCCGAATAAAGGAGTGGCTAAGACTGTTGTTATGGGTAAGTTTCCTTTGCAGGATTAGAGGTACTTTCCCGCAAAAAAAACGCCCCGGTTAAGGGGGCGTTTGTAATTCTTTAATGTGATAATTTTGAGTTATTTGCCCACGCAGTAAATCATACGGTTGGTACGGATAAAAAGTTGTTTTCCGGCAATGGCGATACTTGAACGGNTTTGGTCNTCGCCTCCTTCACCCATTTCGGTGCGATGGAGNATTTTACCANTNTTCGCATCGATNACATATGNTTCACCACCGTGGTTCTGGAGATAGATTTTTCCATCAGCCCCAGTAGGTGAACAGCGTACCAACTTGCGGCTCTGTAAGTTGGTCGTCCAATGAATTTTGCCGGTCTTGGGTTCACAGGCAGCGATGGTTTTGTCGCGCCCTTCCCCATAGACCACGAAGAATTTANCNTGATAGAAGAGTGGGGTGCAGACGTCGCTGGTTAGCACATCNTTGTTCCGGCTAATTTGTCCTTCNCTCTTCCAAGCCAGCTTGGTGTTCTTGCCGGGGGTAATCGCATAGACCGGCTGACGTTTGGGTGCGCATACCAGGACAACTCCATCACCGAAAACNGGTGAAGGAACCAGCCGCCACCACTGTTCACGGTGGCCTGGGTTCCAGGTGCCCCATCTCCAATGTTCCTTGCCGGTCTCAGGGTCATGCCCGGTAAGGACATCGCCACCTGCAATCAAAAGTTCACCGTTGTGTGGGATGATGGTGCCGAAAGACTCGAGTGACTCTTTATTGGCATCAGAAGGTCGCTCGTGTTTCCAAAGGGTCTTGCCGCTCTTGGGATCAATGGCGAGGATGTAGGAAGGGTTATTTAACTTGCCGCGGCCATGTACTACTTCATCGCGCTGTAAAACAGGTAGGTAAAGTTTGTCTTCGTAGAGCGTAGGTGTGGCAGCGAAGGTCCATTGAAAGGTAAAGTCACCGTAATCTTTTTGGATGTTACGTCGCCAGACAAGCTCTCCCTCAACTGTGTAGGCCATNAGATCGCCGTTGCCAAAAAAGAAAATGACCACCTCTCCGTCAGTTACCGGAGATGGGGAGGCGTAATTGGTACGGTTATCAAGGCGATAATCGGCACCATCGCCATTGGGTCGGTAACCACTGCCCGCATTACGTTCCCAGAGGACCTTGCCACTTTTGCGGTTTAGGCACATGGCTAATAGTTTGCCTTTGCCGTTTCCTGCATCTTCAATCTGGGCGGCCGTTAAAAATACGTGGTTCCCGGAAATAATCGGGGTGGCTGCTGAAGCTCCGGGAAGTGCGGTTTTCCATGCAACATTCTCAGTTTTGGAAAACTTTGNAGGTAAACCGGTGGCGGTTGTGGCACCGTTATAGTTGGGCCCGCGCCAATTGCTCCAGTCTCCCGCCAAGGCGCTAAAGCTGAGGCTGAGAATTGTGAAAGTTGGGATCAGTTTCTTTATCATATCAAGTTTTGGTTTAGATTAGACTTATGGATATTAGATTTACTTCAGGCTCTTCACAAAGTTTTTGTATGCGCTTTGAGCGGCGGTGCGCCAGGTTTTTTCCTGCTGCTTGGAAACCTGCGGTGGTTCACTTTCCAGNTGAGGTGCTTCGCTTGGGGCAATATGGAAACGGTAGGTAAGTTTNTGTGTTTCTCCTTTTTTCAGGTTTTTCTTAAAAAAGAAACCNAATCGTCCGTAATCACGCCATGAAAGTTCCTCTACGGGTTGGTGTGGAGAATTAAATTGCGTGGCACTATACCAGTTGCCGCCGATGGGAAACTGCAGGCGGTTCCATTTCCATTCCTTACTGAGTATTTTACCGTTGCCGGCCTTTTTGCCTTCGGGTTCCCAAAGGTAGCTGGTGTATTTGGCGGATTTATTGGCGACCTCGGTGTGGGCGCGGAAGTGACAACCCGCGTGCTGTAGGTCACCACCGAGAGTTAGGTCATTGGCGGTTAGGAGTTCGGTGTGGAAATCAACCTGAGTGGCATCACCCACTTTAGTGATTGCAAGTGTCCGAGTTTCAGTGATTAGTAAATCATCGCTTTTGCCTACTTTACCGGTGCGCCACTCAATATCAGCGACTATTTTCACGCCATCCTTTGAGGCCTTCGCGCTTTTGATCTCCTTGACGCGCATGATTTCGCCTTTGTGAATGTGCCAAAGATCATATTGTTTGCCACGGGAAATAACGCGCCATCCGATGTATATGCCGCGGTGGTGCGGATAGCGGCCAAAATCTTTACCATCAGGTCCCACACCGGGGTTGGTTAACAGTTCACCTCTGGTGCCATAGACATGCAGAAAAGGTTTTTTCTGGCCTTCACCATAAACAAAATGGGCGACGGGCTTTCCGTTGTGAGTGATTGCCAGACCCTTACCGGGGGCGTTGGGGTTGGGGGCTGGTTTGACGTTCCAGTCTGCGTGGGTACAAACTGGCAGGATTAGGGAAAGAAAAAGGAATTTTTTCATACCAATGGTGTGAACCTAATGATGACGCCCTCGTGGCATGGGTCAAGCCTGTGAATGGAGGGCTTGAAAAACAAACTGGTGATGGACGGAGCAGCAAGAGCCTGTAACATATCGGACATGTGGCTGCTGCCTTTCATCTTACTTTTTGGCCTTTCCTTCGCAGCAAATGCGGAGGGTATGTCCAAGCTATGGAGTTTGGAGCGGTTGACCTCGGTTGCTTTACCTCAGCAGGAAGCTGCCGCATGGGTGCGCACCCCTATTGATACATTTATCCTTGCCAAGCTGGAGGCTAAACGCCTCAAGCCACAGCCCGAGGCCAATCGCTATACCTTGATTCGGCGCGCAACTTTTAATCTCACCGGCTTGCCNCCTACTGTGCAAGAGATTGAGCAATTCATTACCGATACCCAACCCCGTGCATATGAAAGACTTATAGATCGGTTGCTGGTTAGTCCACGTTTTGGTGAGCGCTGGGGTCGTCACTGGCTGGATGTTGTGCGCTTTGGCGAGAGCACNGGTCATCTCACGGTGGANAANGATAAACCAAGAGCNAATGNGTGGAAGTTCCGTGACGCTGTAATTCGTGCACTTAATGAAGATGTGCCCTTTGATGCGTTTGTCCGGATGCATTTTGTGGCTGACGAAAGGTATCAGGAGCTGGTGCAATTTATTCAATTGGGCCCCCGGCTGCAGGACAACGCCAATCCGAATGANAAGCAGTTCCACCGGTTGGACGACATGGTGGCCACCACTGGAAAGGCATTCCTCGGCATCAGCTTTGGCTGTGCTCGTTGCCATGATCATCCAGTCGACCCGATGACGACCGAGGAATATTATCAATTGACGGCGGCTTTTTTTGATCAGGTGAAGGAAGCACCGCAGGCATCGAAAAAACGAATTCCATTGCAGATTACTGAACCAAGAGTCTTGGGGAGGGGCAGTTGGCAGTCACCTGGTAAACGCGTTGAACCTGGCTTCATCAATGTGCTGAAGCGTAAAAAAGATTCGCATTGGCGCGCCAATAGTAAAAGTGAACTCGCAGCACTGAGTGATTGGTTAACCGATACGGAGGACGGTGCCGGAGAACTTTTGGCGCGGGTGATCGTAAATCGCCTGTGGCATTACCACTTTGGTCAAGGGTTAGTTAAGACACCCAATGACTTCGGAAATCTGGGTGCGGCGCCCACTCATCCGAAACTTCTGGATTATCTCGCAACTCAATTAATTGAAGCCGGATGGCAATTAAAGCCCATTCACCGGTTGATTTTAAAGAGTGCCGTATATCGGCAGGCAGGCACAATCGATGCCGCCCCCATGGAGGTGGATGCAGATAACACCTTGCTATGGCACTGGCGCCCAAATCGACTGGAGGCAGAAGCTATACGTGATTCCCTGTTAGCGGTAGCCGGTGTTTTGAAGCCACATATGTATGGCCCAAGTATATCTATAGGGCATGCACGGAGGGGGGTTAAGGATGAACCCGACAGTTGGCGGCGCTCCATTTACCTTCAGGCTCACCGTTCTGCCAAGCATCCGACCTTGAGCATATTTGATCCGCCCGACTATACACAAAGCGTGGGTGCACGAACCACTGGGGCCACAACTAATGGTGCTCTCTTTGCTTTAAATGCTCCTTTGGTTTGGGACTTGGCAGAGCATTTGGCTAAGCGGGTAAGAGCTGAAGCTGGGGATGAATTATCAGCACAGGTAAAGCACCTGCATCTTCTTTGCCTCTCTCGTCCACCTCGGGGGAAAGAATTGGGAATTGGCCTCAGCTTACTTAAAGCAGGGCACAGTGACGCCCTTTGGCACTATTGCCACTTGATGCTCGGCCTTAATGAAATGATTTATATAAACTGATGGATTCGACACCGCATATTGATCGGCGGCAGTTTTTGGGTCAGCTGAGTTTGGGTGGGTTAGCGTTAAACGAAATGCTCGCCTTGGAGGTGGGAGGTGCATTATCGCCAAGGCCGGCACATCATCGGCCTCGGGCAAAAAATGTGATCATGCTCTTTATGTGTGGTGGAGCGAGTCATCTGGAGACCTATGATTATAAGCCGAAGCTAAAAAAGTGGGCCGGTAAGAAAGCTTCGGAAATCTTCAGTAAGCAGGACCTTACAGGTTTCAATCCGGAAAAGACGGTGGAGAAATGCCAGATTTTACCACCGGTATTTGGATTTAAACAACATGGCCAATGTGGCGCGTGGGTGAGTGAGATTTATCCGCAGTTGGCAACGGTGGTAGACGAGATTACTTTCCTCAAGGGCGTGCACACGGATTCGGCGATCCATTCGGTGGGTGAAATTATTTGGCATACCGGTCATCAACGCGCTGGTTTCCCGAGTATGGGTTCCTGGGTTACCTACGGCCTGGGGAGTGAGCGTGCTGATTTACCTGCTTACGTGGTCATGAAGGATGGGGTGAGTACGGCGGGTGATCAGGTTTTTCAACAAGGCATGCTACCTGGAAGACATCAGGCATCAGTAGCTCGCGTAGAAGCAGGTAAAACACCTTTTCCCAATCTCAATCCACGTCCGGGCTTTGATTTAAAACAACAACGAGAACATTTAAATACACTCAACTATCTCAACAAACTGCATCGGGACCGGCATCCTACCCAGCTTGATTTAACCGGTCGAATTGAAGCTTATGAGATGGCTTTTGGTATGCAGAAAAGTGCAACGGAGGTGTTTGACCTCTCACGTGAGCCACAGAGTATGCATAAGCTTTATGGGGACAGTCAATTTTCCAAGCATTGTCTTACAGCCCGTCGATTAGTGGAAAACGGTGTGAGGTTTGTGGAGGTTTTGGATGGTGCCGCCGGNCGTAAGTGGGATGCTCATGGTAACCGTGGGGGGTTGGTTGGAAATCATCGCTCTAATGCCGCACGGACTGATCAGGGAATTACTGCGCTGATAACCGATCTCAAAGCGCGTGGTATGCTTGATGACACGTTAATTGTGTGGGCTACTGAGTTTGGACGAACTCCCTTTGAAGAAGCAAACCGTGAGGTTCGGATTGGTCGTGGACACCATCATCGTGGTTTTACTCTATGGATGGCAGGAGGTGGCCTTAAAGGTGGTCTCACTTATGGTGGAACCGATGATTTAGGTATGAATGCCATCTATAACCCCGTGCACGTTCATGATATTCACGCTACTATTCTACACCTTCTTGGATTGGATCATCTTAAACTTACTTATCGTCACAACAGCCGTGATGTACGCTTGACCGATGTTTTCGGGAATGTGGTTCACGACATCATCGGATAACACGGTAAATTTAATAAAAATATTAAAAGAAGCTTAACTATCAGTTTATATTGCGATTTATCCCGATTATTTTCAAAATTTAATGGATTTGACTTGTCTGAAAAGTGTTAAAAATTTAGGTATTTTGTTCGGCCTGCAGTGGACTTTTATTTTCTTACATGGCTCATGCGTTAAATTAGATGCGGTTTATGTAAGACATATCAAAGTTGAGTTTCAGTATCTCAAATTTTAATTTTAAATGTTAGATATAGATAATGTTGAAACACAGGAATGGTTGGCTGCTTTGGATTCTGTGGTTCAAGCGGATGGGGCAGAGCGTGCCCAATTTATTTTAAGTAAAATTGTTGAGAAAGCACGGGCCCATGGTGTTGATATGCCTTCCGGGGTAACCACCTGTTATTCGAATACAATTCCACCTGCTGATGAATTAAATTATCCGGGTGATTTGGATATAGAGCGTCGCATAAGGTCGGTGATCCGCTGGAATGCTATCATGATGGTTTTGCGTGCTTCCAAAAAGGATTTGGAACTGGGGGGGCACATGGCTTCTTACCAGTCGGCTGCAACTTTTTATGAGGTAGGGTTTAATCACTTCTTCAGGGCACAAAATACTCAGGACGGAGGTGATTTGGTTTATTATCAGGGACATATTTCTCCGGGAATATATGCACGGGCTTTTGTGGAGGGTCGCTTAACTGAAGAGCAACTGGATCACTTTCGTCAGGAAGTTGAAGGCAAAGGGCTTTCTTCATACCCGCACCCAAAATTGATGCCGGAGTTTTGGCAGTTTCCTACAGTATCAATGGGGTTGGCGCCACTTTCTGCAATATATCAGGCACGCTTTTTACGTTATCTAAATAACCGTGGATTAAAGGATACCACAAATCAAAGGGTCTATGCATTTTTGGGTGATGGAGAAATGGATGAGCCTGAGTCAAAGAGTGGTTTAGCTTTTGCAGCCCGCGAGAAACTAGACAACCTTTGTTTTTTGGTGAATTGCAACCTGCAACGATTGGATGGACCAGTGATGGGAAATGGCAAAATAATTCAAGAGTTGGAGGGGCTTTTCCGCGGTTCAGGTTGGAATGTGATAAAAGTTATATGGAGTTCTGATTGGGATCGATTATTGGCAAAAGATAAAACTGGTCGATTAATTCAATTGATGAATGAAACAGTTGATGGTGATTACCAGAACTTCAAGTCAAAGGATGGTGCTTACGTAAGAGAACATTTTTTTGGTAAATATCCCGAGACTGCTGCTTTGGTGGAGGATATGACTGACCAAGAAATTTTTGCCTTGAGAAGAGGGGGGCATGACCCATCAAAAATTTATGCGGCTTACAAGAATGCGGAGAAAACCACAGGTCAACCGACAGTCATTTTGGCTAAGACCGTAAAGGGTTATAGTATGGGAGAGGCTGCTGAAGGTAAGAATGTCGCNCATCAGGTAAAGAAGATGGATTTGACCGCAGTCGAACATTTGCGAAATCGATTACGCCTGAATGACCTAGTTTCAGATCAAGATATCTCAAGTTTGCCATATTTAACCTTCAAAGAAGATTCTAAGGAGCATGAATACCTTCATGCGCGCCGCAAAGCTTTGAAGGGATATCTTCCCTCAAGGCGAACGAGATCTTCGGTCGATGTAAAAGCACCTGAATTGGCTGACTTCAAATCACTCTTAATAGAACAGAAGCGGCAGATTTCCACCACACTCGGCTTTGTGCGGCTATTGAATATCCTCCTAAAAAATGAGGATTTCGGTAAAAACATTGTTCCAATCGTTGCTGATGAGGCGCGTACTTTTGGAATGGAGGGGCTCTTCCGGCAGATTGGTATCTATAATCCAGCAGGGCAGAATTATACCCCGCAGGATCGCGAAGCAGTTTCTTATTATAAAGAAGATGAATCAGGGCAGGTTTTGCAGGAGGGCATTAATGAGGCTGGGGCCATGGCCTCCTGGGTGGCTGCTGCCACCAGCTATAGTACGCATGATCTGCCCATGATTCCGTTTTATATTTTTTACTCGATGTTTGGGTTTCAGCGGATTGGAGATTTGACCTGGTTGGCAGGTGATCAACAGGCGCGTGGTTTCCTATTGGGTGCTACGGCCGGCAGAACGACACTTAACGGCGAGGGGCTTCAGCACGAAGATGGGCACAGCCATGTTCTAGCCGGTACTGTGCCCAACTGTATTTCCTACGATCCTACTTTTGCCTATGAAGTGGCGGTGATTCTACAGGATGGCCTCCGTCGGATGTATGTTGAACAGGAGAACGTTTACTACTACCTAACTTTGATGAACGAATCCTACCATCAGCCGGCCATGCCGGAGGGTGTGGAGGAAGGAATTCGCCGAGGTATATACAAGCTGGCCAGTCGTAAAGCGGGTGCGGCCAAAGTTCAGTTGCTAGGTTCGGGTACGATTTTAACCGAAGTCATGGCTGCTGCAGATATTTTGCAGGAGGAATACGAGGTTTCCTCTGATCTTTTCAGCGTCACCTCATTCAATGAGTTGGCGCGCGATGGACAGGATGTAAGCCGTCACAATATGTTGCATCCGGAAGCTGACCCGCGCACGCCATATGTTGCTCGTGTGCTGGGTGAGGCCCCGGCGGTAGCGGCCACCGACTATATAAAGAATTATGCGGATCAAATCCGTGCTTTTATCCCTGCTAAATCCTATTGCGTTTTGGGTACCGACGGTTTCGGTCGGTCCGATAGCCGTGCCAACCTACGTCAGCATTTTGAGGTAAACAAATATTACGTGGTGGTGGCTGCCCTAAACGAATTAGCGGTTCAGGGAGACCTCGATCGCAGTGTGGTTTCTGAGGCCATAAAAAAATATAACCTCGATGTCGCCAAACCAAACCCACTCTTTAGCTAACCCCGTGCCATGGCTATAGAAGTTCAATTACCAGACATCGGTGCTGAATCAGGGGAAGTTACTGAGATTCTTGTTGCCGTCGGCGACTCCGTGGAAGCGGATACCCCCTTGATGGTAGTGGAGGGGGAAAAAGCCGCAATTGAAATTCCCTCGCCGGAAGCTGGCAAGATTACGGGTATTGAAGTGAAAGTGGGTGATGAAATTTCCAGTGGCACTTTGATTGTAACCATGGAAGGCGATGCTTCGGCCGTTAAGGAAGAGGCCACAACGGCTTCCCCCAGCGCAGCGTCTCGCGTTGAAACTGTGAAAGTTACTCTTCCTGATGTCGGGGCCGATACTGTGGAAGTGACCGAAGTGATGGTCGCCGCTGGAGATACAGTCGAGAAGGATCAACCTATCGTCGTTGTGGAAGGAGAGAAGGCAACTGTCGAAGTGCCTTCCCCGCACGATGGGGCAATTCAGGAAATCAAGGTTGCCTCCGGCGACTCCGTGAGTTCCGGAGCCGAACTCCTGATCATGGAAGTAGAGATTGCAGCTACTATTCCTAAGCCCGCTCCTGTCACTGCCGTAGCTCCGCCTCCGGCTTCGGCGCCACAGCAGGAGCAGGTTTTACAGTCCGCGCAATCCGGTTTTGTGCCAAACCAAGAGTACGCTCACGCGTCTCCCTCGGTGCGCCGCATAGCCCGTGAGTTCGGCGTCAATCTGGCCCGTGTGCGTGGATCTGGGCGTAAGGATCGGATTCTTAAAATTGACGTACAAAATTATGTGAAGGAGGCCCTCCGCACGTTGGAATCCGGAGTCGGTAGTGGTTTGGACTTGTTGCCTTGGCCTGAAGTGGACTTTGCCAAATTTGGTGAAGTAAAGACGGAGAAACTTTCTAAGATCAAACGTGTCACTGGTGCTAATCTGCATCGTAACTGGGTAAAGATTCCGCATATTACTCAATGGGATGAGGCGGATGTTACTGAGCTTGAAGCGTTGCGCAAATTATTGAACGCTGCCGAAGCCAAGCAGGAGTCCGGGGTCAAATTTACAATACTGGTGTTTGTGATGAAGGCGCTGGCAGATGCACTATTGAAACTGCCAGCGATGAATTCATCGCTTACACCCGATGAACAGGGGNTAGTAGTTAAAAGTTACGTGAACCTCGGTATTGCGGTTGATACACCAAACGGCCTAGTAGTGCCCGTGGTGCGNGATGTGCATAAAAAGGATTGNACCGAGTTGACACGTGATTTGATGGAGTGTTCCGGCAAGGCACGAGCAGGTAAGCTTACTAAGGAGGAAATGAGCGGTGGTACATTCACAATTTCTAGTTTGGGCGGTCTTGGGGGTACGCAGTTTACCCCCATCATCAATGCCCCCGAGGTAGGTATCCTGGGTCTGTCACGATCGGAACAGAAACCGATTTGGTCTGGGGATGCTTTTTTGCCTCGTTTAATGCTGCCGTTATCTTTGTCCTATGATCATCGCGTGATCGACGGCGCAGAGGGGGTTAGGTTTCTGAACCAGTTTAAGCTTTCACTTTCTGAGCTGATCAAGGAACTGCAAGGCTGATGAGTGAAACTGTGGATACAGAGGTAGTGGTGCTCGGTAGTGGTCCAGCCGGCTATTCGGCGGCATTCCGTGCGGCGGATCTGGGGCTGGATACCGTTCTAGTGGAACGTTATCCCTCTCTCGGCGGCGTGTGCCTTAATGTGGGATGTATTCCTTCCAAGGCACTTCTGCACTTAGCCAAGGTCATAAAGGAAGCGAAAGGAATGTCTTCCCACGGGATTAATTTCGGCGATCCGACAATTGATCTCNAACAGGTGCGTCAATGGAAGGATGAGGTAGTAGGTCAGCTCACCCAAGGCTTGGATGGCATGGCTAAACAGCGGAAGGCGCGCATTGTCAATGGCTTAGGTAAATTTAATGGCCCTAACAGTTTGGTTGTACAGGGCGCCGAAGGTGTGTCTACGGTCAATTTTCAGAATGCCATCATTGCAGTGGGGTCACGGCCGATCAAGTTGCCTTTTATTCCGCACGATGATCCTCGAATTTGGGATTCTACGGATGCATTGGAGTTGAAGGAAATCCCGCCGCGATTATTGTTGATGGGTGGTGGTATCATCGGCTTGGAAATGGGTATGGTCTATCAGGCACTCGGTTCACAGGTTGAGGTAGTGGAGATGCTCGATCAGGTGATTCCGGCCGCTGATAAGGACGTGGTTGGAGTGTTCACCCGCGCTACCAAGTCGGTTTACAANTACATTTTGGAAACCAAGGTGACTTCAGTCAGCGCAAATGAAAACAGTATTGAGGTAACTTTCGAAGACAAGAATGGCGAATCTCGCTCTGAGGAATATGATGCTGTTCTGGTTGCTATCGGGCGCGCTCCGAATGGCGCGATGGTTGGCGCCGATCAGGCAGGGGTGACGGTAACAGATCGTGGTTTCATTGAGGTTGACAGCCAATTACGCACCAATGTGCCCCATATCTATGCTGTGGGCGATGTCGTTGGTCAGCCAATGCTAGCGCACAAGGGAGTACACGAAGGGCATGTTGCTGCTGAGGTGATCGCTGGNAAGAAACATCACTTTGACCCCAAGGTCATTCCGTCGATAGCCTATACTGATCCGGAAGTGGCCTGGGCGGGTAAGACCGAGAAGGAAGCTGAAGAAGAGGGTATCAATTTTGAAGTATCTACTTTTCCGTGGGCGGCCTCGGGNCGTGCNATTGCCTCAGATGCAAAAATGGGTATGACCAAATTATTATGGGATAAGGAAACACAATGTCTGATTGGCGGGGCAACTGTCGGGACTAATGCCGGTGAATTATTAGGTGAGATTTGTTTGGCAATTGAAATGGGAGCCAACGCCGAGGACTTGGCTTTAACCATTCACGCGCACCCAACTCTCCACGAATCGGTTGGTATTGCGGCCGAAATTTTCGAAGGTACGGTGACTGATTTACCTAATCCTAAGGCCAAAGCTAGCCGTTAAAAGCTCTCCTCTTTTTTCTTTTGTGCTTTCGCTCATTGGTGTTCACTTTTCCCTCTTATAGCCATGGCAGGACATAGTAAATGGGCCAATATTAAGCATACCAAGGCGCGCATGGATGCCAAGCGCAGTAAGGTGTTTGCAAAAATAGCGCGGGAAATCACGATTGCAGCTCGTTTGAGTGGGGGTGATCCAGATATGAACCCGCGACTTCGGTTAGCGGTGTTGAAGGGTCGGAGTTCGAATATGCCGACAGACAACATACAGCGTGCAATCGCACGCGGTACGGGAGATGGCGATGGGACCAGTTTTGAGGAGCTGACATATGAAATATATGGTCCGCATGGTGCGGCAATACTGTGTGAAGTGAGCACAGACAATCGCAATCGAACGGCCTCGGAAATCCGCGCCATTCTTACGCGCAATGACGGCAAGATAGCTACGTCGGGCGCGGTGAGCCGCTTGTTCCACCGAAAAGGGCAGATCATGATTACGCGGGAGAACGCTAATGAGGATGAGCTAATGGAGTTGGTATTGGAGTCAGGTGCGGAAGATTTCAAGGCTGAGGATGAGGGTTATGAANTTCTGACAGCTCCCGACGATTTTGAGTCAGTGCACAAGGCGATTGAGGAAAAAGAAATCGCAATGGAAACCGCGGAGATTACTTCATTGCCAGAAATCACCGCACCATTGAGCAATGAATCTGAAGCTGAAAAGGTCAATAAGCTTGTGGAACTTCTAGAGGATCATGATGATGTTCAGAGTGTGTATTCTAACGCTGAACTGACTTAATTTCAACTAGGCCACCAAGCGATCAATCGATTTGGGAAGCTGTTCCTCGGATTTGGATAGAAGATAAACACGCTCTTGATGATTGATTTTCAATTTGCCGGCGGCGGTGGATACAACAGCTTGAAGGGCAAATTGAGCGTATTCAGCTAAGCCTCGTCTNTGGGCAATCGAAAAAATATTCATCGTTAGGCCAAAAACTGTAAGGTGGTGTCCTGGNCAACGGCCTTGTTTTACCGCCTTGATAAATCTCTGGATTGCTCTTTCATCCTGCAAAGGTNTGAGTCGATTAAGATAGTCTCGGCCTATACGTGTACTGGCAGGCATAAGCANAAGCCACTCTGGATGTGTGCTGGCAAAAGTCTGATCCTGTTTAATTAATTCATCAGTGTGACCGTGCGTGGTGAGGGTGCAGGCACGTTTGATGGCTGGTAACTCAATAGGTTCAAGCAGGGTTTTCCGGTAGCATTCCAGAAGTTTTTCAAGATTTTCAATTGAATGAGGTGGGGNGAATCCGAGGACTTGCGCAATGGTGTCAGAGCATAATATTGCCTCCAAGGCATCCAACTGGGCCTCATATGGATGGCATCTCGCATGAGGCAGGGAGTTATCTTCAGGTGCCGCAAGCACGGNTGATTTTGGCTGTTTTCGAAAAATTTGTAAACAATCTGTCTTTATTTAAATAAAATTGCTTATACGTACCTTCGCTAGGCTAACTGACGAGTAGGTGCCAGCAGCTTAAGGGACTTAGACTGGATAATTAAGTGCCGGAAAATTCCGCCACCGGACATTATTGAGAACAACATTTAGAATTATTCTAAATATTGTTGACCCTCTCTTNATAATCACTAACTTTCCAGCGCGCATGGAAGACATAAAGGCCCGCACGGTGTTTGTGCCGCCAACTCCTGAAAGAGGAGTGGCAGATTCACGTATTGCCGAGGCCGGACTGCGTCCAACACCGCAACGAAGTGTGGTATACGGTGTTTTGTTGGATCACGCAAAAAAGCATCCGACGGCCGATGAGGTTTTCATGCAAGCAAAAGCTCAAAAACCGGAGATTTCAATGGCCACAGTGTATAATTGTTTAGATGCACTGGTAAGGCATCGGTTGGTGAAACAGGTGCATTTGGATCGTGTAGCTACGAGGTATTGTTCGAATATGCACGANCATGCCCATTTCTTGTGTGAGGTGTGCGGGGAAGTTTCAGATTTTGAGGGTGCNTCAAAGCCTCGTTCGAGTGGCTTTAAGGTGCCAAAAGGTTACAAGGTAACGCAGTCAGAAATGAATATGCGGGGCGTTTGCCCTAACTGCACAGAAAAAGAGGTGAGTCGATGAGTAGTGAGAGTGAGGTCATTGATCAGTACGTCGAGCAGGAATACAAATGGGGTTTCTATACCGATGTAGAAACAGATACCTTGCCTCCGGGCTTGGATGAGAATGTAATCCGCCATATCTCTTCTAAGAAGGAGGAACCAGAATGGTTGCTTGAATGGCGGTTAAAAGCTTTTCACCATTGGCAGAAGATGGAAGAGCCTCGCTGGCCACACGTGAAATATGATCCAGTTGATTATCAGTCTATTAGTTACTATTCGGCGCCTGGGGCAAAAGACAAAGATCGGCCAAAGAGNCTGGACGAAGTAGACCCCAAACTGCTGGAGACATACGATAAATTAGGAGTGCCGTTGCATGAGCGCGAACGCTTGGCGGGGGTAGCAGTAGATGCGGTTTTTGACAGTGTGTCGGTTGGAACAACTCACCAAGAGGAATTAGCAAAGCATGGCGTGATTTTTTGTTCCTTCTCCGAGGCTGTGCGTGATCACCCGGACCTAATCAAAAAATATCTAGGGTCAGTCGTGCCTTACACAGACAATTTTTTTGCTACTCTTAACTCTGCGGTATTTAGCGATGGTTCCTTCGTCTACATTCCGAAAGGGGTGCGCTGTCCTCTTGAACTCAGCACTTATTTCAGAATTAACGCAGCTGAGACAGGGCAATTTGAGCGTACGCTGATTATCGCTGATGAAGGGAGTCATGTGAGTTATCTTGAAGGCTGTACGGCGCCAATGCGTGATGAGAATCAGCTCCATGCTGCAGTGGTTGAACTGGTTGCGCTTGGTGATGCAGAGATTAAGTATTCTACAGTTCAAAACTGGTACCCCGGTGATGAGGAGGGGAACGGCGGTATCTATAACTTCGTGACTAAGCGAGGCATATGTAAGGGTAATCGTTCCAAAATTTGCTGGACACAAGTTGAAACGGGTTCGGCAATCACCTGGAAATACCCCAGCGTTATTTTGCGAGGAGATGATTCAGTTGGTGAGTTCTATTCCGTGGCTCTCGCCAACCTCGCACAACAGGCAGATACTGGAACTAAAATGATTCATCTCGGAAANAACACTCGCAGCACAATTATCAGCAAAGGTATTTCCGCAGGAAAGGGCCAAAATAGTTACCGTGGGCTAGTACAGGTGGGAAAAAAAGCTGTCGGTGCGCGTAACTTTACTCAATGTGATTCTTTGCTGATTGGTAGTCGCTGCGGAGCGCATACTTTTCCATACATAGAAGTGAAGAACCCTACTGCCAAGGTAGAACATGAAGCTACTACTTCCAAGATCGGGGAGGATCAAATTTTTTATTGCAACGCTCGAGGCATCGAAACGCAGGACGCGGTGAATATGATTGTTAATGGTTTTTGTAAGGAGGTCTTNAGGGAGTTGCCGATGGAGTTTGCTATGGAAGCACAGGCTCTGATGGATGTGAGCTTGGAAGGTAGCGTGGGATAATTTTTTTAACGATGTTAGAGATCAAAAATTTGAATGTAGGAGTGGANGGTAAGGCAATTCTTAATGGCATTGATTTATCGGTTAAAGCTGGTGAAGTGCATGCTATCATGGGGCCCAACGGCAGTGGAAAGAGCACCTTAGCTCAGGTGTTAGCAGGCCGCGAGGGGTACGAGATCACCGATGGATCGGTGATTTATAATAACCATGATTTACTTGACCTTGGGCCTGAAGAGCGTGTCTGGGANGGTTTCTTTCTGGCCTTNCAGTATCCGGTGGAAATCCCTGGNGTGAACACTACCTACTTTTTGCGTGCTGCTCTGAATGCGTTGCGTGAGCACCAAGGGGAGACTGAACTGAACGCGGTAGATTTCCTTAAAGTCATGCGTGAAAAAATTAAGTTATTGGAATTGGATGAACAATTACTCAAGCGCTCTGTTAACGAGGGTTTTTCCGGAGGGGAAAAGAAAAGAGCGGAAATTCTCCAAATGGCGCTGTTGGACCCCCAATTTGCCGTGCTTGATGAAACCGACTCTGGACTTGATATTGATGCGCTCAAAGTGGTTGCTGCAGGCGTGAACCATCTCAGGCGTCCTGATAACGCGCAGTTGGTTATTACTCATTATCAGCGCTTATTGGATTACATTGTGCCTGATTACGTCCATGTTTTAGTAGGTGGTCGTATTGTGAAAACCGGACCGAAGGAACTTGCTTTAGAGTTGGAGGAAAAAGGTTACGACTGGATCATCGAGGGGCAGGCAGCCTAATGGTAGCTCCTTCGTATGCTGATGCTGTAAATCGTCTGCTCGCAGCAATGCCTGAGAGGGACGTGAAAGATCGTATGCGCTTTGCTGAATTGGGCTTTCCAACCNCGCGCGACGAAGATTGGCGGTTTACATCAGTTAAGCCCATAACTGAACTCGACTTTACCGCTGCTACCGTAGATCACAATGCTTCACTTGAAGGATGTGTGTTTACTGAGATTGACGGCCCGAAGCTGGTATTTGTAAATGGTCACTTTTCGAGTGATCTTTCTATTGTAAATGGTTTGCCTGAGGGCNTAGAAATTAGAAACCTGTCTGCAGGAGATTGCTCTGAATTGACTAAAGATGAAGAGGCTTTTGGGGTTTTGAATGCAGCCACTTACACTGATGGCCCGTTTATCCGTGTGGCAGACAATGTAAAGTTTGAGAGGCCTGTACGCGTGTATTATCTCAGTACTGGGAAAAAAGGCGCTACAGCAAACATCCGCGGATATATTCATGCCGGTGTGAACAGTCATTTGACCATATTGGAAAGTTGGGAGGGCGAGAATGCCGGATATTTCAACAATTCTAACACGGAGCTACATGCAGCGGATAACGCACACATAGAGCATGTTAAGTTTCAGAACGAACACGCGGAGGCATTTCATATAGCAGGATTTCGCGCTTCCATGGGCCGCGATGCCCATGTTTTGCATCATTCGATTGCACTTGGAGGCCGTATCGCACGTAATAATCTACGTGCTCACTTGAATGGTACGGGTATTGAGGCTGTGTTAAACGGCTTGTATATACCACGATCCGGGCAGCTTATAGATCATCACATGGTGGTAAATCACGCTCAGCCGCACTGTGATAGTCATGAGTATTTCAATGGAATTTTGGATGGCAATGCACGTGCAGTGTTTCATGGCCGTATCCACGTGCACAAAGGTGCGGATAAAACGGACGCCAAGCAGACAAATAAAAACCTTCTTTTGTCTGATGATGCCACAGTGGACACCAAGCCGCAGCTTGAGATTTATGCTGACGATGTGAAGTGTACGCACGGAGCAACGATTGGACAGATGAATGCTGAGCAGATATTTTATCT
This sequence comes from Verrucomicrobiales bacterium, assembly GCA_002719595.1. Taxonomy (GTDB): domain Bacteria; phylum Verrucomicrobiota; class Verrucomicrobiia; order Limisphaerales; family UBA1100; genus UBA1100. Next base: position 17,783 of record PBEJ01000012.1, read on the forward strand.
AAGGGCCCGTGGCCTAAGTGAAGAGGCAGCCCGTCGAATGATTATGCATGCCTTTGCTGGCGAGATTATTGAGAGAATCGAGTGTGTAACGGCTCGAGAAGAATTAGACCGGCTTGTCTGGGATCGATTAGAGGAAACCGATAATCAATGAGTACAACTGTCCATAGCATTGATGAGTTGGTGGAGAGTTTCGAATTGCTCGGAGATTGGGAGTCTCGTTTTGCTTACCTCATCGACTTGGGTAAAGAATTGACGCCACTTGATCCAGTCGACCAATGTGATGAAAATCGTGTTAATGGCTGCCAGGCGCAGGTATGGATGAAATTTACCTGCGAGCCAGATGGCAGCATTGTAATTGCCGCCGACAGTGATGCCTTCATTGTTAAGGGCTTAATCTCGATATTACTTGCCGTTTATTCGGGGAAGACTGCAGATCAGATTCTTAATATCGATGGGGAGGCAGAATTATCCCGTTTGGACCTTGCATCGCATTTGAGTCCTACGCGTAAGAACGGTTTGTTTGCTATGATTCAGCGGGTGCGGGAATTGGCTTTGGAGCAAAAGGAGGGCAAAGGGGGTGAATAGTGGAGAGCAAGTAATCATCGAACGTGACGTGGCGGCTTCGGTTGTTCCCTCTGGAACGCGCGTTACTCTAGAGAAAGGTGAGACCGCTGTAATTACCCAATCACTAGGGGGTACGTTTACTGTGATTGTAAACGGTAACATGTTTCGTATAGACGGAAAAGATGCTGATGCTATTGGTCAAGAAGTGCAGCTCACCCCAGCAGAGCAGTCCAATACGGCTGAAAACACTGAGGATCTCGAGAAGTTGTTATGGGACCAGATGAAGACCTGCTATGACCCGGAGATTCCTGTAAACATTGTGGACTTGGGCCTGATCTATGATTGTCATCTTGAGGAACTTGAGCCGGGTAGTCACAAGGCTAGTGTGAAAATGACCCTCACTGCGCCGGGGTGTGGCATGGGGCCAGCTATTCAGGCAGATGTTGAAAACAAAATTCTCTGCGTGGAAACGATTGATGAGGTCGATGTTGAGCTTGTATGGGAGCCTCAGTGGAGCCGCGATATGATGACTGAGGCTGCGCGGCTTGAATTAGGCATGATGTGATGACGTCATCTGTCGCCATCGCTCGAATTGGAGAGATTGATGAGGGCAAGGGCAAGGCGTTTGAGATCGGTGAAAAACGCATCGCCATATTCCATGTCGATGGTCAGTTCCATGCCCTTGATGATGCTTGCCCACATGCTGGAGCGTCATTGGCCGAGGGTTACCTTGAAAATGGTAAAGTTGGGTGCCCTTGGCACTATGCTGAATTTGAATTAACCACAGGCAGACATTGCCACTCACCTGCTACCTGTGGAGTGACTGTTTATCCAGTAACCTTGGAAAGTGGAGAAGTCTTTGTGGAGGTAATATGAGCGTGATTCCAGATACTATTTGTGAAGATTTTCCGGCTTTGGCACAAACCATTAATGGACACCCATTGATCTACTTTGACAATGCAGCTACTTCTCAAAAACCCCGTGCCGTCCTGGAGAAAATACAAAAGTATTATGAGCAGGATAATGCTAATGTTCACCGTGGGATTCATGAATTGAGCAATCGTGCTACTGCCGCCTATGAGGGGGCGCGGGCGAGAGTAGCTCAATTTTTAAATGCTTCAGCTCCAAAGGATATTATTTTTACCCGAGGAACTACTGAGGGCATAAACCTTGTAGCTACTTCATGGGGTGAGGATAACCTTAAGAAAGGTGATGTCATCTTGCTCACCGAAATGGAGCATCACAGTAATTTAGTCCCGTGGCAGCTAATTGCTGAGCGGACGGGAGCTAAGCTTCGGTATATTCCAATTACTGGTGATGAAGGAGTGNTGAATTTGGCTGATATTGACCAAATGCTCGATGGCGCGAAGATTTTGGCTTTTACCCACATTTCTAACGCGCTTGGAACCATAAACCCAGCCAAGGAATTGTGCGCAAAAGCAAAGGCAGCTGGGGTGGTAACCCTGGTGGATGCAGCCCAAAGCTCAGGTCATCAACCGTTGGATGTAATGTCCATTGGTTGCGATTTCCTCGCTTTTTCAGGACATAAGCTCTGCGGGCCTACAGGCGTTGGCGTGCTGTATGCGCGGGCGGAACTACAGGAGCGTATGAAGCCTTACCAAGGAGGGGGGGATATGATTTCTAAGGTAGAATTTTACTCATCTGAATTTAATGTTCCTCCCCACAAATTCGAGGCAGGGACGCCAAATATATCAGGGGCAGTGGGTTTGCATGCTGCCATGGACTATATAGGGCAGGTTGGGCTGGAAGCTATTCGTGAACATGATTTTGCATTGGTCAATTACGCAAAAGAACGATTATCGGAATTTGAGGGTATTCGTATTTTCGGGCCAACTAACGAGTGTGGGGGATTGGTGAGTTTTGTGTTTTCAGATATTCATTCCCTGGATTTAGCTACCATGGCGGACCAACAAGGTGTAGCTATTCGCGTTGGTCATCATTGTACCCAGCCCTTGCACAATAAACTTGGAGTTTCAGCCACTGCGCGAGCTAGTTTTTACCTTTATAATACCCGCAACGAGATTGACAATTTTATTGAGGTAATGCGTAAAATTGTTAAATTGATGAGGTAAGCCCAATGAATATTGAGACAAAAGAAAAGATTGGTTCCGAATCTACAATGGGAGAAGTACTGGATGTTTATCCTGGGGCCAGGCGTGCATTATTTAAAAAATATCACATAGGAGGCTGTTCGGGATGCGGTTTTTCAATGGAGGAAACCCTGTCAGAGCTCTGTGGGCGTAATCAGCGATTGGACATAGACGAGGTACTGACTCACATTCGCGAAAGTCACGAGGTAGATGCATTAATTTTGATTGAACCCCAGGAATTAAGAGAACTGCGGGAGGCTAATCCAGATCTTAAAATCCTGGATGTTCGTACAAAAGAGGAGTTTGAGGCTGCTCGAATAGATGGTTCGATTCATATGGAAGCTGAGGTGGGCTCAAAAACCAATTGTGTTACGACCGCCCAGGACATCTTGCATCAAGTCGTTGATAACTGGGATTCTGAGGAGTTATTTGTGATTATTGATCATCAGGGAGAGCAAGGGTTGGATGTAGCTACTTATTTTCTGGGCCATGGTATGAAGCAAGCCCGCTGTTTGCGCGGAGGTATTGATGCTTGGTCTACGGAGATTGATCAGTCTATCCCGCGCTACGAATTTGCTTAATACAATGGAAAAAGAACACCCAAGAGATGAGCAACCACAAGATCACACTGATCTTGATATGCCCAAGGGTTCAAATACCAAAGGTGAGCAAAAGCCAAAACCACTTCCCTCACTATTAGATAGTCTTTCAGATCCGGAAAAACGCCACAAAGGCAAAAAACTGCGGATTTTAAAAGATAAAGAGTAGTTCAAGCATACAGCCTAGAAGCTAGGCTTATACTCTGGTCTAAGTAAAAAAAATATAAATTCCGATAGNGAAATCGGAGTNAAGATTCAATAAGTAATTACGGGTGAACTACCAGTCGTTGTCGCGACCGCGATCTCGACCACCACCTCTGCCGCGATCTCGGCCACCACCTCTGCCGCCACCGCCGTAGCCACCACCTCCGCCACGGTAGCCGCCACCTCCACGGTCTTCGCGTGGACGGGCTTCGTTTACGGTGAGTTTTCTGCCCATGAATTCAAAATCATGGAATTTTTCTATGGCAGCTTTAGCTTCTTCATCAGAAGAATAAGTCACGAAACCGAAGCCTCGAGACCGACCGGTTTCACGATCTTGAAGAATCACTCCGTCGGACACCGTCCCACACTCTCCAAACAGTTGTTTCAAATCATCATCAGTGGCATCCCAACTTAGGCCACCTACAAACACTTTTGTTCCCATAACTAACTTTTCGTTTTATTTTAGTGACAATACATCCCTTACTGGGGGGTCGTCTTTCTGTGCGCACGATGCCCGTACTGNGGGGTAAAGGCAAGCTGNAAAGCTATCTCATGANGTAATTTTTTTGTAGGCTTCCCCNTCGTTTATGGTGGGAGTTTCCGGTCGGCCCTTATATCGGTAAATAAGCTCTAAATTNTTAATTCCCAGTAAGTGNAGGATTGTAGCATGCAGATCGTGGACGTGTAACCGGTCTTTTGTGGCCCAAAGTCCCAATTCGTCGGTTGCGCCAATGACTTGNCCGCCCTTTACTCCGCCTCCAGCCATCCACATCGTGAATCCGGTGGGGTTATGGTCCCGGCCATCCCCTTTTTCACTCATTGGGGTACGGCCAAATTCTCCACCCCAGATAACCAGCGTGTCATCAAGTAAGCCACGGGTCTTGAGATCCTTCAGTAAACCANCGGTGGGTAGGTCGCTTTGGCGGCATTGCCGACTGTGATTTGCTTCCATTTTAGAGTGAGAATCCCATTTACTCCCTGCTCCATGGTAAATCTGGACAAATCGGGTGCCTCGTTCGACCAATCGTCTGGCTAGAAGGCANCAACGGCCGAATGGTTCCGTATCTTTGTTCCCAAAACCATATAATTTCTTGGTTGCTTCTGTTTCTTTAGTGAGATCGACTGCTTCGGGTGCCGCTGCCTGCATTTTATAAGCCAGTTCATAACTTCGGATTCGTGCCTCAAGCTCGGTGTTACTCTTGCGNTCATGCAGATGTTCTTTATTAAGCTGGTATAATAGTTCTAGCTGTTTGTCTCGCATTTTGGGGCTTATCCCCTCAGGTAGGCTTAAGTGCTTGATTGGGGATTTGCCATGATTGAGTCTTACGCCTTGATGTACAGCTGGCATAAATCCGGCGCTCCAATTGCGTGGGCCGTTAGTGGGCGTGGCTGAGGTATCGGTCATCACGACAAAGCCGGGGAGGTTCGAGTTCTCAGTGCCGAGTCCATAATTGACCCATGAACCGAGGCTGGGTCTGCCACCTAGTGGTTGGCCTGAATTCATTTGGCACACACCACCGCTGTGGTTGATGCCGTTGGTCCAGCAGGATCGGATTACTGCGATATCATCTACGCACTTAGCAGTATGTGGGAGCCAGTCACTGACCCAAAGACCGCTTTTGCCATGGCGCTTCCATTGCCGTTGACTGGGAAGGATAGGCGATTCGGTTTCACCCATGGCGGTAATAGGCCTTTTAAAACTTTCTGGCATGCGTTGGCCGGCAAGTTTTTGTATGAGTGGTTTTGGATCAAATAAATCCATATGGCTGGGCCCACCCTCCATAAAAAGAAAAATAACTCGCTTCGCTGTGGGNGCAAAATGTGGCTGTTTGACGGCGTAAGGATTACCGTAATTTGCAGCGACAGCCGTGTCATTTGAGAGTAGGCCGGTNAGAGCTAGTGCCCCAAAGCCAGCTCCACCACGCAGTAGAAAATCGCGTCTTGAATTGAATGGAAAATTTTCAGCCATGTTCAGTCGATATATAGGAATGCGTTTGCGTTCAGCAATACATGACAGTACTCGGTAAGTAATACTTGTTGAGGGTCCTTTTGNGCTGGAGCTCCAACAGCCTGTAACNTATTTTTATTTCCTGAGCTGTCGGCATAAAAATCAGCTTTGTTAAATTGCCAATAGGCGAGGGTGTCCGGGCCGGCGGCTGGTTTCGTTAGCAAGGTCTCCTCCGGAGCCAGCGCGCGGTTGGTTAGGCGAATATTGCCGATCAAGCCGTCCCACGAGTATTTCTGTGTCTTTGCCCGACCACCTATTACGGGTGCTTGCTTTGTCACATAATGTTTATTTTTGTTAAATGGCTTAGTGATGGTTTGCAGTGTGGCCTTGGGATTAGACAAGTCCCGCAAAAGAAAAGTCGCCTTTCCGGTGCCATTGTCACCGAACTTTAAACTGACTCCTACATAATATGGCTTATTCAATTCGGGCCGCAAACCCGAGGCGATCACTTGGTATCCGTGATCGCCACGCTGTGGTACGCCGATCAACTGTAAGATTAGGTTGCGAGGCTGATAGGCGCTCTTGGTGCTGGTTATGCCAAAGGACCAGCCGGGTGAGGCTTTACTTCCATTCCATTGAGAAATAATTGTGCGCACTGAAGCGTCAGGGAAAAGCGAGTTTAGCTGAATGAACGCCTCAGCGGTGAAATCACCTTTAGGCATTGGGCCTGCCTTTATGACCTTTAGACCTCTTTGCGGGCCCTTTAATGAAAGCACGGCTGCGGCTGCGGGCTTGGCGATTTTGAATTCTTCGGTTTCGGGATTGGGTTTTTTTGAAGTTAAGATTGGTGCATTTTTCGGCGCAAGAAAGGCCAGACCGAGGGCTAATTGGGAATCCGTGACTAACTGGCCGGTGGTGAGCTCATGCGCGGTTCGGATTTGCGCGGCAGGATCATTGGGATGCAATTGAGCCAATCGGGTAGCAAATCCAACGGACCTTTGGCGTATCCAGTCGCTATTCATTAGCAGCAGTGACTGTATCGCCGTAGTAGTTACACTGCGTCGTGGCATGTGGGAAATATGGTCAGGTGAGTCGAAGGCATGCATTACTTCATCGGGTTTATTACGCATTACCTTGCGGTAAACCGATCGGCGGCTGGATTTTGCTGCATCCATACTTGGACCGCCTTCGTTCAAATCCAGTTGTCCAGCCACAGCGAGCAGACTATCGCGCACCTGCTCGGCGTTCATGCGTTGGACAGAGGCACGTGCAAACCAAGTGTTAGCTGGGTCAANTTCTACCGCGGTGGTATTGGAGGCAGCCTGTTGATAGGTAGCACTAGTAACCATCAATCGGTGCAATTTTTTCAGGCTCCAACCATTGGCAACCAAATGCGAGGCTAGCCAGTCTAACAGTTCCGGATGCGTGGGAGGCGTGCCGAGCTTACCAAAGTCGCTGGTATTGGTTGCCAGGCCACGACCGAAATGTTGCTGCCATAAGCGGTTAACTAATACGCGCGCAGTGAGGGGGTTATCATTCCGGGTGATCCATTTGGCCAACGCCGTGCGGCGGCCAGTGGATTGCAGTCCGTCTGGGGGCGGCGTGATTTGTGCATCGTTTGGGTCTAGGAGTGTGAGAAAGCCGGGTTGTACTACGATATCTTTTTTTGGGATACGGGTTACCGGAGCGATAGGCCCAGCGTCACTCACCACAAATTTAATCTCCGGCAACAGTTTCGGCTTCTTTGCTTCAAAGGGCCTCAAAGCTGTTCGCAGTTTTTCCCACTCTGTTTTAGTGTAGCCTTTAAGGCGCTCAGGCAATTTAGACTGTTCCAGATCGAATTGCCGAGAGGCCATTTCAGCGATTTGCCGTTCGTAGGCGTTTCGATCTTCGGGATGCTTGCGGATCATTANTTTGATTTTGTCGATAAACTTATCGAATCCCTCGCGGGTCGCGTGTTGCAGCAATACCGGCTGCTCAATCGCTCTCAGCTTACGACGTAGAGTGTCGGTTTCCTGAAGCCACTGCTGCATGGCTTCATAATGAGCTGTGCGCTCGGCTATCGTTCCCACAGGCATCGATGCGCGCGGTAGCATTGGAGCAAAGAAAGCCTGCATGCGGAAGTAGTCCTTTTGTAAAATGGGGTCAAACTTGTGGTCATGACAGCGTGCGCATTGCATTCCCAGACCAAGAAATACGTCGGCAGTGACGTTGGTTACATCGGCAAGAATCTCTGCCCACTGCATTTCCACATCACGTTGGTTGTGTTCGTAAATCCAGTGGCGCAAGAACATTGTGGCCGTCAATGCATCACGATTAGCAGGGTCAATTTCATCTCCAGCCAACTGTTCGCGCACGAATAAATCATAAGGTTTATCGGTGTTAAATGACTTGATAACATAGTCGCGATAGCGCCAGGCCTCGGGCCTGAAGTGATCGGCGCGGTAGCCATCGGAATCGGCATAGCGTACGAGGTCCAGCCAGAGCGATGCTTGGCGTTCACCATATCGTGGACTGGCGAGTAGTCGGTCGACTAATTTTTCATAAGCATCGGGTGAGGGGTCTTCGAGAAAAGATTTTGTCTCTGCCAGGGTCGGCGGTAGGCCGGTGAGATCCAGCGATACTCGGCGGATCAGAGTGCGACGGTTCGCGGATTTGGCCGGGGTGAGTTTTTTTGCATCAAGCTGGCGGGCAATGAAGTGATCGACCGGGTTCCGTGCCCACTGGGCTCCATTCTTGGGGACCGGCGGCTTGTATACCGGCTGGAAGGCCCACCATGAATTCTGATTATTCTGCGCTAAAATCGAGGCAGTCCATAGGCAAGTTAAAATGGCCCAGGAGAGTTTCATTAATTGAATATAATGAGGGTAAAAACGGTATTATACGAATAAAAAAATTGTCACTGAATTGCTCTTTGAATCGTGTTTAGTAGTGATGCATTTCCCTTCACATCCTGACCTAATTCCCAGATCATGACTCCCCCGTAGCCTTGCTGGATGGCATAAGTTGTTTTTCGTGTAATGGTCACAGGGCCATTAAAATGGAAGCCGCCTGCTTCATCCGAATCGGGCTTTGGTTGGTGCTTCTGCATGATTTCGTTGTAAGTAAGGGCATGTCCTTGTTTATTTCGGCCGTAAAACGGTAGGCCAAGTATTAGCTTTGACTTGGGCACCTTTTGATTTTCCCATTGTTTAAGGTCTTTTACCGTTCCTGTGAAGGAAGAGTGAGGAGTGCCTTGATCATAGGACATNATATGAAATCGATCTATAAAGGGGATGGTCTCAGGCTTNATATATTTACCCCAACCGGCAACCGCCACAGTGAGCCAAAGTNGGTGCGGAGCGAAGGCATGCTTTAATTCAACAAGCAGTTTTTGATAATTATCGACCTCTTTTTTAGTTTTAGGGTGTTCCCAGTCGATGTCGGCACCTTGCAATTTGTGAGTTCGGATAAACGTGATTAGATTGCGAATAAAGATTGCACGTGCGGTGGGGTCAGCTGTCATTGGGGTAAAGCCTCCTGACAATTCCCATCCTCCCACACAAATATGGACACGTGTATTTTTTTGGTTAGCCCGTTTTACGAGTTTTTGAATTTCAACGGTCTTTACTCTCGAAGTATCTAGAGATCCATCGGCCTTTGGAGATAGTGAAAAGTAAACAATGTCAGTTAGCTTTTCGACTGGCAGGAACTCAATGATATGCGAGCGATAATATGGCAAATAACCGATTACAACTGAATCGGCCGCCTTTGCAGAAAGAGTACAATAAACAAGAACAACGAGGAGCCAGCGCATTAATTACTCCCCAATTATTTTGACCAGTAGGCGCTTGCGGCGTCGGCCGTCAAATTCTCCGTAAAAAATTTGTTCCCAAGGTCCAAAATGTAGATTGCCTTCGGTTATGGCTACTACNACTTCGCGGCCCATCACCTGTCGCTTGAGATGGGCATCGGCATTATCTTCACCTGTTTTGTTGTGTTGATAATGTTCGGTGGGTTCGTGTGGAGCGAGTTCTTCAAGCCACCGTTCATAGTCTTCATGCAGGCCGGATTCGTCATCGTTAATGAATACACTGGCTGTAATATGCATTGCGTTTACGAGGCATAACCCTTCTTGAACACCGCTTTGTGTAATGAGCTGCTCCACTTGAGGTGTGATGTTGATAAACGCTCTCCGAGTCGGGACATCAAACCACAGCTCTTGAGTTAGATGTTTCATGGTTAGGCTACTACTGCTTCAGCTATTGCATCTCCCATCGCGGTAGTTCCTACCTGGCGCGCATTAGGGTCCTCAGAATTATANATATCGCCGGTACGAAGGCCCTGTGCAATGGCTTTAACAACTGCCTTATCGATCGNGTCAGCGGCTTCNTTTTCACCAAAACTATGTCGCAGCATCATGGCCGTTGACAATATCTGAGCTATAGGNTTGGCAAGGTCTTTACCGGCAATGTCAGGAGCCGTTCCTCCGGCTGGTTCATAGAAGCCAAAAGTTNTTTCGTCACTGGTGGCACCTAGACTGGCGCTGGGAAGCATACCNAGTGAACCAGCCAGTGCAGCTGCTTCGTCGCTAAGGATATCGCCGAACATGTTTTCACATAGTACTACGTCAAACTGGGTGGGTTTGAGTAGGAGTTGCATAGCTGCATTATCCACGAACATGTGCTCNACAGTTACCTCAGGATAATCGGCTGACACTTTACTGACCACTTCGCGCCATAACACTCCATTCTCCAGCACATTTGCTTTGTCGATGCTCGTGAGGTGTTTACGGCGCAGTTGTGCACTCTTAAAGGCCACGTGGGCAATACGTTCAATCTCGCTAGTGCTGTAGATCATGGTGTCAATGGCCTGAATTTCGCCATTGTCTAGTGTCTCGGTTGCTTTCGGTTGGCCAAAATACATACCTCCTGTCAGCTCACGGACCACTAACATATCGATGCCTTCACCCTGTCTTTCGGCTTTCAGTGGGCAGGCGTGGGATAATTCTTTCGGTAATTTAACGGGGCGAAGGTTGGCAAAAAGGCCGAATTCCTTCCGGAGGGCCAACAATGCAGCACGCTCAGGGCGCTCTTCCTTGGGGATCGTAGGGTCACGTTCAGGCAAACCAACCGAGCCGAACAATATTGAGTCGCTGGATCGACACAGTTTCAGGGTGTCATCCGGAAGCGCCTTGCCCTGTTCATCGATCCCTGCCCAACCAACANGTGCTTCGGTAATTTCCAGTTGAAAATCAAACTTGTTTTCGGTCGCGCGCAGAACCTTCATTGCCTCGCGTACAACTTCCGGTCCAATGCCATCACCCGCCAAAGCAGCTATCTTGTATTTACGGTTACTCATGGAAAACTCTAGCTTAGGCATACACATTCGATGGGTGAAGAAAATTGTGGGAAATAGGGATTACTTGTGGCCTGTCTTGTCCTTTACCCAATTTAAATAAGTACTCCTCATTTATTTTTATTGGTAACAGGCGGTTTTAAGAGAATTTGGTGTCTTTACTGATGGTATGTAATAATGCCGTTGACCCTTCCCGTCTTCCCCGCCTACCCTCTCGGCTGAACCCTTAACATTTAGGATTAACAGACTTATGAGTAATATTGTTCCTCTTATCAGTTCCGGCACCAAAGGTCCGTTGGGTGTATTGCACCTTCCTCGTCTTTGGCAGAAAGTTTCCCTCGAAGCTGCCGGAAAAATTGCAGACGGTTATCCGGGCATTGGCGCTGGATATGACAGTATGGTGATTGATGGACTTGGATTGGATAAGGAAGCCGTGAAGAGTTATATCACCAATGAAAAACCTACCTATACTCAATTTGAGGCATGGATTAGCCAGCAGGAAGGTGCCAAGCTTGATGCTGATTCGGTTAATGCTCTAAACGAATCTATAGCTGGATACAACCATGATGCTGACACCAAAGCTGGTATTTTGGCTGCAACTGGGCTTTCTGAGGGTCCAGATGATGCGATAAACCTGAATAATCTTGATGATTGGCAGGAGTTTCACGCTGCTGAGATTGCGGGCTAAATCAAACTTGAAGGTAATCATGCCGGCGTTCCCTTGAACGCCGGTTTTTTGTTACATTACCCTCTTTATTGCCCGACCTAGTCGAGTGATACCTTCCTCGATATCCTTGATGCTCGCATTTCCAAAGCTTAGGCGCATTTGATGGTTTGGTTTGGGTCTTGTATCGTCATCGCAATAGCACAGGTTTCCCGGTACATAGAGTACCTGTTGTTTAAGTGCTTGCTTGAAGAGTTTACTCTTCAAGCCGGTTTTTATTTTTTTCGGTAGATTTACCCAGAGGTATAAACCGCCTTCAGGATTTTCCCATTTTACCTTTTCTGGGAAATGTTTTTCGCACGCGCGAGTCATGGTGCGTGCTTTGGAGGCGTATCTTTTGCGTAGCTTTTGAATATGTTCCATATATTTTCCGCTAGAAATAGCATTACTGAGTATCTGTTGAAGAAAGTTTGCCGTACCAAAGTCATGATTTCCTTTCACGCGCGTAGCGGCAGTTAATACGGGTTCAGGAAGTAAACCGTAGCCTACCCGTATCCCTGTGGCAAAAGGTTTACTATAGGTGCTGGTGTATATCACGCGGTCAGATGCGTTGTTAAATGATAGTGCGCTTGGAGTATCTTTGCCAGTGAAGCTCAATTCTCGGTAGGCGGCATCTTCAATCAGATAGATAGGGTGACCGGCGGCTTTTTCAAAGCTCTTCAGTATTTTTAATGCTGCTTCTTTTTTTGCGGCGCAAGTGGTGACCCCTGTTGGATTACTGTGATAACTGACAAGGTAAAGTGCTTTNAGGCGTGCTAGTTCACCCGATTTTTTAAGTGTGTTTAGNGTGGTTTCAAGGGANAAAAGGTCAAGNCCATCAGGCTCCATTTGAATGCCTTTACCACGGACTCCATGACTTTGCATGATGCCCAGATACACGAAATAGGACGGGTCTTCTATCAGNACAATATCACCGGGATCGAAGAGAACCTCGTTTAATATGTAGAGTAATTGTTGTGAGCCATGGGTAATCAGGANCCGATCAGGGTGATAATTTTTGGNTTGTTNGGAGCATTTGTCCATTTGCGTNAGACGTTGGGCAGTAAGCTTGCGAAGAGGGTCATCTCCATAGGTGGTGCCATATTGNAGGGAAGAAGAGCTGCTTTTTCCCTTTAATAGGCTCTCGATGATGGTGCGGGTTTCAGTAANCGGCAGNGTGGGGTTATCGGTGAATCCGGCGGCTAAAGAAATCAGTCCGGGACGCTCCAGACCCTCCCGCATNAGCCATGAGATGGGCGGTTCGGTGGTNCGTTTTGCTAGTTGCGAAAGCGCTTTCACTGGCCTAGAGCATGGGATAAACCCGGCCTGGGTGCGAGGGAATTTCAAGACATCCTCGACGAGAGGACTTGAGCGGCGTAATTTCCTCCTGTGGCAGTTGCGCCATTAAAAATAGCCGACCGGCAGTTTGGCTCTCGCTTGATTTTGGGGACGGGGAAATTCGCCTCACCTGAACTGATGCGCGNTGCGCTNGATGCCAGCGGTGCGGAAATGGTTACGGTGGCCTTGCGCCGCGCCGATCTGAGTGGTCAAAACGATCCTTTCGCAAACATATTAGATTTCATAGATTCGGACCGATTCTTACTGCTGCCCAACACAAGTGGAGCGATGAATGCAGATGAAGCGGTTCGTCTGGCGCGCTTGGCTGTAACGGCGGGCTTGCCAAAGTGGGTGAAACTAGAGATTCATCCGGACCCACGCTATCTGCTACCTGACCCGGTGGAAACGCTTGCAGCCGCCGAGCAGCTAGTGAAAGAAGGTTTTACGGTTTTGCCCTATATCAATGCTGATCCGGTGATCGCTAAACGTCTTCAGGAAGTGGGTTGTGCTACAGTGATGCCTTTAGGGGCACCCATTGGAACNAATCGAGGAATTGAAACTCGAGACCAGATTCGGATCATCCTAGACCAAGCTACNGTTCCAGTGGTAGTGGATGCGGGTATTGGTGCACCTAGCCATGCNGCCGAAGCGATGGAGCTGGGNGCTGATGCTGTGCTCGTAAACACGGCAATAGCCGTCAATGATGATCCCTGTCGTATGGCTCNTGCGTTTGCCAAAGCCGTTGAAGCAGGACGAATGGCCTACGAAATAGGCCTAGGAGAAGCGAGTGATACCGCTGTTGCGACCAGTCCGCTAACTGCTTTTTTAAATGAATAAGAACACTCTTTCAGCCTTACGTGTGAAGCGCTTGTTGAATGCTGCAGTTAAGAGTCGGGTATTGGTGGTGGGAGATGTGATCCTGGATCAATTTCTTTGGGGTAAGGTAAGACGAATTTCGCCCGAGGCTCCAGTCCCGGTCGTCGAGTTTGAACGAGATAGCTTCATGCCCGGTGGCGCCGCTAACGTGGCACGCAACCTGACAGCGCTTGGAGCGGGAGCAGGACTCCTTGGATTGGTAGGCAAAGATGTTGAAGCCAGACAACTAAAGGCTCTTTTAAAAGAGGAAAAAGTCGATGGGAGTGGGCTCAAGGAAGTTAAAGACAGATCAACCACACTCAAGACACGGGTTGTAGCGCATCAACAGCAGGTCGTGCGAATTGACCGTGAAACCAAACAGGCTGGTGATTTACGGGTTACGAGACGTTTGCTGAAGGCAGTGGAACAGGATATAGGAGGGGTTGATGCCATCATTGTTGCTGATTATAACAAAGGGGTTGTCACTCAGGAGTTGCTCGCAGGTTTGTGTGAATTGTGCCGGCCCCGGGGCATATGGTTGAGTCTTGACCCCAAGCCAGCACATCAGCTTGACGTTAAAGGATTTTCCTTAATCACTCCTAACCGTAGCGAATTATTTGAATTGGCNGGAATGGCCGATGAGGCTTGTCATGGGGATCCCTTAAAAGATAAACAGCTGTTAGCTGCGGTGAAGTTTGTCCAAGAACATTTTCAACCTGCTCTCCTTTTGGTTACTTTGAGTGAACAAGGTATGCTTCTGGCGCAACGCGGGGCAAAGCCTGTAGTGATCCCTACCATGGCACAAGAGGTATACGATGTGTCCGGCGCTGGTGATACAGTGATTGCCAGTTTTACGGTCGCTATTGCGGCGGGAGCCTCACCGCTTGAGGCAGCATTCTTTGCCAATCATGCAGCTGGAGTTGTGGTTGGAAAAATGGGGACCGCAACGGTTTCTCCGAAGGAACTGTTATCTAGTTTTAAATGAGCCGAGCAGTTTTTCTTGATCGTGATGGAACGCTAAATGTAGAGCGGCATTATCTGCACGATCCGGCGGCTCTCGAGATTATTNCCGGTACAGGCCCGGCCCTGCGCCGACTGTTGGACGCAGGATTTGAATTAATAATTGTTACTAACCAATCTGGTATCGGTCGGGGGTATTATACAGAAAGTGACATGCATGCGGTGAATGAAAAACTGGCAACTGAGCTAGCGACTGATGGGGTAGAATTTCTGAAAGTTTATTATGCGCCAGAAGCTCCAGATCAGAATGGCGCCGGGCGTAAGCCCAGTCCAAAATTTCTACACGATGCAGTTATGGAGTTCGGGATTGATCTAAAGCAAAGCTTCATGGTGGGNGATAAATTGGCTGATTTGCAGTGCGGCTGGAACGCCGGAGTAAAAAAAAGCATTCTGGTTCGGACCGGATATGGAGCAGAGCTGGAAAAATCGGAATCAGAGGTTGTGATGAAGGCGGTGGTTGTCGATGATATTACTGAGGCAGTGGATTGGATTTTGACAAAATCATGAACATAATTGGCATCATTCCAGCCCGCTATGATTCCACCCGTTTTCCGGGCAAACTTTTGCATCCAATTGCCGGTAAACCATTAATCGAGTACGTGGTGGAAAGGTGCCAAAGGGCTTCAAGATTAAGTGAGGTTATTGTGGCGACTGATGATGAGCGTATCGCTGAAGTAGTACGCAAATTTTGCAAGGTTGAGTTTACACGAAAGGACCACCCCAGCGGAACAGANCGGATTGCTGAAGTGGCGACCAGAATGAACTGTGATGCGGTGGTGAATGTACAGGGTGATGAACCTTTAATTGACCCAGAGGTGATTGATGTGGTGGCTGAGGCCTTGAAATACAGCGAAATGACAACTGCAGCCTCGCTTGTGAACAACATTTCGGACTATACGGATCCCAATATTGTGAAAGTCGTTGTCAGTGCGGAGGGTCGCGCTTTATATTTTTCACGACGAACGATTCCCTTTGTGCGTGATTTAGCCGGCGAAAGTTTAGATAAACAATTAGAGGCTTTCCCGTTCTTGAAGCATCTGGGTATTTACGGATATCAATGCNAGACGTTGCAGCGATTGGTGAAACATGTGCCCTCACCGCTGGAACAGGCTGAAAAGCTGGAGCAGTTGAGGGCGTTGGAAAATGGTATTGAGATCACAGTACGCCAAGTGGAATACGAGGCTATTGGGGTTGATGTGCNCGAGGATGTGCAGCGTGTTGAGGCGTTACTCAAGTAGATGAAGTATATTTTTTTGACAGGAGGTGTGGTTAGTTCCCTGGGTAAGGGGCTTACAGCTGCCTCTCTTGGTACTCTGCTTGAGGCGCGAGGTTTGAAGGTTGCTCTCCAGAAATTTGATCCATACCTTAATGTGGATCCCGGGACTATGAGTCCTTTTCAGCATGGTGAGGTGTATGTTTTGGACGATGGGGCGGAAACAGATTTGGATCTTGGCCATTACGAAAGGTTTACCCACTCTGAGCTCACTCAGTTTAATAATCTCACTAGTGGTCGTGTTTATTTAACCGTGCTGGAGAAGGAGCGGAGGGGTGATTATTTAGGTAAGACTGTGCAGGTAATCCCGCATGTCACTGANGAGATT
This sequence comes from Verrucomicrobiales bacterium, assembly GCA_002719595.1. Taxonomy (GTDB): domain Bacteria; phylum Verrucomicrobiota; class Verrucomicrobiia; order Limisphaerales; family UBA1100; genus UBA1100. The sequence goes on from PBEJ01000012.1 coordinate 34,063, forward strand.
AAAAAGCGGGTTACTNAGTTGGGTGAACAAAGCGGGGCAGATGTGGTAATCACCGAGATTGGGGGTACCACCGGAGATATTGAGGGGCTTCCTTTTCTGGAAGCCATCCGTGAATTTGCCCTTGAGTGCGGTCGGGACAATGCGATTTTTGTGCATGTTACATATGTTCCTTACATTAAAGCTGCGGGTGAGTTGAAAACGAAACCTACACAGCAGTCAGTCGCCAANCTCCGAGAAATTGGCATTGCGCCTGATATCTTGATTTGTCGCACCGAGAAGCCAATTGATGATGAGATGCGTAAAAAGATTTCGCTCTTCTGTAATGTCCCNTTGGCAGGAGTGATTGAGGAAATAGATGTGGATCATTCCATCTATGAGGTTCCTCTCATGTTGCAGCGGGAGAAGATGGATGAACTCGTTTGTCAGGAGCTTGGACTGGAAACTTCACCGGCGGATATGAGTGCCTGGGAGGAGGTTATCAAGCGAATCATCCAACCCAAACACAAGGTGCGTATTGGTGTGATTGGAAAATACATAGATTTACAAGACGCTTACAAAAGTGTTTATGAGGCCGTTACCCATGCTGGTGGTGCCAACGATTGTGCTGTTGAGGTCGTGCGGGTGGATTCGGAGGATATTGAACGGGATGGAGCTGTAACGCACTTGGGGGAACTTTCGGGAGTACTAGTGCCGGGGGGGTTTGGTGAGCGCGGGATTGAAGGAAAAATTTTAGCCGCTCAATATGCACGGGAAAATAATGTACCCTATCTAGGTCTTTGTCTGGGAATGCAGATTGCTTGTATTGAATTTGCAAGAAATGCANTAGGGTTGGAGGGAGCTCATTCAGCGGAGTTCGCTCCCAAGACTCCCCACCCCATAATTGCTCTGCTTGATGAACAACAGAACGTAACTGAAATGGGAGGAACCATGCGTCTTGGGGCACAAGCCTGTAGGTTAAAATCGGGAAGCAAGGCTGCTGAACTCTATGGAGTTGAAGAAATCACTGAGCGGCATCGCCACCGTTACGAATTTAATAATGCATATCGGGAACAGTTTGAGGCTGAGAATTTCGTCTTTAGCGGTACCTCTCCGAACGGGAATCTTGTAGAGCTCGTTGAACTAAAGGGGCATCCGTACTACATGGCTACTCAGGCACACCCAGAATTCAAAAGTAAACCTGTGCAGGCTCATCCTCTCTTCGCCGGCTTTATCAAGGCTGCACTCCACCTAGCCGACGGTAAGTAGTCGTGACTTATCAAGAAGCCATCGATTGGCTTTATGAGCTTCGTTTGTCGGGTTCCAAGCTTGGGCTGGAGAAGCCTNCACATTTGGCTTCGGTTGCAGAGAATCCACAGGAGAAGCTTAAAATTATACATGTTGCAGGGACCAACGGCAAAGGCTCGGTTTGCGCNATGTTAGAGAGCATATACAGGACTGCAGGTTATAAGACGGGTCTTTTCACTTCGCCTCATTTAGTCAGTTTCAGGGAGCGAATTCAGGTTAACCGTACCTTGATTTCCNAGGAGGATGTGGTCCGCAAGGTCGGCACAATGAAAATTCGTGCACAGCAATATTCTAAAGGTGATGCGCCCACATTTTTTGAAGTCATTACCATAATGGCTCTCGAATATTTTGTAGAATGTGATTGNGACATTGTGTTACTAGAAACCGGTTTGGGTGGTCGATTGGATGCTACTAACATTGTTAATCCTATCGCCACGGTAATTACTCCAATTTCCCTTGATCATCAGCAGTTCTTGGGTGAGACAATAGAAGAAATTGCCGGTGAGAAAGCCGGGATTATCAAACNCAGTATTCCTGTTTATTGCGCGAATCAGCAAGCCTCGGTAACCGAAGTAATTGAGCAAGTGGCTCGAGATCGTAATGCGCCTTTTAAGTTGGTTGCTGATCGGGAAACGAATACTGCATTACCGGGGCGCCACCAGCGCGAAAATGCGGCACTGGCCAAAATGGTTGTAGAAGGGGCAGGGATAACCGTTTCTGCTTTATCGATCCCACAAGGACTTGGAGAGGTTCAGTGGCAGGGCAGGTTAGAGTGTGTGCAGAGTGGCCCNCAAAAATTTATNATTGATGCGGCTCATAACCCTGCCGGGGCTCAGGCTTTGGNAAATTTTTTAAANGAGGAATTTACCGACCAACGCCCTTCTCTGCTGATTGGCGTATTGGCGGATAAAAACTGGAGGAATTCGTTAGAGTTACTTTCGCCTTTGGTGAGTTCCATCATATGTGTTCCTGTCGGGAGTGAGAGAGGTTTAAGGCCTGATGAATTGGCCACTTTCGCGCGCCTCCANTGTGAATCGGTTCAAAGCTGTAATTCGCTGTCTGAAGGATTAGAAAAGGTGGTTGGGAATCCTTTGGTAGTGGTTGCCGGCTCAGTATATCTGATAGGGGAAGTTATGGAGGAGTTTCGTTCAGCAGAGTCAGCCCAAGAACAGGGTTTGAATGATTGGGCAATCCGGGATTAGCCTACGGATACATATCTTAATTAGGTTTAAAATAGAGACAAAATTACACATCAATAATAGAGTCATTTAGACTCATTTTNTATGGGGATCAATATTATTTGTGCATTATTTACCCTATAAAGTGTCTTTTTTTGATTTAATGGGCATGGCATGGATTCTGATATAANCAGGATAAACTGAGGCGCCTANGGCGGGACGTTTCGGTCAAAATTTAACACCGCCTGAAAGGAATTAAAATGAACACATTGAGTATCTGGAATCCTATTCACGATATGGATGAGTTGTTTCACAATCGACTGGCCTCGGTGCTGGGTGGTAAGGGGTTAGGCTCGGTGACTTGGTCGCCGGTTGTGGATATTGAGGAAACCAAAAATGACTATGTTATTCGCGCTGAATTGCCCGGATTAGATAAGGATAAGGTNAAGGTCGTTGTAGAGGATGGCATATTGACTTTGTCTGGCGAACGCGATCTTGAACGTAAGGTGGAGGGTAAAACTTTTCATCATGTGGAAAGATCACACGGATCATTTAGCCGAAGCTTTACGCTGCCAGAGGCGGTAGACTCTGAAAGTGTGGAAGCAAAATTCAGGGATGGTTTGTTAGAGATTCACGTAAAGAAGCTTGAGGAGTTACTTCCTAAAGCGATTGAAGTGCGAGTGGAATAAATAATTCAACCGGGGGGCNTAAGCTCCCCGGCATTTGATTTTAATCAAGAGAGGAAAGGCACGATAATGATGGATAAACTGACACAAAATTCACAGGAAGCTTTNCAAGGGGCTCAGGTAATTGCGAGGGGTTATTCGCATCAAGAAGTTGATGGACCGCATTTGGCGCTGGCGCTATCACGCCAGTCCGAATCCATCGTACCGACTTTGTTACAGCGTGCGGGTGTCAATCTCCCAGCTTTTCAGGCCGACTTAGAAAAGGAACTTAAAGGGCGAGCTAAGGTGGATGGAGTGAATTCTAGTGACCTATTTCTCAGCCGTGATCTAAAACAGGCTTTTGACAAAGCTCAAGATGAGGCCAAAAAACTGGGAGATGAATTTCTTAGTGCTGAACATATGTTGCTTGGATTGGTGGATTCGGGTCGATCTATGAAAAATATATTCTCGGTGCATGGCATTAAGCGTGAATTGCTTCTAGAGAAAATGGGCGAGCTACGCGGTAATCAAAGAGTTACTGACGAGCATCCTGAGACCAAATTTGAAGTCTTGGAGAAGTACGGCAAGGATCTTACTGAGTTGGCGAGGATGGGCAAAATTGATCCGGTAATCGGCCGGAATAGTGAGGTCCGGCGTGTCATGCAGGTGCTGACACGACGCACAAAGAATAATCCCGTTTTGATTGGTGATCCAGGCGTGGGGAAAACAGCCATTGCTGAGGGTTTGGCCCGTCGGATGGTTTCTGGAGATGTGCCTGATTCGTTGAAGAACAAAAAGTTAATTGCCATGGATTTAGGTGCGATGATTGCCGGGGCGAAATTTAGGGGAGAGTTCGAGGATCGTCTGAAGGCATTTTTGAAAGAGATTACTGCTGCTGAAGGNCAGATCGTTCTCTTTATTGATGAGTTACACACGATTATTGGTGCAGGCAACGCAGAAGGTTCGGCAGATGCGGCAAATATGCTGAAGCCTCAACTTGCACGTGGTGAATTGCATTGTATTGGGGCCACCACGCTTGATGAATACCGCAAACACGTGGAGAAAGATCCTGCGCTTGAGCGGCGTTTTCAGCCGGTAAAAGTAGATGAGCCAACCATGGAGGAAACCATCGCTATACTAAGAGGGCTCAAGGAGCGTTATGAGGTGCACCATGGAATTCGAATTCAGGATGGAGCCATTGTTTCGGCTGCTCAACTTTCAAACCGATATATTGCCGATCGTTTTTTNCCCGATAAGGCAATTGACCTAATGGATGAAGCTGCGTCGCGCCTGCGAATGGAATTGGATTCAATGCCCGTGGAGATAGATCAGCTCGAGCGCCAGATCCTGCAATTAGAAATTGAGGAGACAGCATTAAAGAAAGAGACGGATTCTGCCTCTGAAGAGCGACTTGGAAACCTGCAGCAACAATTGGCAAACCTTAAGGAACGCGCTGCCAAGCTCAAGGGTCAATGGCAGGATGAAAAGGCGGCCATCAACGCGGCCAGCATCATTAATGGTCAAATTGAGGAAGCGCGGCACGATCAGGAAACTGCAGAGCGAGCAGGGGATTTGTCAGCTGCTGCAGAAATCCAGTACGGCCGAGTCCCCGAATTACAGGAAAAATTGGCCGCTGCTGAGGAAGCAATTAAAGAAAAGGATGATGACAGACTTTTGAGCGAGGAAGTGACTGAAGAAGATGTTGCCCGTGTAGTAGCTACATGGACCGGTATTCCNGTGACTCGTATGCTGGAAGGTGAAAGAGCAAAACTGGTGCGAATGGAGGAAGGGTTACATGAGCGGGTCATTGGTCAGGATGAGGCGATCACAGCCGTGGCGAATGCNGTCCGCAGAGCACGTAGTGGATTGCAGGATCCACAGAGACCAACGGGTAGCTTTATTTTTCTTGGCCCAACAGGGGTGGGCAAAACGGAGTTGGCAAGAGCTTTGGCTGAATTTCTCTTTGATGACGAACAAGCCATGACGCGCATCGATATGAGCGAATACATGGAGAAACACAGTGTGTCACGGTTGATNGGAGCGCCTCCGGGCTATGTCGGTTATGATGAAGGGGGCCAACTTAGCGAAGCAGTGCGTCGGCGCCCTTACAGTGTCATCCTGTTTGATGAGATTGAGAAAGCGCACGCAGACGTATTTAACGTTCTTTTNCAGGTGCTTGATGATGGTCGTCTTACCGACGGGCAAGGCCGCACAGTCGATTTCAGAAATACTGTTATTATCATGACCAGTAATATTGGTAGTCCGCTAATCCAACAGCATTTTGCTGGTGATAAAGCAATGGATGAAACCCTGAGGGAAGGTGTGATGGATCAATTGAAGCAACATTTTCGGCCTGAGTTTTTGAATCGTGTGGATGATAGTATTATTTTCCGTAGTTTGGATGAGTCTGAATTAGGNGCTATTGTAGATATTCAGCTGTCCAGAGTTGAAGATCGGTTGGAGGATCAGCAATTGACCCTTGCTGTAGATCCTAGTGCTCGTGAGTTCTTAGCCAAGGCAGGGTATGACCCACAGTTTGGTGCTCGACCGCTTAAGCGGGCGATCCAGCAGCATTTACTAGATCCCTTGGCATTGAAATTACTAGATGGCGGTTTTAAACCGGGTGATTCAATTTCGGCTAAAGCGAAGGCAGATGAAGTAGAGTTTTCACTTGCTGAGTAGATTCAGTAAATNGGGTTCTTATTCGTAGAGAAGAAATTTAGATCGGCGCCTCTTGAAATGGTTTAAATCCTCTGCCCACATATTTTGGATTTGAGACAGAGTATCACCGCGTTCAATNGCACTTAAGGTATCAGAGTGACAAAGGAGTCGGTTGACTTTGATTAGTGGAAAATTTTNCGGGTACATTTGGTGCAATACGCGTGCAATTTCAACACCCAGAGGGACAGATCGAAGAGCTTCTCTATTGGTAATAATGATGTTTACTCCATTACAGACTTTATCTCTGTGGATGCTAGCCTTTGGGGTAAACTTGATAGGTATGAATCTGACTCCGGGTTGTTTAAGGTCATTCAGTGAGCGGGCAAGTTTTACATCATCGATGTAGGGGGCTCCAATGATTTCAAAAGGAGTGTCTGTGCCTCTGCCGACAGAAAGAGCGGTTTCCAATAGGCCAACGCCCGGNTAAAGAAGTGCCTGTGTGAGGCTGCGCATATTGGGAGATGGGTTAGTCCATGGTTGACCTGTTTCATCAAAAAACATTCTGCGTGACCAACCTTCAACTTTTACCACTTGCAGATTGACGTTGTAGTCACGCTCTTTATTGAACATATGAGCGAGTTCGCCAACCGTCATACCATGTTGTACTGGTATGTCATGAAACGCAATGAATTGGCTTTTTCCCCGGCGTATTGGNCCATCAACAATTTGCCCGCCAATGGGGTTTATCCGATCAAGGACTATGAACCGAATTCCTGCCTCTGCAGCTGCTTCCATGGCTAAGCCCATGGTAGAAATATAAGTGTAAAATCTGCAGCCAATATCCTGAATGTCAAAAATGAGTGCATCCAGCCCGGCTAATTGGTCGGTAGTGGGTTTGCGGTTTGCCCCATAAAGGCTGAATATTTTCAGGCCGGTCTTTGCGTCTGTACTATCGTCAATTTTACTATCTAGTGTGCCGTGGATTCCGTGTTCTGGACTGAAGATCGCCTTCAGCTCCAAGTCTTTTGACTCAAGCAGTAGGTTCAACGTGAGATGGCGCTGTTGGGTGTGGCCGGTATGATTAGTGATGAGACCTACTTTCAACCCTTTTGGGAGAGTGGCAGAGCGAGAAAACAGAATATCAGACCCATTCAAAACTGGATTTGGCAGGCTAGATACATGCCTGGGGGATTTACAGCCTGCACCAAATAGGGCTACAGCCAATAGTATATAGGCTGGCTTATTGAGTTTCGAAATCGTCATTTGCACTGAGGTTGACAGGGTATCGCGAGCAAGGCGTTTTGGCCAATCATTGGTTTGAAACTATCCCTGTTCAATTGGTTTGAAGAAGGCCTAGATTTGTGCGATATCTTCTTGTGTCGATGGATTTCATCAAGGGCATTTTCAACACTTCACTGGGGCGCAAGTACATCATGGCTGTTACAGGGGCTGGTTTATTTGGGTTCATTATTGCNCANCTCCTTGGAAATCTTTTGGTTTTTGCTGGTCCTGAAGCAATCAACACATACGCAAAGAAACTACATGATTTGGGGCCGCTTCTATGGGTGGCTCGTCTAGGGCTTTTGGGTATGGTGGGTTTGCATATATGGTCAGCAATTAAACTGACTGCCGAGAATCGTAAGGCACGGGTAGTGCCCTATGAAGGTGAAGTAGCGCCAGTGGATAATCATCGCCGTGACGAGATCATCTCTAAATTTGCTGCCCGTACGATGATTTACAGNGGNCTTATTATAGCTGCNTTTGCATTTTANCATTTGGCACATTACACNTGGAAGGTGCCGCAAATAAACGGGGTGGCTGGNGAGGTTGAGGGAAANTTTGAAACTTATTATGTAGCGGATGACTTNGTAACTCGTAAGGAGGGTAAGGAAGGGAAAGATCCCGTAGATGTNTACAGAATGGTTGTTACTGGATTTCAGGTGCCNTGGGTCTCTGCATTTTACTTGGTAGCAGTTNGCTTATTGTGTGTTCATCTTAGTCACGGAATGAATGCTATGTTTCANTCNTTGGGTTTGAAAACTAAAAAAACGACNAAATTGCTAAGTCTAGTTGCTCCANGTGTTTCGTGGCTCTTATTTCTGGGGTATTCCTCAGTGCCTCTCAGCATTTTGCTTAAAATTGTTAANATTCAANAGTAANACCCATAAAGTGTTCCCATAAAGTGTTCCCATTAATGTTCCCATAACTCAAAATTATGACACAATGGTTGATTGTTTAAATTTGGNAGCACGTGAACAAAAAATATGAAAAAATTGCCAATATAACCTTTACATGTTAGAATTATACTGTATCTGTTCCCATTAATGTTCCCATAAACATATCTCATGGCCTCACTAACCAAAAAAGATAACTCACCATATTGGTTTTGTTGCTTTACTGCTCCTGATGGAACAAGAACCAAAAGGTCAACGAAGCAAACCGATAAAGAACAGGCCATGTTAGTTTGTAATGAATTTGAGAAAGCAGCCTTAGAAGCAAAAAAAGAGATAATTACTGAAAATCAGGTTAAAAAAGTAGTTTCAGACATTAGAGACAAAACTCCCTCAAAGATAGAAATAATCGAAAAAACTACCGATTTAGGTAAAAAATCAAATTCTCCACTTTTAAATTCAAAAATTCCAACGGGTCCGATGGCTCATAAATGGGACAAGCATCGTTTTGATTTGAAATTGGTTAACCCAGCCAATAAGCGCAAGTATGATGTAATCATTGTCGGAAGCGGTCTAGCTGGTGCTTCAGCAGCAGCCACCATGGCAGAATTGGGCTACAACGTAAAATGCTTCTGTTACCAAGACAGTCCTAGACGCGCTCATTCCATTGCGGCCCAAGGGGGTATCAATGCGGCCAAAAATTACCAAAACGACGGTGATTCAGTATATCGACTCTTTTACGATACGGTGAAGGGTGGGGACTACCGTTCCCGTGAAGCCAATGTTTACCGGTTGGCTCAGGTAAGTGTGGATATTATCGATCAATGCGCCGCTCAAGGAGTACCTTTTGCTCGCGAATACGGAGGGCTTTTGGCAAACCGCTCCTTTGGTGGGGCGCAGGTAAGCCGCACCTTCTACGCTCGTGGCCAGACCGGGCAACAGTTGTTATTGGGAGCCTATTCCTCCTTAAGCCGGCAGATTGGGCTAGGTAATGTGCAGATGTTTCCACGTTCGGAAATGTTGGATGTCGTGTTGGTAGACGGCCATGCAAAGGGCATCATTGTGCGTGATATGGTAACTGGAGAAATCAGCCGTCATTCTGCTCACACGGTTGTTTTGGCAACGGGGGGTTATGGAAATGTATTCTATCTTTCGACTAATGCCATGGGGTGCAATGTTACAGCAACTCATCGTGCGTATAAGAGAGGAGCGGCTTTTGCTAACCCCTGCTACACTCAGATTCACCCTACCTGCATTCCTGTTAGCGGAGATCATCAAAGTAAACTTACCTTAATGAGTGAGTCGCTTCGTAACGACGGACGAGTTTGGGTGCCAAAAAGTCAGGAGGTTGCCGAGAAGATTCGACGAGGTGAAATTAACCCCAGTGGAATAGCTGAGGGTGACCGTGATTATTATTTGGAGCGAAAATATCCCAGCTTTGGTAATCTGGTTCCGAGAGATGTTGCTTCGCGAAACGCAAAGGAGGCCTGTGATGAGGGCCGAGGTGTGGTTGGTTCAGGCCTTGGAGTTTATTTAGATTTTGCTCATGCCATTGGTCGCATGGGGGAGGATACTGTACGTGAGCGTTACGGAAATCTTTTTGATATGTATGAAAAGATTACCGGCTCGAATGCTTACCAGAACCCAATGACTATCTACCCAGCGGTTCACTACACCATGGGCGGGCTTTGGGTGGACTACAATTTAATGAGCACTATCCCCGGCTTATTTGTCATAGGTGAAGCGAATTTTTCCGATCACGGTGCCAATCGACTGGGGGCAAGTGCTCTCATGCAGGGATTGGCCGATGGGTATTTCGTTTTACCTTACACAATTGGTCAGTATTTAGCTGAAATTGGGCCAGAGGACCGACCAAGTGAAACATCCTCTGAATTTGATAGCGTTGAAGAATCGGTCAAATCTAAAATCGATAAATTACTTTCCATAAAGGGAAAACGGACTCCAACTTCTTTCCACCGTGAGCTTGGCCAGATTATTTGGGACAAGTGTGGTATGTCCCGTAATGAATCCGGGCTAAATGAGGCTCTCGAAAAACTTCCTGCTTTGCGGCAGGAATTCTGGGAAAACCTCAATGTTCCGGGTGAAAATGGTTCACTCAATCAGAGCTTGGAGATGGCTGGGCGTGTGGCTGACTTTTTGGAGTTCGGGGAACTGATGTGTAGGGATGCGTTGCAGCGTGAGGAATCATGTGGGGGTCATTTTCGTGAGGAACACCAGACTGACGAAGGCGAAGCGAAACGAGATGATGAAAATTTTTCCTTTGTGGGGGCATGGGAATATAAGGGAGTAGACAGTATGCCTCAGCTTCATAAGGAAGAACTAACATATGAAGAGGTGAAGATGACTCAGCGGAGTTATAAGTAGATGGGCAAGACTTTAAATCTTAAGCTAAAGGTCTGGCGACAGGATAATGCCGATGATCGTGGTCGATTTGAGGAGTATGATGCCAATGGTATCGATACGGATATGTCTTTTCTTGAGATGCTGGATGTAGTCAATGAAGGACTCATTGAAGGTGGTAAAGAGCCTATTGCCTTTGACTCGGATTGCCGCGAGGGTATTTGTGGAACCTGTTCGATGGTGATTAATGGCGTTGCGCATGGGGGGCAGAAGGGAACAACGGCGTGTCAGCTTCATATGCGCCATTTCAATGATGGGGCGGCGATTACGATTGAACCCTGGCGGGCAACTGCCTTCCCCGTTCATCGCGATTTGATTGTGAATCGAACTGCTTTTGATCGTATCCAGCAGGCGGGAGGTTTTATTAGCGTGCGTACGGGTAGTGTGCCCGATGCAAATGCTACTCCGGTCCCGAAGAATGATTCTGATCTAGCAATGGATGCAGCTCAATGCATTGGTTGTGGCGCCTGTGTTGCTTCATGTAAAAACGCAAGTGCCATGCTTTTTGTTGCGGCTAAGGTGTCCCACTTAAGTCTGGTGCCACAGGGGCAGCCTGAGCGAGAACGTCGGGCTTTGGCTATGGTAGAGCAGATGGATAAGGAAGGTTTTGGGAACTGTACTGTTACCGGGTCCTGTGAAGCCGTTTGTCCCAAGGAGATACCACTAGATTTCATTGCGCGCATGAATCGTGAATATGGGCGAGCTTTGATTAAGCGCGAGACATCCTCTTAAGCAGGCTTTCATCTTGCCAATCTGCTTCTGCGGAGTAGCCTTTTTCCTTCAATCAAAAAGGCTTATGAAAACTCATATTTCGCGTCGTAAATTTGTTAGCGTCACCGCTGCGGCTTCACTTACGTTTCCGTCTATTCTCAAGGCTAGGGATACGCAGAAGAAAATTGTAACCGGGGTAATTGGTTTGAGCCGCGGCATGAACCATGCAGTGAAATATATGGAGGCGTCCAATTGCGAGGTAGCTTATCTATGTGATGTGGATAACCGGCGTGTGGCCAGTGGAATGAACCGTGCAAAGACTTCGCTGGCAAAATTTCCTCAAACCAAGGATCCACAAGGAGTTGATGATTTTAGGCGTATTCTGGATGATAAATCGATCGATGCAGTGTCCATCGCTACGCCCAATTTTTGGCACACCCCGATGGCTATTCTCGCTATGGAGGCAGGTAAGCACGTTTATGTTGAGAAACCGGCCAGTCAAAATGCGCGGGAGGCCGAATTGATCGTGGCCGCATCCAGGAAGTATAAGAAGAAAGTGCAGATGGGTAATCAACGCCGCAGCCAGCCGGGTATTATCGAGGGTGTCGAGCGGGTGAAGGCCGGTGAGATTGGGCAGCCAACGTTTGCGCGCTGCTACTATGGCGGAGGTCGGGGAAGTATCGGTAAGGGGAAGTTTGTTAAAGTGCCCGATTGGCTCGGTAAAAAAGGCTGGGAAATGTGGCAGGGGCCGTGCCCTGAGCGCCCATACAAGGATAATCTTGTGCACTATAATTGGCACTGGCACTGGTTTTATGGTGGCGGTGAGATGCAAAATAATGGCCCTCACTTTATGGATGTGGCCCGGTGGGGGTTAGAGGTGGACTACCCCAAGCGTGTGACTTACAGCGGCGCGCGGTATCATTTTGATGATGATCAGGAGACACCCGATACTGGCTATGCTACCTATGACTATGACAAGGTGGGTATTGGTTGGGATCAAAGCAGTTGTAATCCGCGTAGGCAGGAGAAACGACCCTTCTGCACCTTCTACGGTAAGGGCGGTTCACTGGAGATTCATCATGGAGGTTATAAGCAGTTTGACCTTGGTGGTAAGGAAGTGAAGGCTAATACCGGAAAATGGGATGATGGCTTTCACTTCGGCAATTTTCTAAGTGCTATCCGCACCGATGAGCCTTTGAATTCTGAGATTGGTGATGCCCAGATCAGCACGCAACTTACACACCTGGCCAATATCGCATATCGTAGTGGCGGCGCCATTGAAGTAGATCCTAAAACCGGTAGAGTAAAAGATAATGACGAGGCGGTGAACCAGTACTGGGGCCGTGAATATCGCAAAGGCTGGGAGCCGGTGGTGTAGTGGGTCACGTTAGTTCAACTTGGATTGGACATAATTGATGTGGTATTCGTCCGTTTCAACAGAGCGCGAAAGACGTTTCATCTCAATTCGTCCCACGATGTAAGTCATTTTCTTTTCGTCCAGAACAATCGGCCTATCTCGAGATAGGAATTTAGGTAGTTCAAACAATTGAATTACACATGGACCGGGGTCAGTCTTGAATTTTGCATCGCCAGTGAAGACCACAATGTTGTGAAACTTATCGTTGGGTAGTTTGAACAGTTTTTTCAGCGTGTTCAAGTGACCTTGATTTTGCTTGAGAGGATTCAGAAAGCGGTTTTTCATTTTGAAGTGGACTTGAGTCCATACCTCTTGCTCTGGAGAGCCAAAAATCCAATGAGAATAGTGTTTCGTTTCAATTATAAAAATACCATACGGAGAAACTAGAATATGATCTATTTGAGTCGTTCCATTTTTGGTTTTTAGGGTGATATTATTGAAAAGGTGGAATGGTTTAGGGTGATTTTTTGAAATAGCATTTGCAACTTTGGCTTCACCTAAATTTTTTCTAAAAATGGATTTTCGTCCTGCGAAAAATCCGATAAAAAATAAAATAAAAACAAGGAGCGGAATTAGTACAAGCAGGCTCACCCAATCGCCTCCACGCACCGGCTGCAGCATTCGGGGTGAGCTTGATGTTGGCCTACGGTTTCTTCCCAGCGCCAGCAGCGGATGCATTTTGCCCCGGCGGCCTTGTTGACAACATACTGAGGTGATTCTGTACTTTCCTCCTCAACTAATTCTAGTTGAGAGACGTTAATTAATTCACGCAATGGCTCGGCGTGTGCTTGGGCAATTTGAAGGTCGTTCGGCTTTGCCGTGATTGTTACGCGAGCTTCAAGTGCTTTGCCAATGAGTTTCTCCTGTCGTGCCTTTTCCAGCTCGGCTAAGGCAGGCTCTCGATGAGTAAAGAGGTTCTCCCATATGAGTTTTTCTTCTTCTGAAAGAGAGGGAGATTCTTTCGGCCAATCGGCTAAGTGCACTGATTCGGCCTTGTTGCCTGGCAAAAACTCCCATGCTTCTTCAGAGGTAAATACGCAAATTGGAGCAAGCATACGGGTAAGTCCAGAGCAGAGATGTAGCAGGGTAGTTTGCGAAGCGCGCCGGCGTTGGGCATTGGCGGCATCTGCGTAGAGGCGATCCTTCACACAGTCGTGATATACCGCGGAAAGTTCCACAGACACAAACTGGCTGATACGCTGGTAAACCGTATGATACTCGAATTGCTCATAGGCGGCCGTCACATCACGCTGCATGGCGTCGAATTGGTCAAGAATCCAACGGTCTAGACCAGTGAGTTTATCATTTGGGACTGCGTCATTAGCTGGGTCAAAATCGTACAGGTTGCTCAGTTGGTAGCGTAAAGCATTGCGGAGGTTGCGATAGGTTTCAGCGACCTTTTTGATTCGTTCATTACTGACAATGATGTCGTTTCGAAAATCCTGTGAAGCTACCCAAAGACGTACTATATCTGCACCGTATTCGTTGATGTAGGCTTCACATGTTTGGGGCTTGGCATAGCTGCCTTCTCGGCTCTTAGCAATTTTTTCACGGTCGGCATCCACCATAAAACCGTGGGTTAACACGGTTTTGAAAGGAGGTGCATCGTTACCTGCTAATGAAAGCAAAAGAGAGCTCTGGAACCAACCGCGGTGTTGATCACTTCCCTCAAGATAAATATCAGCCTGCCAGTTTTCTGTTCCCTCTTTTTCCGGATGATGCAGTTCTTCGCGCTGCATGATGACTGAACGGGAACTGGAGCCTGAATCAATCCATACATCGAGTGTATCCTGTGATTTACCGGCAGGATCAGCTCCCTCCCAGTCTTCGGGCTTAATATCGGCCCAAAGGTCAGCTGTGTCGCGTTCAAACCAGACATTTGATCCATGTTCACCGATCAGGTCAGCTGTGTTGCGAACGATGCGGGCATCGAGAATGGGATCGCCTTCGGCCGAATAAAAGGCAGGTATAGGCACCCCCCAAGTGCGTTGCCGGCTGATACACCAATCAGGGCGCGCTTCAACTGCCCCTTCGATACGATTTTGCCCCCAAGAAGGCACCCAATTTACTTCTTGGATGGCTTTTAATGCTTTTTGGCGAAAATCATTGTGATCAATTTTGATAAACCACTGATCCATGCCGCGAAAAATGACGGGTGTCTTGCTGCGCCAACAGTGAGGATAGCTGTGTGTGTAATTCTCCTGATGCACTAAAGAATTATTTGTCTGCAATAGCTCAATGACTGCTTCATTAGCCTCGCTCTTGCCATTTTTCTCTAAAATTGATTTACCAAGTAGCTCAATTGGCATTTGTTCAGTTTCCGGTAGATCGTCAGTATGGGCAAATTGGCCGTTGTCATCGACCGGACAGTAGATGGGCAAGCCATGTTCGCATCCAAGATGATAGTCATCCATACCATGGCCCGGAGCAATGTGCACAAAGCCGGTGCCCGTACTGTTGTCAACAAAGTTGTCTCCGGAAAACAGTTTTGCGGTCCTGTTAATGAAGGGATGACGATACTCAAGAGTGCCAACCGCATCACCTTGTAGTGACTGTACCTCTTCGACATTTTCCCAGCCGCAGGTTTCTATTACCTTTGGCAGAAGTGTTCCTTCGACAATGTACGCCTCCCCGTTGACATTTACTTTCTTGTAGGTGAACTTGGAATGATAGGCAACAGCGAGGTTGGCCGGCAGTGTCCACGGTGTGGTGGTCCAGACAACTAGGTAGGTATTTTGCTCTCCGACAATCGGGAACTTAACAAATACACTTTGACTGACATGATCTGCGTATTCTACTTCGGCTTCAGCCAGCGCCGTGCGACAGGGGATACTCCAGTAAACCGGCTTTTTGCCGCGATAAACAAAACCCTTCTCGACTACATCGGCAAATAAACGCAGTTCCTCCGCTTCGTATTTTTTGTCGAGTGTGAGGTAGGGATTATCCCAGTCACCAAAAACTCCGAGTCGCTTGAATTGTTCCCGCTGGATGTCGATGTATTTACGAGCATAGACTTCGCATGCTTTTCGAATGTCAGCGGAAGTTGCGTCTTTGCGTCCCTCTTTTCGCATTTCCTGAACAACCTTGAATTCAATCGGCAAGCCATGGCAGTCCCAGCCAGGCACGTATGGTACATTCTTTCCACGCATAGTCTGGAATTTTAGAATGATATCCTTAAGTGTCTTGTTGAGCGCCGTACCAATGTGTACATCACCATTGGCAAAAGGGGGGCCATCGTGGAGCACAAAAGTCTCCTCTGCTAGTGCGTGTTTGGTACGCAGTTGTTTATAGATATCCCCGGTATACCATTTATTAAGACGTTCAGGTTCACGCTCGACCAAACCGGCTTTCATGGGAAAACCGGTCTGTGGCAGGTTGAGTGTGTCTTTATATTTCATGCCTGACAAAGGCGGGGACGCTATCAATCGGGCGAAGGCGTGTCAATGGAGTGGAAGTTCTACGCCCTCTGCGCGGAGTAATCGGATTTTCCATTTTAAGCCGGCTGAAAATCCGGTAAGGCTGCCGTTTGCCCCTACTACCCGGTGACAGGGGATTAGAATAGGTAAAGGGTTAGCCTTACAGGCGCCACCTACTGCTCTGGCTGCTTTGGGCTTATTTAGCCGATAGGCAAGATCTCCATACGCTTCTACTCCTCCCATTGGGATCGATTGCAGCAAAGCCCACACTTCTCTTTGAAAATCTGTGCCCGAAGAGAGATCCAATGGGGGGTAGTTTTTTGGATTTTTACCATTAAGTATCGCATTCAGGGCTTTCTTGGTTTGATTTATCCATTGTTTTACCGGCTTTATGGTGTTTGAAGCATGATCAATTTTAGTTTTTGGAAATTGTAAACGGGCTAATCCTTTTGTTGTATATTGAACCCGGAAGTTTCCCAATTCTGTTTCGATCAGGGTGGAGTTCACAGCAAGCGCTTTTATTCTAAATCACAACTGCGGAACAAGTAGGCTAAGAATACTCCATAGGACACCAATCAGTACAATCGTCAGCAGGATAAAACGGTTTCGTGCAATGCGAGTTTCTTTGCGTAAGGCGGTGTAACCGTGACTCCGCCCGGTGGCTAGATAGGTTACCAATTTTTCGTTTGGGTTTGGCTCAGGCAATCCTTCTTTCTTTTTGATTCTTTGCCACCAACCATATAGATCAAATTTTCTAACGCCTTGGTCATTATATAGTTTGGGGTGGTTTAATTCAGAAAAATCGCGGCGATTGTTTTCTGATAAAGCTTCAACTCCAGAGAATTTTTCTTTTTCGGTGATGTTGGGTTTTTCATAATTTTGGTGAAAGGAGCCAAAATTAATAGAAGCGGAATCTTTCTTGAGGGAGGAAATTTTCTGTTGGAGTTCTCTGATCTCTTCGTTCAGTTCTTCTACACGGTAGGTCGCAGGATTGGTTTTACGCCTGAACCATCCCATTTGATTATCCTTTTAGAAGTAGAGCTATTGCAAGGGTTACCCCAACCAATAGTATTGGCCAAGTTAGGGCTAGCCCCCACAAGCAAAGCTGACCGAAAGATGCTGGGATAGGTAATCCGCTAGGTGAGCTGTGTTCGGTGTCCATTGAAGAACTGAGGGAACTATCTTGTTCCCCGTTGAGTATTACCCACTTCAATCTAGCAGAATTAAGCTCCATTCGGGCGTTTTCTATCGTTGTTAGATTACGTGTGAGCAAAACTTTCCATTGATTATTTTGTGTATCAACATCTTCCAAGGCTTCGACTTTTAAAAGTGCATCCCTTAAATCGTTGAGCGTTCTGGCCATTTGCTCCGCCTCTCTTTGGGAATCCATATGGGCCTCTTCTAAAAGTCCCACGCTACGGGTAATTTCGTGCAACATTTCCTCTCGGCCAGTTTCAAATTCTGAAAATCTCCGACGAGATTCCTCTACAGTTGCTTTTTCCTTCTCAAGCTTCTCCCGAGCCCGATTTAATTCAGCAAGTTTTGCCTGTAGAGACGTGGCTTGATTATCTAGTTCCTCCTGATCATCTGAAAGCAGGGCAGTCTGCTCGTTACTCACAGGGAAATCCTCCTCTAGTAAATCCGGCTCATTGAAAGCAGCCATGAGATATATGCTAGAATCTTTGCTAATGAAAGTAAAGCACAGGTTGGGGTGATGGGAGCATAATCACACAAGCTGTTGTGGCTTAGGTGTCTTAATGTTCAAAATTCTTTGCCCGACGTAGACCGTAAGCCAAAGGTCCAAAACCTACAAAACTGGAGAAGGTTAAAAATAAGCCCATGTAAACAAGTTGTTGCACCTCTCCGGTTCGTCCAAATATTTGCCATGGTGATCCAAAAGGTGATCCAATGCCTAACAATATGATGGCCAAACCGATATAGACAAAACTTACTACTAGGCAAAACGTCCCGCCGAACCCGGATACAATTTTACTTGGGTTATCTTCCTTGAGGTCTGGGTACATGACGCCCATTCCCATAGCTAATCCATTGAGCGTTAATGCCATTACAGAAATACTACCGCAAAAGAATATTTTTTGAGCAAGAGGTAGTTGTAACATGTTCGAGGAAATCCAGATCATCGGGATTGAGATAATCAGTGAGATGCCGGTTGCTAGTAAATATTTAATCCAGACCACTCTGTTTAGCCCAAGTGGGGAAAGTCCAACAATCCAAAGACGTTTTCCTTCAAGAGAAAATTGAGGATATACAAAACGTGTTGTGAGTGTCGCGAGGTTTAAAGCGCAGGCAGCCAAATTCATAAAGCTGACTAATTTGGAGAAATAGTCTCCGCCGAGTCGTCCACCCCCAAATAGTGAGGTGAATTGCTCGGTAAAAAATCTAAGATTCAAAATATAAATCCCCAGTATACCAAATAGAATAAGCGATTGCCCCCATTGGGCTGTGTCACGCCAGAAGATACGAATATCCTTTAATATTACAGCTCGTATATCCAGGGAAAGTAGGGGAACGCGGCCGATTAATGTGTCCATCAGGCCTGGCTTAAAGGAAAAGACCTTTTGTTGTTCAAGGCGTTTCTGATACCATGATTGATACCATATGGATAGAGGGTCTCTCCAAAGCACAGCCGCAATTTGTAAAAGAGAAACAAATAAGATCACCCATACTCCTGTGCCAACATAATTGTACGTGCCAAGAGTTCTCGCTTCCCCAAGTTGATTTATCCAATAACTCGATTGAATGCCAAAAGCTAACATTGTGATAAGTATTACTGTGCCTCCGAAGATATGAGCAAAGCGCGAGTTAAAAACCCATGAAGCGATAGCCAAAAGTGGGACCATAAATATAACAGTTGATGGTAAGGAAGCCTGACTCACATTTTCGGTTGAAACTGCCTCTTCAGCAGGAGCTATCTTCGCTAGCACCCAAGATTGATTCTTAGCATCTCTACTTTTTTTGCGCCATAACTCCTGCGCTTCAGGGCCGATTATATGCTTATTAAAGTTAGTGCTTGTTAGGTTAAGGCGTAACTGATTCAGGTTTGAGGGAACAATAGTGCCTTCGAAGTAATTGCCAAAATCAGTGGCGTA
>PBEJ01000013.1 GCA_002719595.1 Verrucomicrobiales bacterium
AACACATCCGCATGATTTCGATTTATTTATGGAATTAAGAGATATGGGCAGTTCATTGATAAGCCCCATCCCCGGCTATGCTACGCATGGTGAAACAAAATGGCTTTGCCCTCTGGTAAACTGGGAAGCGTTAGCTAAAGAAGAATAATTATCTTATGCTAAAGCCAAATGTTTCCGTCATCATCAGCACCTATAATAACCCTAACGCACTCAGGGTAATAATTAATACTCTGGAAGCAGGAACCATCCTTCCAGACCAAATTATTATTGCAGATGATGGTTCAACCAAGGAAACATCAGAATTAATTCACGAGCTAAGCAAGCCCAACCAGGTCCCCATAATTCACTGTTGGCACAAAGATAAAGGATTTAGAAAAAACAGAATCCTTAATATTTCCCTAACCAAGGCCTCTTCAGATTATGTGGTTTTTTTGGATGGAGATTGTCTGCCTCACAAAGATTTTATTAAGGATCACCTAGCCCTTGCAGAGCCCCAATGCCTAGTCCAAGGCCGGCGAGCGTTTATCCCTGAGCCGTATGTTTCATCCGTGTTATCCGGACATATATCCATCGCAAAATTNANCTGGACTTTTCGACTCCAGGGATGGTTCAAGTCGTTACGACTCCCTGCTCCTTTGGTNNGAAAAAATCAGGATTTATATGGTTTACTTGGGTGCAATTTAGCCGCCTGGCGTCANGACCTTGAGACNATCAATGGATTTGATGAAGATTATGAAGGTTGGGGAATTGGCGAAGATTCCGACTTGGGAGCCCGCTTNTATAATTTNGGTAACCATCGAAAATTAGTTTANGGGCGNGCCATCGTCTATCACCTAAATCANCCTGAACTTTCNAAGGAGCACGTTCCCNANAGCAAAGCGCGCCTACAAAATACAATCGACTCGAAACGTGTGCGATGCACACGCGGCCTCAACCTGCATCTCGAACACTAAATCTGCTGCCGAAAGTAATCGATTGTTCGGCACAATCCCTCCTCAAGAGNNATGGAAGGTTCCCAGCCCAGTATCTTTTGAGCCAAAGATATATCGGGCTTCCTTTGTTTAGGATCATCTTCTGGTAACGGAGCCTCGACAATACTGGCCTTACTCCCAACGATTTTCAGCACCTGTGCAGCAAGTTGCCTGATAGTAAACTCCCCAGGGTTTCCAAGATTCACAGGCCCGGTAACTTCCTTATCTGAAGCCATCAAGCGAATGAAACCCTCTATTAAATCATCCGCATAACAAAAAGAGCGGGTTTGTGCTCCATCCCCATAAACTGTGATCGGTTCTCCTTTAAGCGCCTGAACAATAAAGTTAGATACGACGCGGCCATCATTTGGATGCATTCGTGGGCCATAAGTGTTAAATATTCTGGCAACTTTAATTTCCGTTCCATGTTGACGGTGGTAGTCAAAGAACAAGGTCTCCGCACATCTTTTACCCTCGTCATAGCAGGACCTAATACCAATAGGGTTGACGTTCCCCCAATAATCTTCGGTTTGTGGATGAACTTGTGGGTCCCCATATATCTCGCTAGTAGAAGCCTGAAAAATACGTGCTCCGGTCCGCTTCGCCAAGCCGAGCATATTGATTGCTCCGTGCACACTCGTCTTTGTGGTCTNCACAGGGTCATGTTGATAGTGAACGGGAGAAGCAGGACAAGCCAAATTATAAATCTCATCTACCTCGACAAAGAGCGGGAAGGTCACATCGTGACGTAACAACTCAAACCGGGGATTTCCAATAAGATGAGCTATGTTGGTNCGTCGACCAGTAAAAAAATTATCAACGCATAAAACTTCATCGCCTTCNTTTAGGAGGCGTTCACATAAATGGGACCCTAAGAAACCTGCTCCTCCAGTAACCAACACACGTTTTCTATCATAATCATTCACTGGACTGTTTAGTGCGATGTATTTAATCAGATATCAAGCGAAATACATTCCTGTGTTGCCTAAGCGCACACTCGCGCTACCTTTTTCTAATGCGCATACTAGTTTTATGGCTAACGGTGGTTCAATTAATAAATGGAGCTGAAAGTATCAAGGTTGAGCATCTTGCCACAGGAAATTCGATTTCCATTCAAAACTTCGAAGATTCCTCTTCTGTGCAGATGTATAGGTTTGGTAAATCCAGTCAAAAAAGAGGTCAAGTACTGCTTACCCATCACCGACGTGATGTCATTACTGAAATACCCAAGTCCATCCAGGTCGTCGCGCCGCAAAAAGAAGAAAATCTATTCTCAAATACAAAAGATTACTGGAAAACCATGTCTTTAAAACGTTTCCACTATTATGAGCAGCAGTCCACCAAGGTGTTGGTGGAGCCGATAAAAGTGGATAAATGGGTAAAAGAAGGAGATGTCGTAGGCTCATCTAGCATTAAGTTTCAGGTAATTGAAACGCCGGGTTTTACCCGAGGAGCAGTGTCTTATTTGGCNNTTATAGATGGAAAGNGGTGTGCGTTCACGGGAGACCTAATTTACGGAGATGGAAAAATCTTCGACCTGTACAGTTTTCAGGATGCGATNCCCGAGGCAAANGTTGGGGGATATCACGGTTATGGTGCNCGCTTAGCAAATTTAATCAACAGNCTCGAAAANATAAAAGCGTGGAAACCAGACATCATATATCCTGCACGTGGCCCAGTAATCGATAATCCCAAAAAGGCTATCAACCAACTGGTCGGTCGTGTTCAAGCGCTCTACCAGAACTACCTCTCGACCAACGCATTACATTGGTATTTTAAGGAAGAACGAATGAGAATTTGTGGTGAACGCGTATTGGGAAAAGGATCTAAGATTGATCTCATGCCTTACTGCCTGCACTTGGATACACCCGATTGGATTATTCAATACTCAACTAGCCGCATCATCGTAGCAGACAACGGCCACGGATTCCTGATTGATTGCGGAGGAAAAAACCAACTCGAATATGTTAAAGATCTCGTGGAAAAGGGTGTAATAAAACAAATCGACGGCATTTTTGTCACCCACACGCATGATGACCACTCACATATGGTTAAAGCGGCTGCCGAGTATTTTACCTGCCCTGTATTCGCAACTAACGAGTACAAAGATGTATTGGAGAACCCTGGACGATACCTCATGCCAGGCCTAACCAAAAATGCCATTAAGAACATCAAAGGCATGAAAGACGGTGAGACAATGAAATGGCAAGAATACCAATTCACTTTTCGGTTTTTCCCAGGGCAAATGTATTACCACGGAGCATTACTCGTAGAACGACCCAAAACCAACCCGGTATTTTTTATCGGTGATTCGTTTGCTCCCTCTGGCATCGACGATTACTGCTTATTGAATCGGAATCTTGTCCACGCTGATTCCGGCTATCCTCGATGTTTCAAAATTGTACGTGAATTACCAAGGAATACTTGGCTGATCAATCAACATGTCCCGCATGTATTTCGATTCTCGGAAAAGGAACTAACCTACCTTAAAACACAGTATAACAAACGCACCAAAATACTTCGTGATCTCTTTCCGTGGGATGATCCAAACTATGGGATAGATGAAAGGTGGGCGACATTTTACCCATACGGGAACAAAATGAAACCCAACGAAACACGCGAGGTGGAAATACGCATTATCAACCATTCTCCAAAACAGCGCACATTCAAGATCACTCCACACGGCCACCAAGGGGCTAAAATACTAAGTAAACCCAGCTCTACTAAACTCAAGCCACGAACTAAAGGGGTAGTAAAAGTAAAGATACAGACTCCAAAGGCACCTGGAATTTACATTATTACTGCCGATATTGACTCTGAAGGCATGCATTTTCAAAGGTGGGTAGAAACAATAATTGAAGTTGAGTAACTTATTGAGGCTTTCGTAATTCGGAATTTTAATCTAGAAAAAGCGGCCTTGATCTTCCTCAGAATCATCTCAGCTATATGGTTAGTTTTTGCTTTTTCAGCGATAGCTCACCCCATATCCATGAGTAACGCAGTTGCCAATGTGCGGGAGGATGAGGTGCTAGTGGAACTTCGCGTCATGCTCGAGGACCTAGTGCTTTTCCACAGCCTAAAAGCAGATGCAAAAACTATCTTTAATGCCAAAGATCTTCGTGAAGCAGCGGTAAAGCACGATAAATTCCTACTAAAATATTTTTCGCTTCGCGATGCAGATGGAAAACTCCTGAAAGGAGAAGTTGACCGCCGGGATCTGGCAGCAATCCCAGATGAAGGCGTGCCGCAAGCCGAACTGATGAAACGACACGCCATTTTCTTGATGCGCTATGTCCCGGCAAAAGAGAAACCCAAATTTTTAACTGTATTGCAACAATTCGGAGGAACCAAAAGCGTAATCCCATCCGTAATGGATTTCATGGTTTTACAGAAAGGTATTTGGACCGACAAACCCACTCAACTCCAACATGGACGTCCTCATACCATAGCTTTAGATTGGGAAAATCCCCCAACCCAAGCCCCTAAGAACTGGCGGGAGTTACGCAAAAAGCGTGAGGAAGAAATGCAACAGCGACTGGGAATTACCAGTTATACAGGGCTGTACTCTTACATTTACCTAAATGACCGTGAAGTCCGCCATGAGATTTTGGTGCCGCTACTAACCTTCGAAAAATGGGTGCCTGTAAAACGCAAAAATCCGGAATTTCTCGAAGTGGAAGAGCAAGAGGCAGTGCGCAAACTAATTGGCGATTGGTTTCGCGAACATAACCCTGTTGAGATTGATGGAATTCCCGTAAAAGCAGTGCTTCAGAGACTCCAGTTTTTCGGCCTAGACATTAATGATTTTGCCCAAAACGCTGAGCCTCGACGCATCAGTGCCTATCAAGCAAGGCTTGGAATTATTCTCCGTTATCCTGCCAAGGCACCACCCAGCCGAGTGAATATGACTTGGGAAATCTTTAACGAATCCGCTCCATTCCTACGCTCGATCGTTTATGACCGGAACGCCAAGCCCACCGAAGAATTTTTCGTAAAAGACCAGCCACGCTTTGAGTGGAAACGGGATGGAGCGCCGCCAATTCCACATTCNTTCGAATTGGATTGGAAAACAGCGCCTGCTGAGATGAAGACAAATCCAGAGGTCACTCCGGCACCAATTCAGAATAAAAGGGGTCAGCTTGCAGACAACAGCAAAAAAATATCAAAAATGAGCTATATTTTAATTGGTATTGCATTTGCCTTTGCTGCCTTTACTTGGATGCTTTATCGAAATCACCCACAACGAATCATCCGCAGTTTTGGTATACTAACCATCTGGTTATTCGGAGCATTTTTCTTCCGCAACCATATCCCCGACGCGGATCAAACCACCCCAACAAAACAGATCGCCTCAACAAGCCAANTCACCTCAACAAACAGTGCACCAGTTCTTGATCTTTCTAATCGGACAGCCATCCTTCTCCAAAATATTTATAGAGCTTACGATTACGGCAACCCAAGTGATACGTACGATGCACTAGAACACAGCATTACGGGTGATCTACTTGAAGAATTATTCCTGAAGATTCGGTCCGGCCTACGCATGCAGGAACAGGGAGGAGCCATTGCCAATGTTCAAAATGTAAAAATTTCTACGATCAATCGAGTGCCGAATTTAGACGCCACGTTCAACTGCACGTGGAATGTCACCGGCACGGTGGAGCATTGGGGGCACATTCACACGCGCGAGAACCAATACTCCGCCGACATTACACTGGATATTACTCGAAAAGGGCGCGGACGTATTTCTGAGTTTGAAGTAACGGATGAAAAACGGGTGCGTTTTGAAACCGGCCTACGCTTATTCGACGACAACTGATGGATATCTCCCTAAACCATGTGGAGTTTGCCTATGGTGACGAGGATTTCCGACTGCAAATCCCTGAGTTAAAACTAGCTGCCGGATCACACACAGCTTTTGTGGGACCCAGCGGCTCGGGCAAAACCACCCTACTCCGNCTTTTAGCTGGCATCACCCAACCACAATCAGGTGCGATTCAAATCGGTGACTACTCACTACACACCCTGTCTGATGCCAATCGCCGAGCGTTTCGCATCAAGCATATCGGCTTTGTATTTCAGGACTTTCGATTGATTGAATACCTAAATGTACGGGAGAATCTCCGGGTATCCTACCGGTTAAACGAAGCATTAAATCTAACTGCAAAAGTAAACATACGGCTCGAATCTTTGGCGAAGGAACTTCAGTTAACTGACAAACTGGACTCAACCATCGATACTTTGTCGCAAGGCGAACTTCAACGTGCTGCGATAGGCCGCGCACTTTTGCCAAAACCAAAACTAATTCTGGCCGATGAACCAACCGGTAATCTAGACCCCTCAAACAAGTCTCGCATACTTGATCTATTGTTTGCACACGCTGCGGCTAATCATGCCACACTGGTAATGGTAACTCACGATCATGCGCTGCTGAATCGCTTTGAGCAGGTGATTGATTTTGAGGAATTTCACAAAAAGGAGAGTGCCAATGCCTAGTTTCTTTCTTGCTTGGCGTTACCTATGGACGCACCCGGGACAATCAACCGTAATGGTTCTAGGCGTAACCATAGCATTCTACCTACCACTGGTAACCCATCAGTTGGTAGATAAGTTTGATCGCACCATCGGCGCGCGAGCCGCCAGTACACCCTTGGTTATTGGCCCCAAAGGCAGTCGTTTTGACCTTGTCCTGCACGGACTTTATTTCCGTACCCGAAATAATGGTGATGTGCCTTATGGCGAGTACGACAAGTTGAAACAACTGGAAATTGGCGAGGTGATTCCGGTGCATTCCAAATTTACCAGCCAAGGTTACCCCGTGGTGGGCACTCGGAAGAATTATTTCCATTTCCGCAATCGCAAGATACGCCAAGGGAAAGCGATGCAAATACACGGTGATTGCGAGCTTGGCGCCACTGTCGCCACCAAACTTGGGTTACGCCCCGGTGACACGCTCTTGACCGACCGCGAAAATTTATTCGACTTGGCAGGAGAATATCCGCTGAAACTAAACATCACCGCAGTCCTTGCCCCATCGGGCACTGCAGATGACACCACAGTTTTTGTCAGCCTAGAAACTGCATGGATCATCGAAGGAATATGGCATGGACATGATCCGAGCCTTGATCACAACGGCACCAGCCCCAAACTGATAAAGAAACATCTCGAGATCACAGAGGAAAACGCTGATTCATTCCATTCTCATGAAGATCCTGAGACCTCCCCCTTAACCGCAGTGCTAATCCGCCCCAAGAGTAAAAAAGCCCAAGCCCTGTTACTGGCCGATTATGAAGATCACCCTTCCCTACAGGTACTGAAATCACCAGTCGTCATNGACGAACTCATGGGTATGATCCTGCGCATCCGTGATTTCTTGGATGCCCATCATTCTCTGGTGACCTTGGCAATGGGGGCGCTCTTGGCATTGATCGTTGCCCTAACTCGCCGATTGCGCACTCGGGAATTGGAAACCCTCACTCTCCTTGGCTGCCGAAAGGGTTTGCAATGGACCATACAGATCACCGAGATGACCATTGTACTGGGCGCAGCGTTGATCTGTGCGTTCGGGTTGTCCTATCTCACCATACAATTCGCAGCCTCATATCTGCATGTGACGGCTGGTTAATCTCCTTTATCGCCAAATTATTCACACCNCGTTGTTTTCTGCGAACAAATAAGGGTTGGGCTCGTAATTACTGAGGCCATAATAAAAATAAGGGAGGGGCGTAGCCCAAATTTAAGACCTAAATTTAGATAAAAGGTCTGTGCTTTTTGGGTTGCCTGTTTATTTGAGATAAACAGTGAAACGTTTTTTAATTTTTCTTGTTCTGCTTACTGGGCTTTGGGGAACCCAAAACGCTCGGGCTTTTGTATTAGTAGGCCCGATGAACGCCACCGAACTCGGTAGCGGGGGGATTGACTTTAACTATACTGACGACCTCGGCGGCCCAAAAGATCTCAAGACCTTTTTCCGGTGGAACATTCCGTTACTAACCTACGCATTTGATGCGAGTTTCATGCAGTATTTTGGCTTGGAAGGCCGTGAGGCAGTCAAAGAAGCCTTCACTGCGGTAAACGACTTCTTCGAAAATGACCAGTACAGCGGTGTCAGCAGCCTAGACCTAACTACTCATGGATTCCGGAGCAACTATAATTCCTCGTGGCTAAATACGACCGCAAAAAACGGTTCAGTAATAGATGTTAAAAGCCTAACACTTGGTTTAATCATCAACCATTTGGGATTAGGTAATCCCTATCGTTACGCCTATGGCATTCATTCCATCTCAACTAATTCTGCAGGAACTCAATTGAATTTCAATGTACGCCTGAGAAATTTTGATCCGATCACCTACAAGCCAACCTCAATAATCAACAATGTCGCTTTTAGCTACCGTCTCATTCACGACGCACCGCCTTCAGTTGGAGTAACGCAGTTACCTTCATTTGCTGATATGGAGGAATTTACCACAGATACTACCGGTAATGCATGGACGAGCCTCTCGGCAATAACCGATGCGTTCTACGGTAACACGGCCATCTTCTGGACGGAGCAACCAACTTTATTCGGATTTGGCGTGTACTACGATGGGCAAAACGCCATGGGTGGACAATATCAACCCCGCCATGCTTTAACTTATGATGATGCAGGGGGATTAAAATACCTCTATCGTACCAACAACTATGTATATGAGGGATTGGATCCGAATGTTGTCCTTATGACTCCCGCAAACTTTCTCCCGACTTTTGCTATCCCAGTTTTGCCGGGTGGTTCAGGAAGAATCTTTCCTGACCCTTCAGGTATTTCTGGAGCCTTTATTCCTAGACGCAATGCAGGAATCATCCCGGGGTTACCGATCACTTCAAGTTTACCCGTTCAAGCCCCGCCCGCACTGGTTGATGTAGCGATGCGTGGGGGTATTGATAAAATTGAATTTAGAGAACAACAATTCGATTCGTTTCTCGGCATCAATTTTACGGCTGCAACCCATGAGTGGACTGATGTATTTGTCAGTACAAATGGCCAAAATGTTGTCAATCTTAACAACCCCACCCCCGGCTCTTCGGCATTTATCGGAGTTCCAACATTAAAACATTTCTCTCAAAAAGTTGGTAGAGCCATTTTCCAACCTGACATTCTTTTTGTCGCCGATGAACTTGGAGTNTCCCCTGATGGCATACCGATAGCTTTCAACCGAACCGACTTTAGCGCTTGGATAGATAACTACACCAACAATCTAGGACCGGCCCAACTATTAACCACTAATGTTGGGCCCGGAATTATTTCAGGCCCCATCCAGTACACATTCACCAAACTGGGTCAGGGCTTTGAAGTAATTTGGAGTGGTGAGGCCAGTGTGGTGGGCAACACAAATAGCTACAGCATGTGGGGGCACATCAAAGGTCCCGGCCCTAAAGACGTTGTGGTTTTTCCTAATGACGCACAAATGTCGATACTCGAAAACGCGATTTCTCCGGCCACTACAACCCCGGTTATTACTCGCATAATCGATTCTGGGCAAGATAACCGCCTTGCTCGAACACAGGAAAAACTAATTGTTGAAGGAAGCAACCTTGCATCGGCAACCGCCGTGCAAATATTAGACGGGGACGTTGTCCTCGAAACGATACAAGGCTCGATTATCCAAACGTTTATTGAATCTCATAACCAAATCATTATACCTCCTGGCCATATCACAGAAGCAGCAGAGGGAGATCCTGGCACCCGTAAAATTGTTATATGGAACACCATTGGCAAAAGTGATCCCTCCGAAGCAATTGGTATACATACTGGTATNCCNGTTATCACGGGAACCAGTCGNGACGAAAAAACCTACGACAGAGCAGAACATAATTTGGACATTTACGGCTATGGATTTAAGAGCCGCCAAATAGGAGATATCAAATCAGAATTAAGCTTCTTCCGAGTAGAAGACGAAAATGGAACTGTGGTATTCCCTGCCAGCGGGAATAGCACCCTCGCTGAATTTCAAGTTCGAAGTGACTCCCATGCTATACTTCCTATAAATGCAATAACGGCTTTGGCGGATGGTAAACACCGCAGAATCCGGGTTGCCAGAGATTCAGCAGCTGCATCCCTTAGTAGTACTAATGCAGTAGACCTCATTGAATTTATCACCAGCACACCTAAAATCACCGGCCTTTTTAGGGGCTCTACTGCCAATCCGGGAGTCAACGACATTAATGCAACGTCAGCTTTCCGCCGCGATGATATTGTTACAATTCAGGGCGAAGCTCTTAACACCACCTATCGCATTGAAATTGTAGATATAAATGGATCCTCTTTGGATCCTGCGGTGCATATTGATATCCCCACGGTTGGAGTAGCAGTGGCTGATGGCGGTAATCTCATACAACTGTCCAAAGATACATTTTTCACGGGAACCGCTGATGGCAATGGCACGGATACTATGAAGATGCTAAAAATATCCAATCTCATAGGAACCTCGACCAGTGAAAAGTTCAACGTTAATGCACAACCTGAAGTTACCTTCATTGCCGGTTTTGTTACTCCTTTCACATTCAATAGAGATGCAAGCACCGGTGATACCATCACCTTAACCGGCTTAAATCTCAGAAGCGTCACTGAAATTCAAGTGGTAGATGAAAATGGGACAGATCTGGACACATCAAACCCACCAAAGATAATCCTGCCCGCTAACGGAGTAACAATCACTGACACTGCCATTACGATAAATTCCAGAGCTATTCAATTTAGCAATACCGCTAAAGCTGATTCATCCCTGCTTTCCTCTAAATGGCGTCGATTCAAATTAATCAGTGCCAGAGAACCAGCTCTATCACCNCAGATACACCGCTTTCAGATGGGAGTTCCGCCAAAATTCACAAGCTTCCAACTATCGCCCGGTAGTGCGGGGAATTCAAATTATCGCCGTGATATCGATTCAATGGAGGTATCCGGCAGTGGCTTCGGGCTTATTAATTCAGCCGAAGTAGTTGATGTTAACGGCAATACNATTGTTGCAAATTCNGGGGTTATGATTGGTTCTACTCCAAATTATTTCAGCAATGGCCTGACTTTAAACACTGACGCTAACTTTACTATCGCACCCGATTCATTCTTTAATGCTAATTTATTAGACTCCCCGGTTGCTAACCACCGAAGACTGAAAATCACGACGCCCTTTGGCATTGTAGTCAGTGACCAAAACNGNACTGGTGCTTTTACCTTAAGTGCCACGCCCTTGTTTCACTCAACTGTAACCGCAACTTTCGCCGGAGAAGGTAGTGGGTTTAACGGAATAGACACCTACGATATCAATGGAACAACCGGCGTCTATCCGGATAACCTTCTACCATTGGTTATCAACGGACAAAATTTTCTTGGGGTAAAAACAATCACCTTTGAGGACAATGCGACGAATTCATATTATTCAGTAAATGTAAATCCTGCCAACCCGCCCGCAGGCTTGGCTTTTAGTGCTGATGGCAAAAAGATAACGGTCAGTGGAAAATTAATTTATGACAATGCTTTGACCTGGGCTAATTCGGGGGGGGCAGCCACTCGGCGAGTTGTTCTAACCAGTGCTGGAGAACAAAATGCAACGACCCAAAACATTATCGCTGATCCTTCGGAGAACGATAATCCCTAATAATTGACAGATTTTAACGAGGTCGGAAGTGGGGCACAAACTTCCTCAAGAAGTCGAGCGCAGTATCATCGTTTGCCCCTTGAATTAACATAATTTCTGAATCCAGTTTTTTCCATTCGCTTTCCCGAAGGTCGNATCCTTCTACTCTTCGGATTTTAGAATGGGACGTATCAGCAAGTTGTTCATCTTCAGAATGCAGAGACTCATGAGCCTTTTCGCCAGGTAATAATTCCGTAATCTTAATCTCTATTTCCTCATCAGGCAATTTGCCGCTGAGCCGTATCATCTGTTCNGCCAAATCAAAAATTCGGACTGGCTTGCCCATATCCAGTATAAATTGATCCCCATTTACCCCGAGAACAGCACTGGATAATACAAGGCCCGCAGCTTCGGGAATGCTCATAAAGAAACGCGTTGTTTTATTGCCACGGACTGTAACTGGACCACCCTGCTCAATTTGTTTCTGAAAAATAGGGACAACGCTTCCAGAGGATCCGAGNACATTCCCAAATCGAACTGACATAAAATTTGTGCCATTTCCNCCTAATGAATNTCCTTTAATCAACTGCTCAGCAACCCGCTTGGTTGCACCCATTACACTAGCAGGGTCAACGGCTTTATCGGTCGAAACGAGCACAAAAGCTTTAACCCCATTTTTTTTGGCTATACTAGCCAGTTGGTGAGTAGCCAAAATATTGTTTGCCACCGCCACAGCAGGCTGATCTTCCAATAATGCAACATGCTTAAAGGCAGCAGCATGAAATAAAACCTCTGGTTTATATTTTCCGAGAAGGCTCTCTATNGCCGATTCGTTGAGTACATCCAATAACTGCGGAACCATTTCCATTTTTCCATCGATTGAAGCATGCACACTAAAGAGACAGGCTTCAGATCTATCCACCATAANTAAACGCTCAAGATTTAAGTTGGATAATTGTCTGCATAATTCCGAACCAATACTTCCACCTGCACCTGTAACCAAAACGGTCTTTCCTTCAAAAAACCCCATTAGTTTTCTGGTCTCGAGATCAACTGATTCTCTGCCTAAAATATCACTAATGCGGACCGGGCGTAACGCTGTCACAACTTGACCTTGAGCCAGCTGGCTCATTGTTGGCACGGTCCTGAAAGTCATGTTCAAGCTCTGCAACACATTTGTAACTTCACGCACGCGGGCCCCAGATACCGAAGGCATTGCAATCACGACCTCCTCCACCGAAAATTGTTCCTGATTCTGCAAGGTCTCAACCGGACCCACCACAGGAATACCATGCACTTGAGTACCGTGTTTCTCTTTTGCATCGTCAAAAAAAACAATAGGACGCATTCCTCCCTGCACCTGCATTTCACGCGCCAGTGCTGCCCCTGCCGCTCCAGCTCCTACTATACCAATCCGAATAGGTTCTCCACTATCTACTGAACTTGTATTTTGACGGATCAATCTAAAAGCTAAGCGAATCATGGAAATCCCCAAGAAAGCCACTATTCCGTCCAATATAATTGCGCCTCTGGATACTTCGTAATCCCAAGGCATAAAGTTCCATACAAATAATAAGCCCGCAGTTACAAGTCCCAGCCCAAAAGCTAATCTCTTAAGGTCCGGAATACTAAAAAAACTCAATAAGCTCGAAAATTGACCGGCCAATGAAAGAGCTATTAATTTGATGGGCCAAACCCACACCCACACCTTTAAAATGGAGAGCTGATGTTCGGTGGGTACCGCAAAATCGAATCGCAAACCGTATGCTAGAAAAGTCGAGGTTACCAAAACAAAGGTATATACAACTAGCAGAATAATGAACCGTTGATTACGACTCAAATTATGATGAATGGTATTGGCCATACTATAGTTTTGGTAAAGAGCCTTCCTTCGCACCCCTAAACTTAGCTTCAACGTAGATAAAAAAACCTNCCCATATTAACAAGGATAATACCCAAGACAATGTGATAGGCCATTTGTATAAAGTTGCCCCCCCAATAAAAAGAATTACTAAGCATTGAATTGATATGATCAATCCCGTTGTGCGAGTGTGGCAGTACCCGCTTCTGATCAAACGCTGGTAAAAATGTTCTCGGTGCGGTTTCCACCATTTTTCACCTGCTGACATTCTTCGTAAAAGGGCAGCGCCTCCTTCGAGGAAAAAATATAATACGAAAATAGGGAGTAATAATTGGTTTGGGGCTGTTGTATTATCTGTCCATATCCAGAGAATGAGTACAGCAGTTGAGAACCCCAGGGTAATACTTCCCACATCACCAAGAAACATTTTAGCCTTTGGAAAATTAAAAGGCAAGAAGCCGGCCACTGACCCCGCCAAAGCTAAAGCCACAAACTTGCATAACAAGTTCATACCTGGAAAAGTCCAGACTAGCCCAAGAGCTACCAGCATTATCATACCCGCAACCAAACCATTAACCCCATCCATGAAATTTACAAAATTTATAAAAGCCACCATNGCGAACCACGCGATTAATATAACGCCCCANGAGTAATCATTTACCAGCAAGGCCCAATTCACCAACCCCACTGCAATTATTTGTGCCAACAGGCGGTAGGAAATTGGCACATCNCCAAAATCGTCACGCAAACTTACCCACGACAAAATGGTTAAGCCCCCTATCCATGTATACCCCAATTTTGGGTATTCCGGGCAAACCCAGAGGCCAATCACAAAAAGAACGACTACTAAAGATGCGATCCCGCCACCGCGGATGGTAGGCTTTTCATGACTAGAACGATCGTTAGGCCTATCCAGAACACCTTTACTCTTCAACCACCCCAAAACAGGATAGCAAAGCGCCAGACTCACTAAGGCTGCTCCGATATATATACCGAGGATCATGNTCTAATGATATTNTCGTATAAATTTTTCCACTTCGGATTGATTACCGAATCGGAAAATTCTGTCTTAACCCGCTGATGTAACCCTCGGGCCAACCGTTCGCGTAAGGAAGAATCATTTAGCAATCTTTTCATCCCTAAAAATAGAGATCTGACCTCCCGTGGTTTCACTAATAAACCAGTTTTTTCGTTTTCCACTATTTCCCTGCAACCAGGAACATCAGTTGCTACAACTGCGCGGTTGGCCATCCCCGCTTCTAGTAGAACCCTAGGAAATCCTTCCCGATAAGTTGGCAGGACTACTAATGAAGCTCTAGCCATTTGCTTTGGAATGTCAGTACGTCTGCCCAACCATTTAAATCCTTTCTTTTCTGCCAACGTTTCCATTTCTGTTTTACTAAAACTATTTGGATTGCCTGGATCTATTGACCCACAAAAATAAAGTTCAGAAAAAATCCCCTCTTTGAGTAGCTGGCTCCATGCATTAATTAACTCAAGTATTCCTTTATCACGGAGCATTCGGCCCACAAACAGAACCCGGCTTTCATGCGGGGAATCCTCAAAATTATCTTGATGCCAATCAATTCCACCGGGAATACATAACATTTGATTGGATTGTAAACCCACCCGTTTCTTCCACCACATCAGGTCGTCATAATTCTGAAACACCGTGGTAGCACCGGTTTTGCGAAATGCCTTTTTTAAT
>PBEJ01000014.1:0-44430 GCA_002719595.1 Verrucomicrobiales bacterium
CTTCTGGCTGACCTTCTGGCTGACCTTCTGGCTGACCTTCNGGCTGACCTTCNGGCTGACCTTCNGGCTGACCTTCNGGCTGACCTTCTGGCGCCGCCGCGTTCTCTTGATTTTCTTTGGCCTGCTCCTGCCCAGCGGCTTTCGCCGTATCCAGCTGCAAGTCTTGTTGATCCTTGATGAGCTCAGCGATATTCTCACTTAACTCTTCTAAGGCCTTCTTTTGCTCNGCAGCTTTTTCAAGCTCCTCAATTTTTTCAGCCAATTGTTCCTCCGCCTTTTCCAAAGCATCAATGGCAGCCTGTTGAGCATCGGCGGCATTCTCATCCTGATTTAGCTGATCCTCAGACTTTTGCATTTGCTTAGCGGCCTGCCCCAGTGATTCAGCCGCTTCAGGAGCCGCTTCAACAGCTTCTTGTTGGGTNTTTTTGGTCTCNCCTTTAACCGACTCCTGCTTTTTAGCCTGAGCTTGAAAAGCTTCGCTTTTCTCCTTTGTCATCTCACGAGCTTCCTCGGCTTTTTGGGACGCCTGTTCCAAAGCATCTACCGCCCGTTCCAGTTTTTCCCCGGCTTCTGATAATTCATTTTGAGCTGCTTTGGGGTTTTCAGCTGCCAGCTCAGTAGCCTTTTGAGCTTGTTTAGCCGCCTGCTCCAGTTGATCTGCTGCTTCTTTAAGCTCTGGCTCTAACTCTGCTTTTCCAGCTTCCGCCCGTTTTTCTATTGCCTTCAATTCCTCGGTAATTTTCTCAGCTAGAGCTGGAACCTGTTCAGCGGCTGGTTTGGTTTGCTCTGGAGCTTTCTCCAAAACCTGTTTTATGTGATCGGCCATTTGCTGGGCCTTTTTCACCTGCTCCTCNGTCATTTGCCGCGCGGCTTCTGCGTCGCTTTGCTCTGCTTCAGATGGATCTGGTAATGCATCAATCNTTTCACTTTGCTCTAAAATAGCCTCCTCTTCCTTCTTTAGCTCAGCAACTTTTTCGGCAAGCTCCTTGAGCTGCTCCAATTTATCCTTCTTTTTTTCCTGAGGATTATTTTTTGCCTCAGCCATTTTTTCCAATTCCTCCTCGAGAACCTCTTTTGCCTCAGCCAAGTTTTCAATAGCCTCAGATTGCTGTTGCGCAGCCTGCTGAGCCTTGTTTTCATTGGTGGCCTGACTATTATTTAGTGCGGCACGGGCATTTTGCTGGTTATCCGTCGAGGCCTTCAGCTCCTCAGCCGCCTGAGGAACGAATTCCTTCACGTCTTCGCGAATTAAATCAGTACGATCCACAAGTTCAGCCTGATCGCGCTCAAGATTNTCCGACTTCAATTCAGTCGTTTCTTTCAGTTTTTGGGTGTCTCCCTTGACCTTTTCTTGATCAGCAATAGTCTTCTCAATATCCAATATAGCCTGTCGAATGACTTCCTCCTTGTCGCGTTTGGGCGCAAGTATCCGTGCAAGATCCAACATCGCGTCGCGAGCCCGACGCTCATTTCCCGCTGCACTAGCTAATTTATTTCCCTTCAGATCATCTAATGCCCCATCAAGAGCAGGACTAAGATCTGCTTCAACCTTCTCCATCGCTAACTGTGGGCGCGGCTCGGTTGTTGCATTAAGTTTCTCATTCAATTCAGTCAGCTTTTTCACCAAGGAAGCCGCTTCTTCATTGATGCCGACTTGGTCCAGCTCCTGAATCCGAAGATCAATCTTGGACTCCTCTCGGTAGCGATAAGATGATGATCCACTCAGCTTTTTATACAAATCCACCGTACGCTGCATATTCCCTCGCTGAGTACCAGCCAGCCGATTGAACCGACTAGAGAGCTCACGAAATATTTGTTGACGCTGCCATTCCAAATAAATCTGTTCGAGTTGAACGGTTACCTGTTTCTGACCAGCAAATGCACCAAAGGCATTTTGATTAGATTTAACACTGTCATTGTCTATGATCCTCGCGGCCTCCAGCTGCTCCACAATCTTGGCCACTTCAGATTGGGTTAAATTATTCAGCATCCCACGAAAACGCTTGAGAGTGTCCACATCATCCCCTTCCAAACCGTTCCGATCATACTCAGCTATAACCAAATCGATCTGTCGCGCCACTCTACCCAAACTATTACCGATATTCCCCTGCTGCACCTCCTGCTTGATTAATTCGTTTTGAGCTTTGGTGGACACAGGCTTGGCGGCCTCTATAAAAACCGGCGTAAAAAGAATTCCGGCTATCAGGATTTGAAGAAACTTCATCATTATTGCTCCCAAACAGGGTTATAGCTGCGCTCCAACTGGAGATATCGCGTGAATTATGCCTTTTTTACGGCAAAACGCAATGAATATGAGACTGTTATTACTCCCAATTATTCGTTTTGATTTGGGGAAGATACTGCTCTGGCACGGATGATTTCACCCAATTGTACATTAAGCTTTTCCTGCCGAGCAGCAGTCTCATTAATGCCAGTAATGGAATCAGTGGCGCGGTTTTGCAAATCCCGCCTTTTCTCATCGTCGGATACGACCAAAGCGGTCAATTCCCTACTCTTTCCCATCCCAGGCTCTGGAGCACGACCATCATAGGCTTGAACCCAGTATTTAATCTCCATTCCTACCGACGGCTTAAGATCGCGAATTTTCCAATCAAAGGGAA
This sequence comes from Verrucomicrobiales bacterium, assembly GCA_002719595.1. Lineage (GTDB taxonomy): Bacteria > Verrucomicrobiota > Verrucomicrobiia > Limisphaerales > UBA1100 > UBA1100. The sequence goes on from PBEJ01000014.1 coordinate 2,622, forward strand.
CTCTAGCCAATCTACCAATTGTTGACTCCACCTTTAAAGGAACCATTTGCGGCGGGGAATTACCGTGAGAAAACATGAGCATCAAGTTGTCCACTCCATAATCATCTTTCACCGAAACCATAATTGGTAAAGTTGCCCTTTGAGTCACCTTCTCCTCCTTGCGAATCGGCTCAAGGATACGAACCACCGGAGGCTTATCTGGAAGCATGGTTAAACGGTAAAACGCCTCGTCCTGTGATTCGTACCCATACTCATCTCTAAGGCGCACACTAAACCCGGAAATACTGAGGTCATCTAATTTGAGAATAGCCGAAGATTGTAAACTCCCATCACCCGTGACAGTTAGTGTTTGCTCCTGTTGAGTTTCGCCATCAGCGTTTTTAAGAAAAACGACACCTCCCTCGATTGATTTATTTGCGGTAACCCGAATCTTTAATTCGCTACCAAGCAAAAGTGTTAAATCACCACGCTGACGCTTTTGAGGTTTAAGCCCCGTGTAAGATGGAAATTTCTGCTCAAATTCTATTGTCCGCACAGCCGGCCGAGGCACTACTTTTACTTTCTTTTCCCTTTCCCCATCATTTGCCTTTGCCGTTATCGTAAATGTCTCACGAACATTCTCTAATCTTAAAATATAGGAATCATTAGTGTTTGTTCGAGTATGAACCGTTGCCCGAGCCGAACTCTCATACATGATGTCAATCTCAGCTGTCCTTGGCTTGACGCGACTGTTTTCAGCCAAAACAACCCGAATCGATACATCGTCTCCACGTGCAACTACTTCATTGGGCTCAACTATAATTGAATCAATAATTGTTTTACGAGGTACTGGCTTTTCCCCCAGAAACGCCCGGTTCAGCAAATCCCTTGAATCAGGTTGAAACTCATTGAAAGCGATTAACGCTAGACATGTCACCACAGTCGACCACATTGCGGCTTTTGCAAAATCATCAGACGGCACAACCTCGTTAAAATCATGAGATTGAGCCATTTTCTCAGTTTGATTTACCATCGCGTCGACAAACATGGCGGCCGTCTGGTCTTGTTCAACCCGATGGCCCATTTGCGTCGAAGCGATAAGCCTACTACGAAACTCAGGAATACCCCGCTCCACTTCCAACGCCACTTTTTCGTAGTCGGGTCGGTGAGTTAATGGTGTATATATATGCTTAATAAAAATAACTAAAAGTACCAGAGCGTCCCCAATTAGAAATAAAAGGCGAACATCCTTCGGCAAATCAAACTTCCAATCCAAAAACATTCCTATGCCCAGCAATCCGACGGCTGCCAACAACAGCCAAGCGAAGCCCGTTCCCAAGCCAACTAAAAGGTGTTTGTTGCGCACTCCTTCAAGCTTACCTTGCAGCACTTCACTCGGATGATCTGTCCTAACGGTGCTCATTTCAGATAAGAGAACTTACGTACTATCCATTCAATGGTCACCACAACCATGATCAACAAGAAGTATAACGGGGTCGCCCATAACTCTATTTCCACCCGACTAGGAACAATAACCTTTTTCGTTTTGATTTGATTGACCAAGTCATAAAGATTTTCTTCACGGAAAAACTTACCGCCGGTTTGTTTAGCCAAGTCCTCCATTAACCTTGCATTCATAGCCGTCTCGGACATTTCCAGAGTAGTTTCAACCACAGTAAAATCCCTTTTGGTCTCGGGAGCGGGAGCCACATAAAACTGATACTGCCCGGCTGATGGGGCGACGAATTCTCCAAAATAAAGACCAGGCTTACCCACTACCGCTTTCAACATCACTTCAGATAGGGAGCCGTCACCTGTGGTATATACACCACGCACCTGTTCCTCATCCCAAGGTTCATAACCTTCCTGATATAATCGGGCATAAGCACGAACACGCTCTCCCGCCAGGTAATTTTGGCTATTGAGCGAAATCTGCGTTCTTTTATCTTCACCAATGAAACGCTGCTGAGCCATTCTCTGGTTCACTTGCCCCCAAAATCGTGTGTAATAAAGATCGCCCACATTTCGACGCCAACGCCAGGTATTATCCGTCCCTACATAAAGAACCTGGCCCAAACCATACTGATGACGCGCAATAATCGGACGCTTACCCCGATCTGACTCTTCAGCTGGATCAACCATTAAAACCTCTGCCCCGGGCTTACGGTCAACAGGAGCCACCCAATAAATAGGAGGAAGATCGTCCCAAAGAGATTCATTGCTCAAGTTTTCATCGGAGAGGTCAAGCATCGGGTCGGTTTTTCCCAAAGCAGTCAATTCCACTCGGATTGGTTTGTCTGAAACAACACCCTCACCAACTTCGGATCCCCGATCGAACTCTACAGGCAACATGTCTGAGACAGGTGTTTCAGCAAAGGAGATCGGACTATGCCGCCTCCCTGCAATCATAACAAAAGCACCGCCAAACCGGGATACAAACTCGTTAAGGTTCTCCATTTGAGTAACCGACAAACTTTTTGGATCAACATCGCCGAACACTACCACATCATATTCAAAGAGATCTTTTTTGTTTTCCGGAAACTGTTCAATGTAGGGCGATCCCTCTTCTCTGGCTAATGCGGGATCTCCTTCAATCAGCAAAGTCTTCACCTCGACGCGCCTGTCACGTGTGAGCGACGCCTGTAAGTAGCGATAATCCCAGCGCGGAGACTGCTCCACAAAGAGAACTCGAATCTTATCATCAACTATGCGTAAACGCCTTTTTACTTCATTGTTATTTTCATCGGTTTCGTCATCTCGCGCGGCAATAAAGGCACGTAATTCNTAATCCCCTGCTGAATCCGGTTTGATCCGCATCGTAATAATTTGTTCTCCATCTGCCCCAAAAGCCACCGTTTCTTCACTCACTTTATCACCGTTAAGAGTAAGGTTTATTTGCGCATTCTCACCTGCTAACCCTTGAGACCGAACGCGCACCCTAACTAGAAGCTCGTCTTCCAGAAAAGCAGCTTCGGGCGCATCCATTTCAGTTACAATTATATCTCGAGGCGAAGTAATCCCGACCCCATAAAAATAGAGAGGAACTTCCGCCTCCTTCAGTTCCTTAATCAACCCTCCTGGCTGTGACCCCATGTTATGGCCCCCATCTGAAGCAACCAGTATCCCGGCCAGTGGCTGACCTCGTTTCAGATTTAACACTTCAGTCAACGAATCACCCAATGCGGTAGCTGAATGAACCGCTTCCAATCCCTTTACCCAACTCTCAAAGTCCGCGATTCCAAGTTTAGCCACATTATTGGTCTGACTGGTATCAACAGAAGGGACAAAAGAACGCTGCTTCACCTGAGTGCCCAAACCAAAAGTAAAGCCCACTAAATTGAACTTTTCACTTAAGTCCGGAAGGAGNCCCAATTTCTCATTGAGTAACACTCCCTGTAGAATATTTGTACGGGAGAGATTCCGAACTTCATCCTCTACATTAATTTCTATCCTCCCATCCAATCCCGCATCTGGATTAATCTTACCCTTGGCAATAGCTGCCCGTTTCAGATCTTCCCCAGTTACTCTGGGATCAGCAATAGTCATACTTCGGCTTGCATCNAGCATAACCAGCAAGGTTTGACGGATTTTTCTCTCCAAATTTAGGGTAAGGACTGGCTGAAAAAGAATCCCAAGCAGCAATGACAAAAAAGCCAAACGAAGAATTATCAGTAATCCTTTTCGAAAAGAGGTTTGCTCTTCAGGCATCCACCGATACGACACAATGACGACGGCAACCAGAACCGCCGCAATTAATACAATAATTCCCGCACCAACCCCTCCAGCCGTACCCAAATCAAATCCCACAACAGTGCTCCCGCTTTCCACAGCGCTTCCTGTCAATTTTATGATCCAATCAGTCATTATTTNGATTGGCTGAATTTCTGGGCCAAAAACGTTTCCAAGCCAGCTAAGAGCAATACAATTCCCAAAACCCACAACCACAACTCAGCTCCTACGCGCTTCTTTTGCACCATGTCCTTGAAATCCGAATTAGATTTCCAGCGAATAACATCGGCTCCTGCGGGCAAATCACCATCAGCTACCTTTCGTAAATCTGATTCACGTTGATTAGGCTGCACCGCAAAGCGCTGCGCAGTTGCTGCTGCCCCTTTCAACTGAAAACTATAAAAACCAGCGCGGTGAGTATCCTCAAACTGTAACACCGGCTCTCCGTTAATGGTTTGAGCCGTTAGATTGTTGGTCNTGGAAAGTCCGGGATCAAAAACAAACCCTTCTGCACTGCTTTGATGAACAGCTAAAGTTTTGCGAAAAGGCTGTCCCACCTTTAAGTTAAGACCTGAGTCTTGATTAGCCTGAATACTTCCTATTATGCGATATATCAAGGGGACCACCGAGGCGCCTCTGATTGGCAAATCACACCAATCTGTGTCAGCCGTTGAGCTAAACTGATAGACTTTACCTTTCCCCCAATTNCTTTCCATGATAGCCGGCCCGCCTAGCTCTCCCTCTTCCTGAACTCCCAATGCTTTTTTCTCGTATCGCAANACAACTCTGGGCAAACCGGATTCCTTTAATTTTGACTCTCCATCAACTTTTTCCTCGAGAGGATGCCATCTGAATGTTCTAGCCACACCNAGGGAACCAAACTCTGGATTATTCCAAGGTGATGTCACCGGATGTTCAAAAGCGCGCTTCTGAAATTCAACATATTGCTCGTCCTGACCGGCATCCCCAACCGCCACCCCCCAAGGGGAAGGAAGAATCCCATGCTGGGAAAAAAGTTCCTCATTGTAGTACTCGCGATCTACCTTATCTCCCGGGTAAAAGATGAGCCCACCGCCACTGCGTAGATAGTTTTTAATTAAATCAATATCCGATTCCTGAAAGCGCGGAACATTGGTCATAATCACAGTGGTGTAGCGCTCCAATCCCGTTTGAGTTAATTCTTCGGGTGCCTTTACATCCACCTGAACATAGTGGTCAGCAACCGGCGAAAGAGCAACCTGCAGGAAAAAGCTTTCATGATCACGGACATCAGAACCCTTTTGGTCGCCATCCACCAACAACACCCTTAGTTCTTTGACCGCTCGAACTACCAGATGGTTTTTATTGTCAGCAGCTAGGGGATCGGCCTGTTCCGGATCTTTGAATGCCGCCCGGATAGCATAATAACCCTCCTTCTCAAGCCGTGTAAATAGAGGGACCGTAACTGTACCTCCAGCAACAACTGAGGGTATATTCACCTGATCCCGGGGGCTTTCTTCATCATTCACGAACAAATCAACCGTAACATCCTGCCTTTCATTAACCCCGTGGTTAGCAATCTCCACTTCAAACCGCAAAGGGTGATTAATCGGAGTTAACCCAGAGGAAATATCCATTTTAGTCACCGCCAGATTGGCTTGAAAATCATCTTCCCCAACCCGTAGCACATAAAAATTAATGGAACCTTGGTTATCTGCAATCAGTTGTTGAATTTCAGAGTTTTGCCGCCAACCCGAAGCCTGCCCATCGGTAATCACGTAAACTTCCTTAGGTTGTGCAGTTTGAAGAGGCTTGAGAGCTTTAACTGCATATTCTACCGCAGGATACAAATCAGTGGCATGATGCCCTACTTTGGCATCCTTGATGGCCTGTTCTGCCTGATTCAAATCGTAAGTCGGCTCATCAATCACGCCCTGCACAATATCGGAAGCCAATAGAACACCAACTGCAGAGCCCGAAGGTAACGCTTTGAGAGTCTCTTGAGCTGCAGAACGTGCCTCTTCAAACGTATTTTTGCCATCACGCCCTTGTAAATCCATGCTGTAGGAATTATCCAGAATCACAAAGGCAGTAACCTTGGTTTGCCCAAGTGCATCAGAAACAGTGTCCTTGGAAGCTGGGCGCGCCAAAGCAAGCGCCAGCAAGGCTACTAAAGCACAACGGATCAAAAGCAATATTAAATCCTCAATACGCATACGGCGCTGATTTTGGTCAACACTGAGCTTAACAAACTTCATTGCCGCCCAAGTTATCGTCTTGAATTTACGACGGTTAAGTAAATGGATGATGATCGGNACCGAAACAGCAGCGATCCCTGCCAACATGATGGCGTTCAGGAAAGACATTGCTATTGCTGTTTCCCTTTCGAAGTACGCATACGGAAACTGAGATAATTACTCATTATCTGAGCCAGCGGCTCACTAGTATCTACCAAAACGTAATGCACACCATTTTTCTCACATCCTTCTTTGATCCGACTCTGAAAAGCATCAAACTCACGTTGATAAGTCTGCCGTATTTCAGCTGGTCGGGTTAGCACACGAGGAATGTTTTCAAGGCCATTAAACTCCACTAACCCGTTAAAGGGAAACTCCAGTTCATAAGGATCTAGTGTATGAAACACAATCACTTCATGCCCAATAAACCGAAGGTGTTGAATTCCCTCCATCACGTTCTCTTCCTCATCGAAGAAATCGCTGATGATAACAAAGATACCGCGACGAGGTGTCTGTACGGCCATGTTATGGAGGGTTGTCGCGATATCCGTCTCTTCAGAACCCTTGAAGGCAGCCAAACGTGACATAATATCATTAAGTGAGGCTTTGCTATCGGAGCGCGGAGCATAGTCCTTCATATCATCATCAAAAATACCCAAGGCCACAGCATCTCGTTGGTGCAGGATGATAAAGGACAATACTGCAGCAATCATTTTCCCATATTGCAATTTCGTGTGGGAGCCCGAGGCGTACATCATTGATTCACTACCATCGAGCAGAACATTCGCCACATAATTGGTTTCCTGTTCGTACTGCTTTACGAACAAGCGATCAGTTCGAGCCTCCACTTTCCAATCGATATGGCGCGTATCATCACCGTGGGTATATTCACGGTGTTGAGCAAACTCCACGGCAAAACCACGGTAAGGCGATTTGTGCTCGCCAGACATGTAGCCTTCCACAACATAACGGGCATGAAGGCCCAAAGCCTCTGCTCTTGAAATTGCCTCCGAATCGAGAAGATCAGCGTGTTTTACGTCCATAACGCAATACCTAGAGAGTTCCGGAAACGTATTAGCCAGTTAGTTTCTCTTTTTGAGGAACCTCTTCAATAATTCGATCAATGATATCATCCGAAGTAAGTCCTTCACTGGTCGCCGAAAAATTAGGAATAATGCGGTGCCGCAAGACGGGCGCCAGCATTGCCGCCACGTTTTCAGTGCCTACGTGAACCTGCCCCTCCAGCATCGCATGAGCTTTGGCCGCCATAATAAGGTTCAATCCTGCGCGTGGCCCTGCACCCCAAGAAAGCCACTTCTTACACATCGGCAATGCCTCATCAGTCGTTACCCGGGTAACGCGTACTAGTTGCCTAGCGTATTCAAACACATGATCACTAACNGGCATCTTTCTGACGATCTCCTGTAAATCGATAATCTGCTGTCCATCAAGGACTGGCTCCGGCTTTCCCTGGCCCTGCCCAGTGGCCATCTTCATAATATCAAGCTCCTCATCCGCATCGGGATAATCCACTTTAATCATGAACATAAAGCGGTCCAACTGTGCCTCTGGAAGCGGGTAAGTGCCTTCCTGCTCAATTGGATTCTGAGTTGCAAGAACAAAAAAGGGATTAGGTAAATCAAAGTCATTGCCGCCGATTGAAATCTTGCGCTCCTGCATAGCTTCCAACATCGCAGCTTGGGTCTTGGGTGGTGTACGGTTAATTTCGTCTGCCAGGACAATATTTGAAAAAATTGGCCCTTTAAGAAACTTGAACTCCCTCTCATTAGTTTCAGGATTCTGATAAATTACTTCCGTTCCGGTAATATCACTTGGCATTAAATCAGGCGTGAACTGAATGCGTTTGAAGTCAAGTTTCAGGGCTTCTGCAATCGAAGAAACCAACAGCGTCTTAGCTAACCCTGGAACACCAATTAAAAGCGAATGACTTCTAGTGAAAATTGAAATTAGCGTTTGATCAACCACATCGCTTTGGCCAATGATGACTTTAGACAACTCGTCACGAATCTTGGAACGTGCATTTTTCAGTTGTTCGACAGCCTGCACATCGTGCTCTGTCATTGATGTCGATTCGGATACAGTCATTATGCGTTTAGTGTAAAATTAATTAGAGGTGGTGCAGTCTCCCTCTGCACGCCAATTCGTGGAAGAAAAAAACACTAATAATTAATCAAAGCTGGTTAGCAACAAATATATTTCTAACAACGGCAGTCTTGTTTCAGCCAACACCAAGCAAGCAGCTGCATGCGCGGCAAATGAAACGGACCTTTCCACATATTGCCCTTTAAAGGTACTGATACCCGTCCATCCCGATGTAAATAACCATACCACTCACCATGCTCCGAGTCAGCGAAATGGGCATAAGCCCAATCGTGTACCCGCTGGTGCATCACCTCATAACGCTCCTCGCCAGTGAGGAGATAAGCCAATAGTGTCGCCAAAATGGCCTCGTTGTGAACCCACCAGAACTTCATATCATGCCAGTATTCCTGNACCGGTTTGTTATCCAAATCGCGAAAATAATAAATACCGCCATGCTCTTCATCCCATCCACGTGCCCACATCCAATCCAACATTTGGCAACCCATTTTGATTAACGCAGAGTCACCTCCTCGATGGCGCGCTTCATTAAGCACAAACCATGCCGCTTCCATGGCGTGTCCCGGATTGAGTAAACGCCCATCAAAGTGATCAAGAACCTCTCCGTCAGCTCCCACTGACTCCATCACACATCCGAGGTCAGGCTTCATAAAGTCACGCTGTATTTCCTCTATGCATGAATCGATGTCTGCATTAAATGAATGGTCATCTAGACACANGCGTAATTCCTGTGCAGTCACTAGATTCATCATCGACTCACTTAAATTTTTCATCGGTCGCGTATCGGTAAACTTCGACCGGGTTAGACCGGGTGTNGTAAAATGTTTCCGCACCAGAATGTACAAATCTCTTGCTTTATCGGCCATCGCTGATTCACCTGTTGCTTTGGCACAAGCTGCATAGGCAATAGCTCCAAAGGTTTCAGTAAACACATACCGTCTTTTACGAATGGGTGCTCCTTCCCGCGTAAGATGAAACCACATCCTGCCATCTGCATCGAACCCATGACGTGAAATGAAATCTATTCCATGCTTAGCGGCGACAAACCATTCCTCTCGAGGCTCCACGGTGTTGTAGAGGGTTGCCAGAAGCCACGTAAACCGGCATTGCTGCCACATTGCCTTGTCAGTATCCAGCGGTGTTCCGTCACGGTCCTGAGCAATTATGAAACCACCTTGTTCTTCATCCACGCACCGCGGCAACCAAAACGGCAGGGTATTCTCCAATAATCCGTCCCGGTATTCTGTGATCAGCTCAGATCGCCTTTGTGCATTCATTAAGCCATTCGAAAAAACCCAATGTTTCCAGTTGCCCGCGCAAAACCACACGTTCTTCCTCTGTTATTTGTAATAAAGGAGGTCGAGCCGGCCCACAATCAACCCCCACCATCTCCATCACCGCCTTAGCTGAAGACATGTAACCGGATGCCTTAAGCGTATCAATCAGTGCCAGTGACCGTGATTGCCAGTGTTTTGCTTCATCCAGACCCCCGGATTCATAGGCCTTCATTACGCGATGGTAGATACCCGCAGCAAAATTGTAACTGCTGCCCACTGCTCCTCGGCAGCCCATTTGCAAACCATCAAGGAGTTCCTCATCACATCCCCACAACATATCCGGCGAATGATCNTTCAGTGTCAGAATAGTGCTTAATTGATTTCGATCAGGGTTCGTATATTTGACTCCTGCAAAGGACGGAATCTGTTTGCCCGCACTTTGAACAAACTCCTTTGTATCGATACAAACACCGGTCATTGGTGGGATATCATAAAAATAAAATGGCAATCCTTCCGCGGGTTCGGAAATACGCACAAACCAGTCGATTAAATCTCCTGCCGTTACCGGCCTAAAGAAAGTCGGCGCCATAGCCCCGATCGCGTCGGCCCCAGCCTCTCGAGCGCTCTTTGCCAAAGCCCGAGCATCCGGCAAACTGTTATGGCCAGTATGCGCGATAAACTTGATTCCATGCGCCCGCGCCACCTGGCCCCATGCGGTAAATAATTCAGCACGTTCATCGGAACTTAAAGAATGACACTCTCCTGTAGTACCGGCCACAAAGACTCCTTTAACTCCAGAATCGGCTAAATGCTTTGCCTGAAGCGGCACCACCTCAAGATTCAAGGATAAGTCTGAATTAAATGGCGTATGGGGTGCCGCAATAAGTCCTGTTAGCTGCATATTATTTACGTTTGTAAGGCGAACCGCTTTAATGCCGGCCTATGAACGTGTCCACGAACATAGCAGCTGCAGCGCGTCAATTGAGCACAACTTGCAGTGCACTGAACTTTAGTGAACCCGTTACTCATGTCTATAACCCACTCGAGTACGCATGGGCCGCGCACGAGCAATACATTAGTCGGGCTGCCATCGGCAAAAAGAAAGTTGTTTTTCTCGGAATGAATCCCGGCCCCTTCGGCATGGCACAGACGGGTGTGCCTTTTGGGGAGGTGGCGGCCGTACGTGATTGGATAGGGATCAATGTGGAAATCGGCAAGCCCAGCAAGGAGCATCCCAATCGCCCTATTGAGGGCCTTGTATGCAAACGCAGTGAAGTAAGCGGCCGGCGTTTGTGGGGGCTTTTTGCCGAACATTTTGATTCGGCCAATGAATTCTTTCAGGATCATTTTATAGCCAACCATTGCCCCCTGGTATTCATGGAAGAAACCGGACGAAATAGGACACCGGATAAACTTCCCACTTCCGAAGCTTCCCCACTCATGGAAGCCTGCGACAGTCATTTGCGTGAAGTGGTCGAAATATTGGAACCCGAATGGCTGGTTGCTGTAGGTGGCTTTGCGGAAAAACGAGCTAAAATAGCTTTGAGTAACCTGAAAGTTAGCATCGGAAAAATCCTGCATCCGAGTCCAGCCAGCCCCGCGGCTAATCGCGGCTGGGCTGAACAGGCCACCAAACAAATGCGAGCGCAGGGTATCTGGCCTTAACGACGTAACTTTTCAGCCATCGCATCGATTTCAGAAAGCTTAAGCCTCACACTAACTATGTAGGGTGATTGACCTTTGCTCCAGTGACCGTAGGTGGTCGTAACAATCGTATCATTAGGCAGAATTTCTACGGGCGGATAGGCGCAGTCACTACCCTTGGTGTTGTCCATCAGGCGCACGCGGTACTGCCCTTCCCTTCCTTTGACGATATCCTCATAAGTACCTATCCAAGCCACCCAGTCTCCTTTAGTGGGGCTTTCGTGTGTGGTATCACGAAAGGAAATAAAGAGTCTTCCATCAGCTGTGTACTTTCCAGTGTGCCGGTCACCGGTAAGCGAAGCAGGAAGTTCACGCGGCTTCGTCCATGTCTTCCCTTCATCATTAGAAAAAATCACAAATGAATTTTTGCGCCGACTGTTTTCGCGCAAAAGGACGCAAAGCTGTTTGCCATTAGGGGAACGAATGATGCCCGGCTCACAAAGGTGCACGTCCGTGCGTGCAAGAATACTCTCAGGTCTACTCCAAGTAAGACCTCCATCCCTTGAATAGGTCTTAAATAAATCAAACACTACCGGCTTTTGTTGCCGCGGCTTAGCTGTAAAGAAACGTCCATCATCATGAAACATGGCCATATAATGACCCTTTCCAGTCTTTAGTCCTTCCAAACACCCCATTACCACGATGCCTCCCCAGTCACCGACCTTTTTTAGCTCACTCCAACTAGCTCCATCGTCCTCGCTGACTGCCAAACGTGCAGGATAGAGCCCCGACCACACAATCAATCGCTTTTTACCTTTCGCGTCAACTACCCGGTGAATTGTTGGAACTTCCTTGCTAGTAGCCCAGCTTTTAGGTGTTGGCAGTCGCTCACTCCAACTCTTTCCCCCATCCTTGCTGCGCTTGAACACTATCTCACCTTTGCCATGGCCCTTGGGATAAACAATCAACATCGTTTTACCATCTTCTAGCAGGACAGTTGTGGGGTGCCCGAGATACTGCCCTACTTCGCGATCGATAATTACCTGTCGATGCTTCTGAGTTGCCAGATCGATGGTTGGAATGGTGTATTCACGCGGCTGGGATGGCTTAATTATTTCTATCCCCCCCTCAATAAAACATTCCCTCAATTGCACAGTGCTTCGCCATGGTCTAAATCCAAAGTTTTCAAAACCAAGAGAAAATTTAACTAAGGCAATCTGCTTTTTATTTATCCGAAAATGAATTGAGTCATCCTTCCGTTCTACCTCAAAGTGTATCCACTGCCCTCGAGGCACCACTTTACTTGCGGGCATCATTAACTTTAGGCCTCCGAAGATAGGACCATTCACAAAAACCATTTCGCTAGATCCTTCAAACCCAAAATGATTATCCGCNAGAAAGAATGAAGCTGCACTGGCACGCTGATTTTTTATNCGCAACTCCGCAGAAAANAAAAAATNACCCTCCAAAATTTTTNAATCAGCAAAAATATCATTACTCACACCATGCCCCTCAATCCATTCAGGCATCTGCTTCCATTTGCTGGCCTTAAGCTGCATCCCTACCGCCTTGCCATTTTTAACAAGAAAACGGTTTACCTTCGGGGTCGCCGCAACATTACCTGCTGCCAATGCTANGATTAAAATCCATTTTAAGTTCTTCACTTATATTTTCCCTTGAGCGGTCATTTCTTGGGTTAGTTTCCGTTGATACGACGCATGGGCAATTGAGTCTTCCTTAGCGCTCTTTCCATAAAAAACAAACCCCAAAGCTCGCCGATTTCGTGAGTCACTCTGATTGCTATCTGCCCGGTGAATGGTCAATGCATGGTGAGCTAACAAGTCGCCGGGGCTGGCGATACAAGCCCGTTCGTTTTTCAAATCTTTATCCCCGTAATTNGAAATGCCCTGCGAAAAACCAAGTGTTTCAGTTCGTGAATGAGGCCTCAATCCCTGCAGGTGAGAACCGCTTACATAACGGACGCACCCATTTACCTCATCAACTTTATCCAAAGCCAACCACATAGTTAGCGCCCGGCAGGGTTCGAGCATGAAGTAATAGCCATCTTGATGAGCGGGAGTAGCTTGGCCTATACCGGCTGGCTTATTGAAGTATTGAAGGTTTTTGCCAATCACCGGTTCACCCAATAGCTCCTGTGCCAACGCCAGTGGCCTGTCATGCATTAACTTCTCAAAGAATGATTCATGCTCATGTAACTTTTGAATTTGCTTAAGGCTGGCTGGATTATTTATATCTTCAAAATAAACGTGTTCGGGGGGTAAAGATGGCAATCTAATGGTCGTGAAATCCTTCAATACTTTTTCAATCTCACCGAGTTCTCTCACATTATAGAAAGCGCGAACCGATACATAACCATCACAGTTAAATGTATTATGTAAGCTCATTGAACATCGGTTCGGGTTTGCCAAGTAAGCCCCAATAGAGAACCTGTTTTCCGAGGAACCAAAAAACTCAAAACCCAGCCCACCAGAAAACAGCTNCCAGTGCCCACAGCCCCATATAACAAGCCGTTTAAGTCGGTAAAGTTCTTTACGTACCATAGTGCTAATACACAAGCTCCCAACCCTGCCCAAGCATGAATTGCGGCNACTCGGCGAGTAAATATACCCAAGGTAAACAATCCGCCTAAAGCACCTAATAAAAGGCCAATAATACCCATTAAGTGATCCCACAAGTGTTTAATATCCTGAGTTGCGATAAACAGAGCTGATACCGTGCCGAGTACTCCCAATGCTAAAGTCAGTTTTTTTGCAATACTAAGAGGATCAGCAGGCTCGCCTCTCAAGCGGTTCAAAAAATCTACGGAAAGGACTGTTGCAATTGAGTGTATACTTGAATCAAGGCTACTCATTGCAGCAGCAAAGACACCCGCCACTACCAGCCCCGCCAAACCTGCCGGCAATTCATTGACNATGAAAACGGGAAGTATTTGATCACTCTTCGCTAACGGCCCAAGATCATTGGGATTTTGCTGATAGAAAACAAATAACGCCGTACCGAGGGCGAAAAAAATAACTGAGCCAGGAATTGCCAACAGCCCATTGGTATAAATTGCTCGAGAAGCCTGTTTTTCNTCGGGCGTGGTAAGATATCGCTGAACAACCGCTTGATCGGAAGTGTAAGGNAGAAAGTTGGTAAAGAACGCTCCGATTATTACCACCAAAATAGCATCTGAAGTCCAACTCCATTCCCAATTGATAAAGTGCAACTTACCCTGATCAGCCGCTACTCGNACCAATTCAACTGCCCCTCCTTCCACTTCGCCGGTGATCACCACGATGGCCGCCACTGCCCCAAAGAGTAGAACTATCGTTTGAAGCACGTCGGTCCAAATGACAGCCTCAATGCCTCCCAACACTGTGTAGGTTGTACTCAGAACACCCATCAACACAATACAGGCCACCAAACTAACACCCGTCACCGCCGAAAGAGCCAGAGCAGGCAANAGGATTACAATGCCCATTCGTGCCAATTGAAAAAGCACAAAAGANAAACTACCCACCAACCTCAACCCCAGACTAAAACGCTTCTCCAGGTAACTGTAGGCACTTGGAAGGTTTAGTCGTCGATAGAAAGGAAGAAAAAAACAGATTATAATTGGAGCAATGGCTAAAATTCCAAATTGTAGAATGAAACGCGTCCAGTCAGTGGCATAAGTCTTAGCGGGAATTGCNAGATAAGTGATGGCACTAAGTTGAGTAGAATATATACTTAGACCAGCCGCCCACCACGGTATTCGACGACCTGCCAGAAAAAAATCATCAGAAGTTTTGCCACGTTTGGCCATCAGCAATCCAATAACCAACAGCGCGGCCATATAACCTGTCAGGATCAACCAGTTAACAGTCCCAAAATTTTTTTCTTCATTTATAGGTGTTGCCGCCCATATCCGGGGCGTCCGAACGCCCGGATTAGTTTCACCGGTGGCAATAACAATGGAATCACCCCAGCGCACGGCGGTGGTAGTAACGTGACCTCCGGTCGCTCCTTTTCCGTTGAGACGTTTCCCTTCCGGGAATTGACTGTATACATTCCATCGGTCAGTCACGCAGTTATACAGAAGTACATCGCGATTAAAGCCAGTATGCTCCTCAAGAAGCTGTGTTTTTTTAGAGCCAGCAGGCATCTCCTCTAGTCGCAAAAAACGTTCCCCACCAGCTCCACCAAATACAAAGAGATGATTTGCCCCCCAGCCGATACCCATACCCGCCATTACGCATCTGGCCTCCCTGTCTCCGTCCACGCGAATGTCATTGAGCTTACTCCATTTGTTGCGAGAGGGACTATACTTGTGCATATCACGGTGCAACTTCCACCGACCGTTATGCTTGGCGCGACCACTCATCAAAAACAAACAAACCTCGCGACCATCATGCTGGGCCACCACAATGTGGTGCGTGCGAGGCAAGCCATCCCAAGGAGGTAAAGCCTTCCAGCGTGGAGGTTTCTCAGCCAAATCCAAGACCCAAAAGTTTTTTGTTGCTCCTTTCCCGCTATCCCCTCCACACACATAAATTTTATCCCCAATCAGCGCCCCCGCTGCGGCGGTAGTAGCTTCAGGCAAATCAGGTAAATCATTTCTTTGGTCAATCTTATCTCCAGAAACAATAAGTCGAAATGCTTTAGCAGAGAGAAAAGATTGAGAAGAATAATGAGTGGCATTCTTGTCATGAATTTTATATTCGCCCCCAATACAAATTACACCTGTAGAATGGGAAATTGAGACCCCATAGCCCAGCTCTTGAGCCAGTAAGTTGTTGTTGGATATCTTGTTTGAAGGTTTATCTCGATCTCGACCGATCANATAAACAGTTTTATGATANATCTTTGGCGGATTTAATCGNCCCTCCCGGTCTGTCCCCCAAGGCATCCCTTCGGGAAAATTTGCCCCGCCGGCAACAATGAGCGTGTCATTGTGCACACCTACAAAAGGTCCCGCTACACCGATGGAGTCAGGCAAATCAGGCAATGATTTCCACTGAAGCATCCCTTCAGCGCCCCAGCCGGACACAGCAAAAACCAAAACAATCCCAACCAGACTGNCTCTTANTGTNTTGAGCTGATATGCAAAAAATTTCATGATTCAGGTGGCTTATTGCCGTACCAAGAGAAGCGAATATGGATGATTGCCGCAAAACAATCCAGTTGTTAGAATCAAACAATGAACGCATTAGGTCAGGCAGCCCTAATTTTCACCTTATTTTTCNCGCTGAGTCTCAAGGGGCAAAACGCAAAAGAAGATTATCACAAATTAACTAAAGAACTTCAGGTGCGGGAACTCAGCACCCTGATGTTTGCCAAATACAATGATGCGAATATCAAAAAGATTGAAACTTTTCTCAAAAAACACCCAAAAGCGCCCGAACGCGAAAAGGCACTTTATTTGCGCGCCTATTCGATCTGGAGCTTGCATCGATACAAAGAAGCCCCACCTGCTTACGCAGCTCTCCTAAAGGAATTCCCAAAAACCAAATTTAATCGTATTGCTAGAATACGTGAAGCCGCCGCCTATCTTTTTAGCGGCCAGCCAGCCAAGGCTCTACCTCGCCTGGAATCACTGCAAAAGGATTACCCAGATCGCCCTGAAATATACGCAAGAGAACTTGCCTATGCCTACTCACGTGTAGGATTACAAAAAAAGGCTTTGGCATTTATGGATGCAGTAGAAACCGAAATGATTTTTAAGGGCAATGAACGCCTCTTACCCCGAATTAAAAGTCACTTTGATAAAATCCGGCTAGTGGGAAAACCCTTACAAAACTTCGAAGTCAAGGATCATACAACCGGTAAGATAATCAGCCCTAAGTCCCTGAAAGGCAAAGTGGTCCTTATCGATTTCTGGGCAACCTGGTGTGGGCCGTGTGTCGCAGAACTGCCCAGCATTAAGGCAGCTCATGCTAAGCTTTCAAAAAAAGACTTTGTAGTATTTGGTGTAAGTTTAGATGATAACGAAGGCCGAATGAACGACATGATTAAAAAACGTAAAATGAATTGGCTCCACTATTACGACGGCAAAAAATGGAAGAATGATCTGGCTGTTAAATTTGGGGTACGTAGCATTCCAGCCAGCCTCCTTGTAGACAGACAAGGTATAGTACGAGCAGTCAACCTACGCGGAATAGAAGTTGCTNATTTGGCAAACAAACTTCTACAAAAGAAAAATTAAACGAATATGAGCAGCTCAAACACAGAAAAACTCGAATCATTTCTGACCATAGTTAAGACTATTTCCAAAAATAATAATCAACCCGNTCCCCTGCATCTAAAATCTCTGCTTGGAAGCCACAATAAGCCCGAAACAAAAAATTTGAAACAAACATTGGAGGAAGCCGGCAACGTTTTTTCAGACGAACAATGCGCTTGCCTCTTTGCCAATATTGCCAATCTTAACTTTGAAGNCGGCCGCCTTAAAGACCGGACTCTAATGCAAGATGCGGAAAAAGCCCTCCGCATTGATTCGAGTGATGGCCGTGATGTTATTAGCGGAATCGAAAAACAGTTTCAGACCAGCCGGATTTTCACTAACGATGAAGACTGGAATGTATTTTGTGCCGGACTCATCGCCATTGCCCATTCTGATGGAGAAATTTCACCCAGCGAAGAGGCCTACATTGAATGTTTAATCCCAGAAAAAAAACACTTAGATGCTGGCAAGGAAATCAGCAGAAAAATGAGTCTGGAGGAATTAGGTAATAGCTTCGCTGACCTTGACATACGGCAACGCGGATGCCTTGCCGCTCACTCAATTAATCTAATGCTTATTGATGGAGAGTGGGCCGGGTCAGAACAGCAATACTTCGAACTCGCAACTGAGAAAATGCGTCTTTCCCGATTCGAGGAAGAGCGCTTATTGAAGGGCTTATGGGCCCTGCACAACCTCAGCGTGTTCGCTTAAAGGTTAACCAAAAAGTTTATGCAGAGTTTTAGCCGGAAAATTTTTCCCCGGACAAATTGTCTGCTCATTTTTCAACTCGCGATGGACAAGGAACTTCGCCCGCCCTTTAAGCATCGTGTTTTTAAGGTAATCAACCAGAGAAATAAGTGAGGCCTGTTGATTTTTTGATACCCATTTTTTTTCAAAATTACCCACCAAGCAAATACCAATTGAATTGTTGTTATACACCGCACTTTTTACATGCCCACCTTTGATTTGACGCAACCAACGTGAACCCACTTCGATCTTACCATCAGCTGAACCGTTCGTTCCGTTACAGATTACAAAATGATAAGCAAGTCCGTTTTCCATTCCACGTCGACGATGAGCCGCGTCAAAAATTTTGGCATTGCCATTATAAGTTGCACTGTGATGCGCAATAATATTTTTCCATTTTGCTGTGTTGATTTTCGGACGATTGATGGTCGCAAGTGGCAAAGAAGAATGTTGTACGCGAAGATGAAGCTTCTGACCGGGCATGATGACATCGGAAGCTAACCCATTCCATAGCTTTAAATTGTTCACCGTTACTCCGTACCGCCTGGCAATAACGGTGAGATTTTCATTTTTCCTCACCACATGATACCGCTGCAGACCCGCAGCCGAGATATCAGCTGAACTCAGCAAAGCTACGCCTCCGGCCGAGAGGGTTACCCTCGTTGCACATTGGATCATGAAATTACGGCGCGATTCCTCCATCGGCTTAGCTGANGCTAGCTAAAAGACCCTGTTAAGTCGAGTCACAGCCGGTAGGGTTATTCCCAATTTTCAAATAATTCGTCAAAAATAGAGTGAATAAACGGCCCAATTTNAGGCTCTCCTGAAGCTCTAGGCCCTGCAACATTAAGGATTTTGACTTCGTGTTTTCTAATAAACCGGCAAAGTTGATCCGCATTCTCAGATGGAGTTTGGGATTTAAAAAGGTGAATACCGGGCTTTCCAAGTTGAGAAACTAGTTTCATGGTTGCCAGTGAACCTCCGCTTAAATCCGGCCTGATACTGAAAACTACTGTCCCATCGGAATCTCTAACGTTCCATTCTGTCCGCTGTAAATATTGCGCCTCGGGTGTTTCCTTCAGNTTATAAGCTGGCCCTATCTTCCCATCTTCAGCTAATCGACCAGCAGGACACCATCCCCCATGCAAAATGTGCCGAGCTATCGCCCAATCTAGGGCAGACCGATCCGCACCAGTCTGCCCGCCCGAGACGATCATTGGAAATTCCACTCATAATGAAAGGCAAGACTCGCCATAAATGGCGAGTTGATTGTATTAACCCACGTGGCCAATCAACCAAATATTCTTTGGATTTGTACAGACCAACAACGTGCCGACACCATTGGAGCACTCGGAAACAAGTTTGTTCGCACGCCTCATATTAACGCGCTTGCGAGCCAAGGAACCGCTTTTACAAGTGCATATTGTCAAAGCCCTGTTTGCACCCCAAGCCGCGCATCTTTTCTAACCGGTCGATATCCGCGCACCACTCGCTGTCGACAAAATGGACAGGCTATTCCATCAACAGAAAAATTAATTAGCCGATTGCTTGCCGATGCGGGTTACACCTGCGGTTTGGCAGGCAAACTCCATTTAGCAACATGTGCCAATGGCGTTGTCGAAAAACGTATTGATGATGGTTATAAAGTTTTCCATTGGTCACATCACCCGCAACCCGATTGGCCTGAAAATGCCTATACCCAATGGTTAACTCAGCAAGGCCAAACTTGGGATACACTTTATAAGGGACAATCAACACGCTACATAAAAGAAGGAATCCCTGCTGAATATAGTCAAACCACTTGGTGCGCCAATATGGCCATAGATTTTATTAAGAAACAAAAAGGAAGCCCATGGTTCTTCAGCTACAACTGTTTTGCCCCGCACCACCCTTTTGATCCACCAGCTGATTATTTGGCACGCTATAACCCCGAAAATTTACCAACACCCAAATACAAACCAAACGAAGCAAACAGCAAAACAACCTACCAGCGGCTCGATAGCGAATTCGCCCATAGTGACCCAAATAGTTATCACGTAGCAGCCATGACCGACCACGATAAGCAGCAGGTTACTGCGGCCTACTATGCGATGGTTGATCTTATTGATTACAATGTTGGTCGGATGGTAGCTGCACTAAATGAGACCGAACAATTGAACAACACTATTGTGATCTTTATGAGTGACCATGGCGAAATGCTCGGTGATCACGGAATTTATCTCAAAGGGCCCCATTTTTATGAAGAAGCCGTTAAAGTTCCTTTAATCTTTAGTTGGCCCGGCCAATTTAAAACCGGCCTAAAAGTAGACGGACTAACTGAACTCATCGATATTACCCCGACACTTCTTGATGCCGCAGGCCTTAGCATACCACAGTTCATACAAGGCAAAACGCTGCTTCCAATCCTATCGGGCAAAGCAAACCCTGATCATCATCGAAACAGCGTCTTCAGTGAATATTACAACGCATGGAGCCACAAACACAGCTACGGCACCATGCACCGCACAAACAGCCATAAAATGATTGTTTATCACGGAACTGACCAAGGTGAGTTGTATGATTTAGATAAAGATCCCGATGAGTTTAACAATCTATGGGATGTCGAAAAATATTCAGAATTAAAAACTCAACTACTCAAGGAGACTTTTGATGCCAGCGTCTTCACCATGGACCCAGCCCCTCCCCGCGAGGGCCCCTTCTAACTAAAACAGGAAGCTNTAGAACTATTCGCTGATTGCCTCTTTTCGGCGCTTAAAGATCAGGCGCGGCTGCCTATTACTACCCAAGCGCTCTGAAAGCTCCCAACCCTGCTTACCGAGTTCATTCAAACTGCCTTGAAGAGATTCTCCTTGCTCATCTTCAACCGAAACCACCTTGTATTCCCATTGAGTGCTCCCAATAAGCTCAACTCCCTTAAACCCTTTAACTCGCTCACCGGTTACTACCATATCTTCAGAAAACTTTTTTACCTCATTGGCCGTTTCCTGAACGGTACGAATGGTCTTGGATATATCCTCCAAACTTGTGACTACTTGGTCAGAGCTTTTTTCAACGTTGTCGTGCGTCTTTTGACTGCATCCTATTATCAACAGGACAACTGGAGTAAGGCATAAGGTTATATTTTTCATTATATTATTTAGTTCACAGGTCCAACGCCCCCAGCAACCGGCAATTTGACATCCACCACCACTCCATTCTGCACGTAGAAAACAATCGATCTATGTGATTTGCCCGCGGCATCTGTAATCTTCATTTTGTTATACGTCCAAGCTCCACCACCCTGNCCCCATGTCTTGGCATTATCAGGTTGCCCAAAAGTTTGTATCACTTGCTGATTTGTCCCTTCACCTCTCCATTTCAATATATCCATTTGCCCATGGCCAAACGTCCAACGACGGGACTTCCCTGGCGCCTGTAGTGGCTTCCCTTGAGCCCCACCAGCTCCTGATTGCTGCTGATANCCCGGTTTTGGCNTGGGTTTNCCNGGCCTCCCTGCTCCTCCACCTTTGCCCGGAAGCAGCCCNGCGAGAGCTCCCAANCCCCCATCACCCCCCAAGCCTAAATTTCCCATCATCGTCATGTTCATCGATTGCAAGGGCTCCGCTGGCTCTACATTTGTAATTTTTATGTTCACGGCGTTTCCTGAAATAAATTTCATTTTAAAATCATCACCAATCCCTGGCTTTGCTTTGTTAAAGACCGCCGTATCATTCCCTCCGTCTTTTTTAAGCACCACACTCAATCCATCTACTGAATAAGTCCCTTGAGCAATTTTTGATACACTCCCTCCAATCGCTGTCCCATATTCTACTACGTTATTTGTGCCAAATTGCATAAAAACTGGCTGCGAACTTAGCTGAGCTTTAATACTACTAATTTGGCCACCCAATACAGCAACAAGGTTAGTAGGTATCAATCCCTCAACGGCTTCTTCAGGGAGAGAATAGGTAAATCGTTTTCCTTTTATATAGTCAGCTACAGATACAACTGGTTTAGCAGGCGCCAGAGGTAATTCTTCCTTGGGCAGAAAAAACAAGACGGCTAATACAATCAAAATAACCCCCAAACCACTTCCCGCAATTATCGCGATTTTCTTGCGTTTACCTGCAGAATCACTGGAACCATTCGAGGGACTTGAATCAGAAGGTACGTTAGTAGGAACTGCGTCGCCTTGAGGTGCTGGTGGAGGTGTGCCCATAAAAAAGAGATATACGTATTTACTCGGTAAGGTGTCTTTAGACCACTAAATCGATGAGGTGTCCAACGTAAACTGGCCTAGAAAAAAGACAAAGAATAAGGGGTAGCTAAGCTACCCCAACTCCTCGAGCTGAACAGACCTCTTATTTATAGTATTGTTTATTTATTATAGAGTCAGTTCAAACCCTGTATGTACAATGTATTTAGCATTAGCCATGCCAATTGATTTTTTCGCTAAAAATCGCCATTTTGGGGGAGATATTGCCGATGAATAATAATAAAAACTGCTGAAGCGTGAGAATAGCGCAGCCGCACCACAAAACACGCAAACTCAAGAAATCGCCTCCAAGAGACAGCTCCGGAAACACTAATTTTGCTGTGCCCCCTGCTCAATCCACCGCTTGATTAGTGCATTCACTGAATCAGATAACCGATTCCCCTTGGGGGGCATCCTTTCATCATCACTATCAGGTAAACTGATTCGGACCAGAAGCGAGCTTTCCCCTGCCTTACCTGCAGTTACTACGGGCTCCCCATCAGCACCCTTCTGTAACTCAGCAAAGCTATCAAGCCTTAGCTTACCTTTCTGCTTATCTTTACCGTGACACTCTGAGCAACTTTTTTGGATGACAGGCAAAATATCTTTATCAAATTTCGGTTCCTTAATTGCTGCATATTTTTCAGCCTCCGCCTTAGCGGCCTTTGCCGCGGCCTCCTTTGCTGACTTCTGCGAAGCAGCCCGTTGAACTTTCAAACGGGCCACAATGTTGGCACTTTTAAAATCCTTATCCACTCCAATATTTATGGAAAGATCCATGTTCCCGGCCTTGGCCATAGCTGCCTGGAAACTCTTGGCCTTACCTTCAGTGACTTTTGTCTGCCAAAGATACAAAGCTTTAAGCTTCTTTAAATTCTTCAGCTTATCCAGCCCCCCATCAGTCACCGCAGTTTGATAGAGATTCAAATATTCCAAACTACCAATCGTCCCTATTGTATTAAGAGCCTTGTCGCTAATTTTAGTTTTCTGCAGGTGCAATTTTTTAAGCTTACCCAAATTCTTGATTGGAATTATCCATGAATCATCAGTATCTGGATGCTGAAATGATATTTCCACTGCATTGGGTAACTCCCCGAGCAGTTTAACGTCCGCAGCAGTAAAACCTTTTTCCTTATTAAAAAGATTTCTGGTGATAGTAACGCTGTACTCATTGGAATCCTTTGCTACATAGAGCACGCGCCCTCCAAGTTTTTCAATAGCGGCAATTGCGGATTTTTCATCGGCCCGGGCAAGCACCATCAAGGCCAAGGACGTAACGGCGAGGGAAAAATGTCTTAATATTTTCATTTCGGCTCCTAAGAAAAAGTTATCAGGGTAGGATTAAATATCAACTGTAAGTTCGGTTATTTCTTATAAGTCTCATACGCCTTCAGAATAAAATCCACCAACGGTTTAGGGTTCTTAAGACTATGAGGATGATGCCCCACTTCTGGCTTGTGAATTACCTTAATAGTCCCCCCGAGTTTCTTGTAACGTTCCTCAACTATTCGGGTATTTTCGGCTACCGGAACCACCGTATCCGCATCCCCNACCACATGTATCAAGCGAACTCCTGTTTTTGCAAGTGGCGCCAGTCCATCAATCGGATTACCCTTAAATTCATGAGCAGCTTCGTCGGTAAGACCATAAGCNCTTAAACACTTCTGCCATACTTTACCTCCGCCCTTTCCTTTACCCTTACCTCCGGGCCAACTCTTGATATCACAAACCGGAGCGTCGCCATAAATACATGATACTTTATTTGGATTGGCCTTTGCCCAGTTGTAAACAATTAAACCACCCCGACTCATCCCCTCCAAAACCGGTCTTTTATTAAAACCGTATTTGTGTGTCACAAACTCATAGAAAGAATCCCAACGTCTCACAGCCTCAGAGTTACCAAATAAATTTGCTACATCACAATAAACTACATGCCACCCAAGCTTAAGTAGCTCTTTATCTAGTTGAGGCTGATGCCCCCAGAACCGGGCACGCCAAATCCAGGGTTTACCTAAAGCTGCTTGCTTGGGCTCGACCACCTTACAACTCACTCCCTCAAGCATAAATTCATGCATGATAAATCCGTGAAAACTTGCGCGACCACCACCAAACTCGGCTGCAGAAAGTGAGTGGGTAATAAATATAAAGATTAATATCTTCGGCATGGAGTCAGTCTAATCAAACACCCCAATTATAAAACTTGAAAATCACATCCGCCCTAACCGCAAACCTGAAAACCCCAACCCTACCTTGTGTTATGGTTAATTTTACAATTAGGCAAAGCTTTTTGAAGCTCTTCGATTTGAGCCAGTTCAAGATCTTTATTATCATATAAACCAAGCGATCTCAGCTTTGCCAGTCGACCCAGTGAATCCAAATCTGTAAGTTGGTTTGCTGATAAATCTAGGGCAACCAATTGCTCCAAACGTTCCAAGGAATCAGTTTTTACAATACGGTTATTACCCAGATAAAGATATTTTAGATGAACCAACTCAGCTAAAGGTTTAAGGTTAGAAATTTTATTTGAATCGAGGCTTAATAGGGTTATCTGGTCCAAACCTCTCAATGGGGAAAGGTTCTCTATTTGATTTTCATCCAAAGTCAGCGCTAACAAGTCTTTGTGTTTGGACAAAGGCTCTAATTTACTCAAGTGATTGTTAGAGAGATATAGCGACGTAAAATGAGTAATTCGGGAAAGAGACGAGATATCAGAAAGTTCACGCCCTGTTAAATCAAGCTCATCAAGTTGCCTGATTTCTTTTATCGACAAAACAGGAGCGGCCCGGGAGGGAACCAACTTAAGACCTCGGGTCTCACCCATCGCCTGATTCTTTACTTTTCGTAGCGCCTCGTTGAGAGCTGAACCAACTCGGAATTGATTTGGATCACTTCGCTCAAACCGTATCTCCCTAAAGTCGGGCTCAACCATTGGCGCATTGGTAACGGGTATCACTAAAGCTTCGTTTGTGGTCTTAATCTGTATTCGAGCCGGCGTATCTGACTGAGGACTCACTGACGGCTTATTGCACCCTGAAACAAAAACCAAACTAAACAGTGCACTTACGCCTAGAAATAATTGTACCACGTCAAGAACGCCCTGCTGCTTTTATAAAGGGTTTAAGTTCTCGCATGAGTTTTCGAAATACATCCAATGTAACCTGTTGAGCCCCGTCACTCCACGCTTCTGAGGGATTGGGATGCACCTCAATCAATAGAGCATCTGCTCCCATCGAGATCGCGCCCTTGCACATGGTGATAATCATGTCCGCCCGCCCACAACCCTGACTGGGATCAACCACCACCGGGCAGTGTGACTGTTGTTTAACTGCAGGTACCGCGGAAAGATCGAGGGTATTTCTCGTATAGGTTTCAAAAGTGCGAATCCCACGTTCACAAAACATCAATGATGGATTCTCATTGGCCAATACATATTCACCCGCCAAAAGCCATTCTTCAATCCGCATGGACATCCCGCGTTTTAAGAGCACAGGTCTTCCGGTTTTTGCCGCAGCAATGAGCAATTGAAAATTTTGTGCATTACGAGTTCCGATCTGCAGAATATCCGCGTGCTCAGCTACCAGATCAGCATGACTCTGCGACAGAAGCTCTGTAATCACCGGCATGCCCGTTTCTTCACGAGCTTTCGCCAATAGCTTAAGTCCCTTTTCCCCAAGACCTTGAAACTCGTAGGGTGAGGTACGAGGTTTAAATGCTCCGCCACGTAAAATAGTTGCCCCTGCCTTACGAACCGCATGAGCCGTCTCCATTAGTTGCTTCTCGCTTTCCACTGAGCAGGGACCTGCCATCACCTGAACTTTTTTCCCACCGATAACATGTTTACCAATCTTGATAGTGGAATTTTTCTTGTGCGCTTCGCGACCAACCAAACGAAAACGTTTTTGAATGGGAGTTACGCTTTCAACCTCATCCCAGGAGGACAGTGTTTCCAAAGAGGGATTTTTTTTCTCATCACCCACCGCCCCGATAACCGTTCTGGCCACACCACGCATAAGGTGTGGCGCATAACCAAGCTTTTTAATTTCCCGAAGTACTGAATTCTCCTGCCTTTTGGTCAGGTTTGGTTTGAGAACAATTATCATCTGCTTGATTGCAAGCTAAAGTCAGCCCTCATCAAGGTCAATTCTCAAGGAGAATACCAGACTCACATTAGCTTGCCTGAATCCTGACCCTCCCCTATTTTGAATCCATGAATAAGACTTTTGGCCTGATTGTGGCATTATTTTTATCACTAACCCTCAACGCAGTCGAACCGGCACTCGAGAACAGCAAGGTCCGCGAAGCACTCAACGCAATGCAAGGTAAGCCTGCTCCTGAACTCAGACTAGATGGCTGGATGAATTCTAAAGCACTGGATCTGAAAAAACTAAAAGGGAAGATCGTCGTCTTGGACTTTTGGGCAACCTGGTGCGGCCCCTGCATTGCTTCCATTCCAAAGACCAACGAAATGATGAAAAAATATGCTGACAAGGGCGTTGTGATTATAGGGGTATGCCATCAACGCGGAGCCGAAAAAATGGAAGCGACTGCCGAAGAAAAAGGCATCAAGTATCCGATCGCTGTAGATANGGGCACTAACGAAGATTACAAAGCAAATAGTTTTCCCGATTACTATATTATAGATCGCAAAGGCAATCTCCGCTGGGCTGACATCGCCAATCGCGACGTCGAAAAAGCTATCGAACATCTCTTGGCTGAATAAAAGAATAAAACTTTTCAGGCATCCTCAGCGGATCGCTCCGCAATCTTTCTGGCCTTCCATCGGTCCATAAAATGGAAGGGCAAATAGATAGCTGTAAACATACCAATTGAGGATACAGCAATAACCAACAAATACCACGGCCAAGGTGCCGCGAAAAATGGATTGTCCGCATCAGGGGGATGAATCATAAACGCATAGTTAGCCCCCACTAGCACAATATCCACCACAGCCGATATAACTCCAACAACGCAAGCCGCTACAAAAACACGCCAAACAGAAATCCATTGTGGACGCATTCCAAGAACCAAGGTTGCATAAAGTGCAGCCCAAATAGATCCACAATGCGATACAAAATACCCGATAAACTCAAACGATGGAAACGGTCTCATTATATCATGTGTGAGGATTGAGTTTACTGGTGCAGTCAACGCCCAAAAAAACGAAATCTCATATGCCAACTGCGAACGCCGGGTAATGGCAATTAAGCCGGCAAATAAAGACAAAGGGCAAATATGCAGGGGCAGCCCATAATTCAGGAATTGAGTTGTCGTTTCAGCTAGGGAGAAAAGACAAATACGATAGGCAATCTCATTCAAAAAAAGTAGGCCAGCCAAAACATAAGCCACTCGATTTTTCCACAAATCATTTTTTTGTGACCTAAATGCCAACCAAAACAAAATCGGCACCAAAGGGGCCGAAGCGATGGCCACCAAATGCGGTGCATCATAATAAGGTACGTGTCCTATAAAGGAAACAACCGACATTAAAAGCCTTTCAATATCACCTTACTTTTTACCCGCAGAAAGTTTAGCCGCTTTTTTAGGCATAGAATCAATAGCAGCCTGCAAAAGTTTACGGGCCTGATCGGCGGCGCTGTTCTCTCCGTTTTTCAGCGGTGAATTTTCGTGCCGATCTTTTACCGTGTAGAGGGTTCCATCGCCGTACAATTTAAATTTTTGATTCTGCGCCCACACAATCTCATTTTTATTAACCCCCTGCCCGTGTTTAGCTGCCGCCGCTTTATATTTTGGGTAGTAATACTGGTAAATCCATTCTCTAGGATTTCCCTTCTTTCCCTGGCACTGTGGCCAAAAGCTACGTCCATCCAGTTTTACATTCGGCAAATCCGCGCCGGTAAGATCGGCAATCGTCGGGAGCAGGTCTGAAAAATCCACCAGATCATCACTCACAACCCCCTCAGGGACTTGGCCGGGACAATTGACGATTAACGGTGCATGGGTCCCGCCATCAGTGGCATAAGCCTTCTCTCCTTTACGCTCTTCACTTCCATAAGGATAAGTTAAAGCGCGGTGCGTACCATTATCTGTGGTATAAATAATCACAGTCTTTTCCCGCAAACCGTTCTTCTTCAAGGCGTCAACAATGCGCCCCACACATTTATCGGCATACAAGGTCATGTCGCGGAAATTATCCAAACTCGATCCTTTTTCATTTTTACTGTCAGGCGTTTTAGGAAATGGAGAGTGGACCAGCAACATGGGGTAATAGGCAAAGAAAGGTTTGGTTTTATTTTTGCTAATGAATTCAATTAAATAATCCGTGAGGATATCCGGTCCATAATCCTTTTCGGTGGTTTTAAGTAACTCTCCATCGCGCATCAGGCTGGGACTCCAGTAACGTGAGCGCTCGGTGCCCGGATAATTCCACAGACAATAGGTATCAAAGCCAGATGCTGGAGCCAGAGTCCCGCGATCGCCTCCATGTAATTGCCATTTGCCGGCAATGGCCGTGACGTAACCCGCCTTCTGCATCATATGGCCGAAAGTAATTTCATCCTTATCCAAAGTGCCGAACTGAACATAATTACGAATACCGTAGCGCCCGGTCATAATCTTTACCCGGCTAGAAGTGCAAACAGGTGTGGAGTAACAGTGATTAAACTTAGCCCCTGTTCGAGCTAATTCATCAAGCCGAGGGGTGGAAAAGAATTTACTACCATAGCCACTGTAATTATCGGCATGCGAATCATCTGCCATAATTAAAATGACATTTAACCGGTCTTTGGCTGGGGCATTAAGGCCAATAAGAATGAGCAATAAAAAGAGATAAAAATAATTCATCGTGGCGCAGAAGAGTAAAGAGGAAGATTACTTTTTAAAGCAAACTCGAAGTTGTATTATAAGAAAAATTCGCCGCCGCCGCCCCCTCCGCGTCCATTAATGAAGGCGACGATGACGACGACGACGCCCGCTACAGAAGTAGCGGATTAATTAAAAAGACCAATAGGTCAAATGTTCCTGATCCTTAATCAGAACGCCCTTCTTCAAAAGCACTGGAGCAGCCCATGCTGGTTTATCACTTACCTTCCACGTAGCTACTTTTTGATGCCCCTCAACTTTAGCGGCTATCACCTGCAGCTCACCGTGGCTGGCCAGAACCATTACATGACCGGGAAAGGCTAAAAAAGTCGCGTTCTCACCAGCACGCTCAGGCCCTTCCCACAGGACTTCACCTGTGTGAGCGTCAGCACAAAAAAGCCGACCTCTTTTAAGGTGTGAAAGGCCATATAAGCGGCCATCATTTACCACTGCTGAACTCATATTGAGGGCCACTTTGCGGTGACTCCAATAAGCCTTAACGCTCCACTTACCATTTTCGAGCTTCGGTTCGATGCCATGGAGCCCGCGATTTTCTGCACCCACCAGAATTTTGCCATTATTAAAGGAAGGAGTTGGCATGTTCTGGTTTGTGCCAACATGTGGGAAAGGAAATTCCCAGAGCAATTTACCGGTTTTACTTTCCACCCCCACCAACGCGCGGTGATTCCATTCAATCACCTGCCGAATTCCCTCGTGCTCCACCAAAAGTGGCGATGAATAACAAGGTCCATCCTCACCTTGAGTCCAAATTTCCCTGCCGGTCTTTACATCCAGAGCTACCAAAACTCCCTTTTCTACATTACCAAAATGGGCAATTACGCGGCTTCCATCAACCACCGGTGAATTGCACATACCCCATTTGGGATAAGAAGGTTTGAAACGTGAATTGTAGTTTTTGCGCCAAAGAAATTTTCCATCCTTTGCGTTCCATGCCGACAAAGTCCCGGTAATACTCATNACAAAGATCCGACCATCAGCATAGGTAGGATTGGATTTAGGGCCCTTGCCATGTTTCTCACCTCCTCCGCCCATCTTGAAGGGAGTGTTATAACCAGAACGCCAAATTCTTTTCCCGGTTTTTAGATTTACCGCCCAAACCACTTCCTCTTCACCTTGCCGAGCNTGTTGGTAAACGTGATCACCCACAACGAGGGGGGTCCCGTAGCCTTCGCCCACTTTGACCTGCCATACCTGATTGAGCTTGGCGGGCCATTTCTTTGGAGGCTGAAACCCTTTGACCCAACCATCGCGCTTGGGACCCAACCAACCCGGCCAATAGTTTTGTTTGGAAACATCCTTATCGGCCCCGATTACAGGAAAAGAGATAGCTAAAAATAATAGTGTNAATACCGGTTTCATTTCTTCTCTGGCAATTTTGGATTTTGTTCGGAAACGCAATATGTTCTCAAGTCACGAGCAAAAATACAATGATTCCAATGGGATATATCAAGCCCACATTGGACATGTTTGAAGCAGCCAGATTATCCAGATTTTGCTGGCAGCTCTCATCACTTTCCTGCTCCTTAGCCANAGAAAACACCGCATAAAAGCTCGTAAGTTCAGGNAGCGAGGTAATCACTCCCAAAATCCAGCCAATGGCCCATTCAGGAACATTCATCTTTACAACAATGGATTCAGCCACTCCGCCCAAATAATTACCGGTAATAATAATCCCCAAAATACCCAATAGAATAAACACAATGCCCTTAAATCCATTTGAGGAAGCCGAAGGCTCACTCTGCTCCTCAGCATCCGAATCAGGTGGATTGAGTTTCCTATCTAGAATCAGATAAACCACAAAATATCCGAATAGTAATAAGGCAGCCCATCCGGATTTAGCCCATTGTTCGCGGGTAACCAGAATAATCGGCAGTAGTATGGCCCCCAGTGCAAAACCCATTTCATCGATGAATTTTCTCTTTGCCAGAGACCTGGAGCGACCGAAATACAAGGCTGCTGAAACAAACAAGATCAGATTAATGATATTGGAAGCGGCCACATTCCATAGACCCGCCCCCAAAAGGCCCTTGGCCGCAGTACTAACGGTGCCCACCAATTCGGGCATTGAAGTTGCATAACCCAGAACCTGACCCTGAACTTTCCGGGGCATTTCCCAGGCATCTGAAGTTAATTGGATTCCTCTAATTAAAAGCAGCCGAGTAATCAGGACCACTCCGATTCCTAAAAGAATAAGCCAAAAAAAATCCTGATAATGTCCAAGCATTGAGAAAAGAGATTTAGGCGGAAAACCCCACTAAAGAAAAGAAAAGTTGGTAGGAGCGCGGGGACTCGAACCCCGGACCAATGGCTTAAAAGGCCACTGCTCTACCAACTGAGCTACACTCCCAATACTTCCTAAGAGGAAGGCGGCGCAGTGTACCCACCAAACCTCTCCAATCAAGATTTTTCAAGCTGGTTATTACTATTTTCCCCAAAAAAGTGATCACTATTCNGTGAATTTCTACAAAAAAAATATATCCTAAGGGGTTGCCAGCGTCAATCAGGCCTGCTAGAAAAATGGCCTGCGGATGCCCCCATCCAAATCCGCAGATTATAACCGACGCGGTGACGCCCACCACCCAGCCGCGTCGGTTTCCCTTTTTTAATAGACTTTCTTTTTTTCTTTTCGTGATGTCATCATGGACCCGTAATGATTGCCATGGACGTAGGTTTTGAGATGGCCGCCCTCATTGCTTCGATTCTTTTTGGCATCTGCGCAGCCATCTGGTTCTGGATTGAACTGCACTAAAAAACCGGGNCCCATTGCAGAAACCCGGCCTGAAAGTCCGATCTGGATACTCTAAAGACTACTTTGTCTTCAAAACCCAAATATTCCGGTAACGAACCGGGTTACCGTGATCCTGAAGATGCAAATATCCCGGCTCCGGGCCTTCTGGCAACGGACTGGCAGTAGTACGTTTAGGCAGCTTTACATTGTCATGAATCTTCACTCCATTATGTAAAACTGTCATGCGAGCATCCTCCACCTTNTTACCATCCTTGAATTTTGCGGCGGTAAACTCAATGTCATAGGTCTGCCAGGAAAGCGGTGGGTAACACATATTCAGATCCGGTGCCTTAATGCTGTAGATACCCCCACATTCATTGTTACGACCTTCCAAGCCGAAGGAATCGAGCACTTGCACCTCATAGCGCCCTTGCAAATAACAACCACTATTGCCACGGCCCTGCCCTTTAGCCTTTGGCTTGAAGGGAAGCAAAAACTCAATATGCAACTTGTGGCTACCAAACCTCTGAATACTGTCTGCCCTTGGAATCAACAGCTTATCTTCACTGATCTTGGCGTTCTTGAACTTATCAGCTGAAGTGCCATCAAATAATACAATGGCTCCCTTAGGCGGCTTGGCTCCCAAAGTTGGACTTTTGCGAACCACCTTTTTCAACTCGGCAAACTTATTGCCCTCAAGCCAGGCAATCAGCTTACCGTCCNTAATTTTCACTTCGTATACATTGTTATCCGGATCAGTGCATTTCATCTGAACGACCTTGTTAAGCTCAGCAAACTTATCGCCCGCCAACCATGCCACTAGTTTACCATCCTTAATTTTCACCTCGTACTCGTTAAAATCTGAGTCAGTAAACTTCCATTTATCTCCATCCTTCTGGATTTCCAAAGGAAGCGTATCTCCCTGATCCCAACCATCATCAGGCAAACCTCCGCTATAACCCTCACCTTTGAACTTCCCTGCGCCTATCGAGGAGATTTTGAGGCCTACCTTTTGGCCTTCAGCATCCTCTCCTGAATATTCGCCCCCGATACCGGGGTTGGTTTCAATGGTCAATGGAAGTGTCTCACTGTAAGGATCCCAGCCATCCCCGGGTAACCCCCCCATAAAACCCTTTCCTTCATACTTGCCATCTCCTCGGGCAATAATATTTAACCCTACCCTACCTCCTTCAGTATCTTCCCCNATGTATTCACCTTGAACGATGAAATCCAAACCAGCTTCTTTTGGATCCAAAAAAGCGCCTCCCTTAGGTGCGGCTAGGACTGAAATTGAGGAAATAAACAGTGCAATAAATAAGATTTTTTTCATGAACTATATGTGACTTGCCCGGNATGTTAACAATAGNAACCGAGCAAGGCAAAGAACAATACCTCGCAAGGACCATATAAATCCAGATGGTCAATGTAACAATTTTGGACTAGGGTCGCTTAGTGAGTTTGTCACGAGAATCCAAGGTATATGTCGCGGGACACCAAGGGATGGTCGGCAGCGCCCTGTGCCGCGCCCTCAAAGAAGCCGGCTTCAATAACGTGGTAGGTCAGCCAAGAGCACAGCTCGATTTACTTAATCAAGAAGCAACTGAATCTTATCTGAAGTCAGAACAACCTGATATCATCATTATTGCCGCAGCGAAGGTTGGAGGCATTGATGCTAACCGAAACCAACCGGCTGATTTTCTTCTTGAGAACCAAAAAATACAAACCAACCTGATTCATGGTGGGTTCAAATTTGGAATCACCAAACTCCTCTATCTGGGTAGCTCATGCATGTATCCCCGTTTAGCGGATCAACCAATGAAAGAAGAATCATTATGCACCGGGACACTAGAGCCTACCAATGAAGGTTATGCCACTGCAAAAGTGACCGGCTGGAAAATGTGTCAGGCGTACCGGCAACAGCATGGATGCGACTTTATCACCGCCATTCCAACCAATTTATATGGACTCAACGACCACTACGAGGCAGGAAGATCTCATGTTATCCCCGCTTTAATCTCAAAATATCATCAGGCAAAAACCGATGACAAAAGAACTATCACCAACTGGGGCACAGGTGATCCAAGGCGTGAATTCTTAAATGTGGATGACGCCGCCGCCGGCTGCGTCCACTTGCTTGATCATTACAGTGATGCTCAACCCATCAATATCGCCGGAGGGATCGAGCTTTCNATCCGAGATCTCAATGAAAAAATAGCTGAGCTTACCGGTTATCACGGTGAAGTTAAATGGGACATCGAAAAACCTGACGGTATGCCCCGTAAACTACTGGATAACTCACAGCTGAAAGCCATGGGCTGGAAACCAAAGATCAATTTTGATGACGGCCTGAAACAGACCTATGAAGATTACCTCGAGCGATTCAGCTGAACCCGAGCCGCTTCAGTCATTTCAATAATCAGATCACGAAAAGAGGTTTGAGGTTCCCAGTCCAACAGTGCCTTGGCCTTTGACGCATCTCCGACCAAGCCTTTTGGCTCTTTTTTACGGTTAAAAGATTCATCACGCACNACGTGGTCCTCCCAATTCAGCCCAACGGTTTCAAAGGCAATCTCAACAACCTCCTGAACTTTATGAGTTTTACCCGAAGCAAAGATATAATCATCAGGTTGATCAACCTGCAACGACAACCACATCCCACGAACCACATCCCGGGCATCTGTCCAATCTCTTTCCATCGAAGTATCACCCAATCTTAATTCTTTCTGCTTCCCACATGAAATTCCAGCAGCCGCAAGACATATTTTCTTTGTCACAAAATTATCCCCGCGTCTGGGTGATTCATGGTTATAGAGAAATCCATTTACTGCAAACAACCCCTCATCACGTGACTTCCGCACTTTTTCCGTCGCCTTGGCCTTTGAGTCTCCGTAAGGGTTCACTGGATTAAAAGGGGTGGTTTCTTTTTGGGGAGACTCCACCGCATCTCCAAACACCTGACAAGAAGAAGCAAAAAAGAACCGAGCCTGAGGAGCTTCCTTATGAACGCATTTCAAAAAATTCTCGGTTCCCTTAAAATTTACCTTCATCGTGAGGGAAATATCAGATTCGCTCTGCCCGACATGTGACTGAGCGGCAAGGTGATAGATCTCATCAGGTTGAGCCTGCTGAACAGCAACTCTCAACTGCTCCGAATCAGTAACATCACACTCATCACTCCTCCAACCGTGAACCTCATAGCCTTTTGCTTCCAGCAATTCGCGCAAATACCAACCATCCTGACCGGTGATGCCAGTAATTAACGCGCTCCTTATCACAGGAAGAAAATCTCCGGGCAAAGCAGGCAATAGCAAGTCAAATTGGTTCACGACTTGCACTAAAGGAACTTTAGATCATACTCCAACCCATGCACAGATTTGGCACCAATAAGTCTATTATGACTTTAGCTATCGGCTTAACTATCGGCTTGGGGTGCGGAGATAAACCAGCTCCTTCGCCAACAACCAATTTAAAGAGCAGCAAGAATACAAATATTACAACAGCCTCAACCGTGGAACCCAAGAAACAAACTGACCACAAATACACNAACCGGCTCATTAAAGAAAAATCACCGTATTTATTACAACACGCACACAATCCTGTAGACTGGTTTCCGTGGGGAAAAGAAGCATTTGATAAAGCGAAAAAAGAGGATAAACCCGTGTTCCTTTCGGTTGGATACTCGACGTGTCACTGGTGCCACGTAATGGAACGCGAGAGTTTCGAAAACGAAGAAGTGGGGGCTTTATTAAACAAACATTTTATCTGCGTTAAACTTGACCGGGAAGAGCGTCCAGATATTGATAAAATTTACATGACCTTTGTGCAGGCGACCACCGGTGGAGGCGGTTGGCCAATGAGTGTGTTTATGACACCTGACCAAAAGCCGTTTTTTGGGGGCACTTACTTCCGCAAACCGGACTTCATGAATCTTTGCGAACGAGTTAACCAACTCTGGAATGATAAGGAAATGCGCCCAAAACTGGAAGGAGATGCCGATCGGGTATCTGCGGAACTAGCCAAGATATCAGCAGGAAAACCATCACCGGATGCAAAACTGTATCAGGGCATGATTACCAACGCTGTGGAACAAATTAAAAGTACCTATGATTCAAGGTTTGGAGGATTTGGCCGTGCACCAAAATTCCCACGGCCTTCTGAACCTATTCTGGTTCTCTGGCAATCGGCACGTTCCAAGGACAAAGATGGTATCGAAATGGTCACAAACACCTGTGATCAAATGGTTGCTGGGGGGATTTACGATCAAATTGGCGGAGGCTTTGCCAGGTACTCAGTAGATGAAAAATGGCTAGTCCCACACTTCGAGAAGATGCTCTATGACAATGCCCAGCTCATTCACCTCTATTTAGACGCATATCTGGTAAGCGGTGAGGAAAAACACGCCAATGTGGTACATGATATCATCCGCTATTTAAAACGGGACATGACGCACAAAGACGGAGGCTGGTATTCAGCAGAGGATGCTGACAGCGAAGGTCAGGAGGGTAAATTTTACTGTTGGACCAAAAAACAACTCGAAGAAATTTTGACGGAAAAAGAAGCCAAATTAGCCATTGATTATTTTGGCATAACTGAAAAAGGCAACTTCGAAGACCATAGCCATCCAGACCCGCTAAAAAACTTGAATGTCCTCAGCATAGTAGATTCGAAAATAACCGATGAGGAAAAAACGATGCTGATCACCATCAAGAAAAAGATGGACACTGCTCGAAACAAACGTATTCGGCCGCATCTGGATGATAAAATACTTTCCAGCTGGAATGGATTAATGCTCGGAGCCATAGCCCGAGCATCCGCCGTCTTAAATGAGGATGAATATCTAGCAATCGCCGAAAAGAACTACACTGCCATACTAAAAGAACTTTGGGACCCAAAAACCAAAACTATGTATCACCGATGGCGTGACGGGGAACGGGACAGTGTTCAGTTATTTGATGCTTATGCCTTTCAACTNGACGGCACCCTTCACCTCTATGAGGCCACTTTGAAAGCTAAATACCTCGAGCAAGCCGTTACTTTGGCTGACAGGATGATCGAGTTATTTTATGATAAGGAAAACGGTGGGTTCTGGCAGGGTACGGGTAATACCGGACTCATTATGCGGGTTAAGGAGGATTATGATGGCGCCATGCCCTCGGCTAATTCCGTTGCCGCGCTGGCACTCCTTAAACTGCATAAAACTACTGAAAACAAACAATACCGGGAATGCGCCCGCTCCACTCTGTTACTTTTTTCAGATAGAATGGAAAAACAGGGCTCTGCAGTCCCTTATCTCCTCCAGGCACTGGATTTCTATTTGCATGAACCCTACAGGGTAGTGGTTGCGGGAAACCCCGAAGACAAAGAATTTCAAAGCGCTTTGCACGAAGTGCATAATCAATATCAACCCAATCGTGTGGTGATTGGAAACCACGGGCCGGTTGAAGAATTCGCCAAAAAACAAACACCCGAGGAAAATGGCTCACCGTTAGTATACGTATGCTCAGGCAGTGCCTGCCAAATCCCCACAATCGATCCTAAAAAATTCAAATCTTATTTAAAACCCTCTCCACCAAAATCGCAAATACCTGAAGATGAAGATTAGCCTTTCGGCTAAATCAGTTTGTTTGTGACCCTTTTTTGTGTTAGTTTAATTTGAGGAGAATAGAATGGATAAGAATCTAAAAACCACCATAGCAACCGTAGCTGCAGTAGTGCTTGTGGGGGCCGGCATTTTCTTTGGTGTCACTTCCGCAAAAAAAGGTGAGAAATGCCGTTACTGCGGAAAGTACTATCCTCATGGGGAAATAATGGGCCACCAAATACGCTGCGACAAAAACAAAGAATCCATGAGCTTCCGAAAATAAGGTCGAAAGACTAGATGTAATACATCTCTTTTTCGCGACCAGTCGCCTCTAGAAGCTGGGAAAAATTAATTTCATCAGACTCACGATTGACTGAATCACGAATCTGGCCCCAAGCATCTTGTAATGCCCCAGGGCAGTTTTCGTCTTCCAAAGCGGGCGTATCCAAAACCTGCCCGTCAACCGCACGCCAAACATCGCCTAAAGTAATTTCCTCAGGAATTTTAGCCAGCCGGTAACCTCCCTGTTTCCCGCGAGCACTTGCCACTATTTGNGCACTTTTTAAATCAATTAATATCTGGACAAGAAAATTTGCTGAAGTCCCCGACGCCAAAGCTAATTCCTCTACCTTACAGGCCTGTCCATTAACGGGCTGCTTAGCCAGTTCCAAAACTGCCCTGGCCGCATAATCTGTTTTAACCGAAAGCCTCACTGAACTTAGAGTAAACCCTTAAACTGAACTTCGCAAACGGAATTCTTGGCCCTTATCACCTAGGTGAGTATAAAAGCAGCAGCAGCGGCAAAACCAATTATGCTCTAGGAAATCCTTTGATGAACCAAAACGATATACGCAATACCCTGGACACAGAATCAATTCGTTTATCAAAGGCATTGGGACAAAATCTTCTTCATGACCAGAATGTATTGCAACGCATTGCCAAAGCAGCTGACCTTCGAAAAGACGATTATGTACTGGAGGTCGGCCCGGGATTGGGATCATTGACTGAACATTTGCTGCAGGAGGTTAATGAACTAACCGTCATTGAGAAGGACAAGCGTCTCGCTTCACACCTTGACAAAAAATTTAAAAACAANCGGAAATTTAAACTTATACACAATGATGCTCTGAAATATTTTGAAAATATCGAGGTTGATTGGAGCGCTTGGAAAATGGTTTCCAACCTGCCTTACAACGTCGCCTCACCGTTGCTCGTGGATTTAGCTTCGATGCCTAATGGTCCACAAAGATTGGTTGTCACCGTACAATGGGAAGTTGGTCAACGCCTTAATGCAAAACCATCTACCAGAGAATATAGCAAACTCACATTACTGGTCGGCTGCCGCTATCAAGTGAGGAATATCTTTAAGATATCTCCACGCTGTTTTTTTCCTGAGCCACGTATCGACTCAGCCTGCCTCACTCTCGACCGACGCACCAAGCCCCTGTTTAAGCACCAGTTACACAAACCCTTTACCACTGTTGTTAAACGGGCTTTTAGCCAACGTCGTAAAATGATGAGAAAGAACTTAAAAGGTGGATGGCCGGAGGATCAACTCGATGCGGCAATGGCTGCCGCAAACCTTGACCCAAAGATTCGTGCCGAGAAAGTAACAATGGATCAATTTGTAACCCTAACCAAAGAGTTACATGATCAATGAAGACATCTTTGATGTCGTCAATGAGCACGACGAAATCATCGGTCGCGAACCCCGCAGCATTGTGCACGCACAGGGCCTTCGCCATCGCGCCGCGCATGTACTCGTTTTTAACACCGCCGGCCAAATCTTTCTCCAACTTCGCTCCATGACCAAGGATAACAACCCGGGCGTATGGGATAGCTCCTGTAGCGGTCACGTAGACGCCGGTGAATCCTACGTTGTCGCAGCTGAGCGCGAGCTGATGGAGGAAATTGGCCTGTTGGTCGAGGAACCCCTTGAACCCCTATTCAAACTCGATGCATGCGATGATACCGGTATGGAATTCTGCTGGGTCTACCGTACTCAATCCGAGGGCCCCTTTGACTTGAATCCCGAGGAAATTGACGAAGGCCGCTGGTGCTCCAAGTCAGAACTGACCGAACAACTGGAAAGAAATCCCGGTGCCTACTCTCCCACGCTCCAGTTGATCTGGAATCACTTTCAAAAATAAATAATTCCCGCAATTCGGGGTGCTTCATTGAGCCAGTCAATATTGGCTCTTTTTTAATCAATTAACACCCCAAGGGTATTTGGCGTTAGAGTGGTTTTCAGCAAAAGACAATGAACATTCTCCTCGCCATCAACGCCGCCGCCGGCACGGGTAACACAACTGCTTTGGGACGCAACCTCGCAGATATTCTGCGCAAGCGTCTGGGTAATGAGCATCGCGTGAAGCTTCACCGGACCGAGGGGCACGAGGCCATACGGAATTCAGCGTGGGCNTTTACCCGCCGACATCCCGAAGATGCGGTCATCATCGCCGGTGGCGGAGGCGGCACATTACGAGCCGTAATCGAAGGTGTGGGCATCGATAAACCCAGCCAAAACTTACGCCTTGGTGCTTTGCGAATGGGTTCAGGCAATGTCATCGCACGCCAATTGGGCATGGCCAAGGATCCAGTAGAAGGTGTGGAGGAACTCGCCACACAACTTCTAAACGAAACGATAGCTGAGTGTTGCGTAATTGGCTGTGATTTGATCGATGGTAACAAACCAGCCGGCACAGTGCACGGGGCCACGCTAGGGGGCTTTGGCTTGTTTGGTCAGGTGCCAAAAGCGTTAGAGCAATATCACGCCAACTATCCGCGGCTGCACCACTTAACGGCCAAAAGCGCGGGAATCGAGCGATTGACCAATGTGGAATACGGGCTGTGTCTGGCCGGTTTATGTGCTCGCGCAGCATTGAATCCAGAAACGCTTCCAGAAATTGAAGTGCAACAAAATGCACACACAGAATCTTTTCGCGTGCTTGCCGGAGCCCTGATGAATTTCCCACTGGGTGCGCTGCCGTTTCAGCCGGGCCTGGCGGTGGAGGACCCTGCCTTATCGCTTCATCTCATCCCCTACCACAGCCGACTGCAGGCGCTTAGCCTTGTGCCGCGTGCAAAAGCGTTGGCAAAGGAGGCAAAGATTTTTCGGATCACCGAAGATACTCCGGTGACCCTGCGGGTGGTTAACGGTGAACGCATGCCTTTTTTTATTGATGAAGATCCACTGGAGGCCGCCCAACTGACCGTACGAATGGCGGGGGCACTACCGTTTATTCCCGGTAAAAATTACCAACCCAACCGAGTAAAATCATGAGGCTAAAAAATATGAAGGATATGAAAAAATACGAAGACAAAACCTTGCACGTAAGCGTTATTGGAATCGATGGCAGCGGGAAATCAACCTTTGCTGCCTCTTTACCAATGTTGATGGCTGCGCAATACGAACTCCAAGCCGGTGGCGCAGGCGAAACCTACTTAGTCAATTGCCCCGAGGAAGATCACCTAACCAACGACTTTACCCCCGAGGGCATCCCTTTTACCGCGCGCATATCCAAAAGGCTCAAGCGCTGGGCTAAGCGTTTCACCAATAGTCGTCGGATTTACCCATTCCTGAAGGTNCCGCAAATGATGGCACAGGACGCCGCTGCCCGCAGTATGGCTAAAAAGTGGTCACTCGACTGCGTGGTGAGTGATGGCAATACGCTTCTCTCAACTATGGGCCGCGCTGCCAATTATCTGTATCCCGCCAGTGAAGGGGAGAAATCCTTCGCACCCACNCCCGAAGATTTGGCTGCGGTACTTAACTACNTNTTGNATGGACAACCGCTCCCAAAGGAAACCGCCGAACGTATGCCAAATTTGCGACCCGGTCGCTGGCTGCATCGAGCCACACGCGCGCTGGGTTTGCACAGTGTCTGGATGCCCGACGTGGTGATCCTGCTTAAACTTGATCCCAAGGTTGCGCTCGAACGCATCCACGATCGNGGNCANAAAATCGANCGNCACGANAANGCNGANGANNTNGCNCANACCCANGGCCGATANCANATNGCGCTCGANACNATGCGTCGNGTNAANGGNGANCANTCGGTCATNACCATCGATGTAAANGGCAAAAGCCCCGGCGAAGCCCTACAGGACGCTTTGACTGCCCTACGACCGCACATCCTAAAACAAAAAGCGCTAAAACAAGATTCCAAGCCACTCGGTACTACCGAAACCGAATTGGCTGNCGGCGGCATCTGGAAGAAAGTGTTCAATCCACGATATGTGTTTAGCTACTTCGTCCCACGTTTCTTCAGTGGTGCTTGGCGTGAACCCTTCTTTCCTTTCTCCAAACCTGGCAAACGCTTCCTGAAGGAGGGGTATTCCGGCGGCGTTATGAAAGAGATCTACGATCATAATCCGAAGGATGTCGGTTTGGGGGCTGCTATTTTTCAGGGATATCCACTCCACCGCGCAGTGTACGNCCGGCTANANTTACTNACCNNNAANATNGANCCNGAANTNNAAANNCGATTNCGTTCNCANGATNAGNT